>JBCDIS010000258.1:0-9184 GCA_038748685.1 Acidobacteriota bacterium | reverse complement strand
GACCTCTACGCTCTCTACCGGAATGTGAAGCGCGGTAGCTTCATCATCAACACCTTCGACCTGCCCCTCGAGGTGTTCTCGAACATGAACCAGGACCCGCGCTGGGAGATGATCATCCTGACGCTGGTGGAGGAGGAGTACCCGCCCGGGGTCGAGAAGGGGCCGGTGGCGGTGGTCTTCTCCTACCTCGCCGGGCCCGTCTATGTGCCGGTCCTCGTAGGACTGGACTATCGCTACCAGCTCAGCCACAAGAACTACAAGCAGATCTGCTGGCAAGTGGTGAAGCGCGCCAACGAGGTCGGGGCCGAGACGCTTTACTTTGGAATCACTGCGACGATCGAGAAACGTCGCCTCGGAGCCCAGGCGTTCCCGAAGGTGTCCTATGTCCAGGTTGCCGACAGCTTCAATATGGAGACCCTGGAGCTGGCGAACGTCGCCAGCTTGGAAGCCGTTCTGACGAGCGGAGGACCGGCGTGAAGGCCGCTAGTCTGCTGCAACTCAAGGGAAACAGCCTGCAAATTTGGAGATGAGAACCATGGAAGTATTCAAAGGAAAGTTCCCAGTGGCGTACGGCCAGTTCTACATTGTTCTGGACGATGACTTTGAGGGCGATATGGAGAGTAGTTTCTTCGATCAAAGGAATGGAATATGTGGAGCGGCGGACTCCAGCGTGCTTTTCTTCATCACCGGACTACACACCGGGAAAGTCTTTCTAGAAGTGCAGGTGCTTGAATCTGAGACTTCGATCGATGAAGCCTATGAAGACATCGTCGAGGCCTCCTTCCAAGTGTCCTCAGGCGGTGGCAGCCTGGTCGGTTGGGCGGGCAGTCCATCCATTCCGCTGGAATTGAACCATGGCGACTATAGGGTTCGGTACAGTGCCAAGAACATGGGCGCTGCCGAGGAATCAGGCGACTTTGATGCCGGCGACATCGAGCTCTACAGGGTGGAGATCTGGCCGGATTCGCTTCGGGACGACAGGGTTATCAAGGTGACGTCAGACAGTGCGCGCTATTGGCACGAAGAGATGGGCGGTGCCGGCGAATGACACGTGCGCTCGTAGGGGCAGATCCCGGCGGGCGCCCTCGAAGGGTAAGGGGCCCGGTCGTCGAGCGGGGGGCACGATGAGACCCATCAAGCCACGGAGAGTGTTTAGGGGGGGCGTGTTGGGGGCAAGCGTGCTCTGGGGGAGTGCCCTGTGGGTGTGCGTGTCCTGGGGCCAGGCGGCGTGGGCCGAGGTCTTCCCCGGCGCCGACGAGACCACGCCGGCCCGTTCGCAGTACTTCAGCTGGATCAACAACACCAACGAAGGGCCGACGGAGGCCCAGACCCTCGTCAATCTGGAATTCTTCGCCTGGCTGCAAGCCGAGTACGGCATGCAGCTCGACATCTACGCCTTCGACGCCGGCACGATCGACGGCAAGCGTTGGTACGGCTCGACGGACTCCGACCGATTCCGCGGGCAGTTCCCCAACGGCTTCGGGCCGATCTATCAGCGGGCCAAGGGGCTCAGGACTCGACTCGGCGTGTGGGGTGGCCCCGACGGCTTCGGCACCACGCCGGAAGAGGAGCGCAGGCGGGCCGACATGATGGTCGAGCTCTGCGGGACCTATGACTTCGCCCTGTTCAAGTTCGACTCCGTCGCCGGCCAGCTCAGGGATTCGAAGCAGCGGGCCTTCGCCGACATGATGGTCCGCTGCCGCGAGAAGTCACCTGATCTGATTCTCCTCAACCATCGCCTCAACCTCGGGCCGGTCGGCACCCCCCATTCCACGACGTTTCTGCTGGGTGGACAGGAGACCTACATCGACGTCCATCTGCGGAATCGGCAAACCGCTCCGCACCATCGGGCCGGCGCCCTGGCGCGGACGCCGCCGGAAGGGCTGACGCGGCTGACCGAGGACCATGGCGTGTGTCTCAGCTCCGCCCTGGACTCTTGGGACGACGAGCTGATCCTGCAGGCGTTCAACCGCGCGCTCATCCTCTCGCCGCAGATCTACGGCAATCCTTGGCTCCTGCGGGACGATGAGTATCCGAAGCTGGCGAGAATCTTCAATCTCGCTCGACGATATCGGGACATCCTCGTCACCGGAATGGCCCTGCCGGGGGATCGATACGGGCCCTCCGCCATCTCCCGGGGGGATGGGTCCACCCGGCTGATCACGCTGCGCAACCTCTCCTGGGAGCCGGTGACCTATCGACTGCGCCTGGACGGGGAGATCGGGTTGGGGCCGGTGACCTCCGACGGGGCCTTCGAGGTGCGGCGCCTCCACCCGAAGGAGAGGATCCTGGGGGACTTTTCCCACGGGCAGACCGTACCGGTGGAGGTGGCGCCCTTCCGTAGCAGCCTGATTCGGGTAACGACCCGACGGGACTTCGGTTTGGAGGGCGTGGCATACGAGGTCGTGCGGGACGTGCCGGACCGTCCGATGGAGATCCAGCTGATCGGGCGACCGGGGACCACCGCGGAGGTGAGGTTGCGCAACGCGCCGGACGGGGTGCGGGCGACGCTGGACGGCGAGCCGGTATTGGAGTTGGCCAGCGGCGGACCGGCCACCGTCGACTTCGGAGGCGAAGCCTGGCGTGAGGCTCCGCGTCGCTTCCTCGGCAGGATGGTGCCCACGGACGTTCCTGACGACGCGGAGGCCCTGTACGAAGCCACGGTCTTTTCAGCGGACAACAACGCGTTGGAGGTCCGTTCGCTGCACCGCTCAGGCCCCACCCGGATCCCAGAGGTTCGCGCCGCGCGGGACGCATACTTCGATCAGCAGCTGTTCAAGGACCGCGGCCTTTGGGACCGCAACCTATTCGACGGCGACCCCGCCACCGCCTTCTTTCGCATGGGGCGCTGGACCTACAACTGGAATCCCCATCCGAATCCGGCGATTCTCGGCGGGGCCTTCCGGCTGGACCTCGGCGCGGTGCAGCCCGTCGACACGATCTACCTGGAGAGCCGCGACGAAGAGTCCATCCGTCCGCTAAAAACAGGTGAAGGCATCGTGGGTCAGGTGAGCGCGGATCTCTCGACCTGGCACGAGGTGCGGTTCAAGGCGGCTCCATCGATGGAGATCCCCATGCCGTCTCCGGGCATGCCCGTCCGCTACCTCCGGATCGCCGAGGCTCCGGCTTGGCTCTCCGAAGTGGGGGCACGGCACGGCGGCCGCGAGCTGGATCGGACGGGCTGGAGAGCCTCCAACCTCTTTGCCCCCTTTGCACCGATGGGCTTCGTCCACGCGTGGTCCCTCTCGACGTCTTTGGGCGAGATCGCTCCGGATGCCTACCTGTCCGTTGCCGTGCCGGGGGAGTACGCCGCCGAAGCGGTCTACGCGGCCCTTCGTGTGGACGGTGAACGGGTCGGCGCACCGGATAGGGCCCCCTCCTACACCGCCAATACCTGGGAGTTGCAGGTGGATCCGGCGGACGGGAACTACACCTACTACATACCCCTGGAGCGGGATTGGGCGGGCAAGTCCCTCGACATCGTGCTGCTCGGAACCGAGCAAGCGTCGAAGGTCGAGCCGGAGGTTTGGCTTTCCCGAGGACCGTCCCCCGCGGCCACCCGTCACCTGATGTTGACGTTTGAGGAAGACGGCCCCGCAGATCCCGGCGCCCGGGGCCGGTGATCGGAAACCGCGCCGAACGCCGAAGACCCTGAAGCCGTCGGACGAATCCGTCCACCCGCTGGACGCGCTCCCGCCGACCGGCCAGTGGCGCTGAGGAGAACGCCGCCCCATGAAGACCGCAAGACGCCTTTCCAAAGCTTCCGATCGGTTCGACCCGGAAATGCGGGGACTGATCGACCGCTACTACGATTCGATTCCCGAGGGTCTAGAACCCCGAGGACGGGCCTTCTTCGATTGGTCCTACGTGGGTTCCGAAATGCTGGTGCTCTCCTGCGTGCCGCCGGCGAGGGTGGAGTCCCTCTGCCGATGCAATACGCTGTCGATTCTCCTCAACGCGATGGTCGACGACCTCGCCGACCTGATTGGCGACCGGGATCTGGTCGATGCCGCGATCGCTCGTCTGTCGAGTGGGCGCACAGATCCTCCGGCGGTCGCCCCCAGGTTCCGGCCGTATGTGGACATGATCGGCGACCTCTATGGGTTCTTGGCCGATCGGCTTCGGCCGTGGCCGAGTCGCGTCCAGTGGACCCCCGCGCGGCGCCGTTGGTTGCGCCGCTATCGGGTCGCGATGCATCGAAGCCTCGATCACAACGCGCGGATCCATGCCGGGGACGGTGACCTGACGTGGCTAGATCTGGATCGCTACATCGTCGACATGTCGCCGCCCATCCACACCGGCATCTTCCTGTTGATGAATCTCATGGCCTCAGCGGAAGCACCGGAACGTGATCTGGTCGCCATCGAGCGCGTGGCCCGACTGTCCGAGCAGTACATGGTCATGGCCAACTGGCTGGCGACCTGGGAGGTCGAAGTGGCGCGGGGGGACTTCTCGAGCGGAACCGTCGCCCTCGCCATCGAACGTGGGTCCCTCGATGGTCCCCGGATCGCCTCCGGTGATGGGGAGTCGATCCGCCGCGGGATTGCGACCTGTGATCCGCAGGAGGCCTTCTCCCTCCGGATGCAGGGCACCCTGTCGGCCCTGCGGTCCCTTGCATCGGGTATTGGCCACTTCGATGTGGATCGCTATGCGGACGATCTCGAGAAGGTCGCACAGCTGCACTTCGACCACCGGGACATGCTGAAGCACGATGTACATGGGGAGTCGATGTCCGACTCGGCGGTCTCGGCGGGGACCCCGCCGGGAGCACCGGTCCAGGACTTCGGCGACGTGGCCGCCTACTACGAAGCGACGGATCGGTCCTATGGGAACTGGGGCAATCCGGAGGTCTACGAGCTGCACTACGGATATTACGACCAGCCGAACCGAACCCATCTCGAATCCCTCGAGGCCATGAACCGGGTGCTGGCGACCGCCG
Organism: Acidobacteriota bacterium; assembly: GCA_038748685.1. Lineage (GTDB taxonomy): Bacteria > Acidobacteriota > Thermoanaerobaculia > Multivoradales > J023 > JAUIJL01. The sequence continues at coordinate 4,245 of JBCDIS010000258.1, read as the reverse complement.
CCGGTATCGGGCCGGGGGATCGAGTCCTCGACGCGGGGTGCGGCGTCGGTGCGAGTGCGATCTGGCTGGCGAAGCAGAGGCAGGCCAGGGTCCACGGCCTCACCCTCGCCGACGTCCAGGGCCGCAGGGCCAATCAGTTCGTCGAACAGCACGGCCTCGGGGATCGCGTGACGGTGTCTGTGGGGAGCTACCTCCAAACACCGTTTGCCGACGCCTCGTTCGAGGTCGTCTGGGGTCTCGAGAGCTTCTGCCATGCCAGCTCGAAGCGGGACGTGCTCGCGGAGGCGTTCCGGGTCCTCAAGCCCGGAGGACGCCTCGTGGTCGGCGACTACTTCCTGAAAGATGATCTCGGCGGACTGGACGCGCTCTCCCGCAACACCTTGGACCGCTGGCTCGGCGGGTGGGCGATTCCCAATCTGTCCACCCTGCGGGGATTCGAGGAGGATGTCCGGCGCGTCGGATTCCACGACGTGCTCCTGAAGGACATTACGGCGCGGATCGAACCCTCCTCGCTGGAGATCTATCGCCGCGGCGGTGAGGGCTATCCGGCTGACGTGGTCCTGGCCGAACCCAGCCTGATTCGGCTTCGGCACGTCGAGGGGTGCCTGTTCCAATACGTTTGCCTGCGACAGGGCCTGTGGCGGTACTGCATCGTGTCGGCAAGGAAACCCGAGTAGCCGGTGCGTCCTCTGCGGCGGCCAGGGGCGATGGTAGATTGCAGGCCGTCTAGGGGGCTTCTCCCCCCCGATGCCCTTTGAGACACCAACACAGCGAGGTTCCGATGAAGGTCCTGGTCATCAACTGCGGATCGTCGAGCGTCAAGTACCAGCTGATCGACTCCGACTCCGGCGAGTCGCTGCACACCGGCGTCGTCGAGAGGATCGGCGAGGACGGGCGCACCCACGGTACGGCGGTGACCGAGGTGCTCGCCCAAGTCGAGGACCTGGGGCCGGAGGCGGTGGGCCACCGGGTGGTCCACGGCGGCGAGCGGTTCCACGACGCCACCCTGATCGACGACGGCGTGGTCGCCGCGATCGAGGACTGCGTTCCCCTCGCGCCGCTGCACAACCCGGCGAACCTTTCCGGCATTCGGCTCGCCCGTGAGGCGCTGCCGGACCTGCCCCACGTCGCGGTCTTCGACACCGCCTTTCACCGCCGTCTGCCCCGCAGGGCCAAGCACTACGCCCTTGACGTCGACCTGGCGAAGCGCTTCGGGATCCGGCGCTATGGTTTCCACGGCCCGTCCCACGCCTACGTCTCGAAGGCGGCCGCCGCGTACCTCGAACGGGATCTCCGGGAGCTGCGGTTGATCACGCTGCACCTGGGCAACGGCGCCAGCGCCTGCGCCATCGAGCTAGGGACCTCCGTCGAGACCTCGATGGGCCTCACCCCCCTCGAAGGCCTGGTCATGGGGACCCGCTGCGGCGACCTCGATCCCGGGGCCGTGCTGCAGCTGGTCCGCGAATTCGGCGTCGACGAAACGGACCGCATCCTCAACCGAGAAAGCGGCCTGGCTGGCCTCAGCGGCCTCGGGAACGACCTGCGGGACATCGAGGAGCAGGCGGCGGCCGGGAACGAGCGGGCCCGTCTGGCCATCACCGTCTACGCCCACGCCGTGCGTCGCTACATCGGTGCCTACGCGGCCGCCATGGGGGGGGTCGACGGCATCGTGCTGACCGGGGGCATCGGCGAGAACAGCGCCCAGATGCGTCGCCGGATCCTCCAGCAGCTGGACTTCTTGGGGGTGCGGGTCGACGAAGACCGCAACCAGGACGTGCGGGTCGACGCTGACCGTCCGGTGGCGGATATCAGCGTCGATAGGGCGCTGGTGCGGACGCTTGTGGTCAAGACCAACGAAGAGCTGATGACCGCCCGCCAAACCGCGCGGGTGGCCCAGGGGAAGACGAAGGTTCGCTCACCGGGTCCGATTCCGATCGCCATCAGCGGCCGCCATGCCCACCTCGACCGGGCCTCCATGGACGTCCTATTCGGATCAGGGAGCGCGCTCACGGTCTACCGAAACCTCTCCCAGCCCGGGCAGTTCGCCGCCCACGAGACCGTGACCCTGGTGGGCCCCCGGGGGCGTATCGAAGGGGTCCGCGTGCTCGGTCCCCTGCGCAAGTCGACCCAGGTCGAGATCTCACGGACCGACGAATTCACCTTGGGGGTCGACGCGCCGATTCGCGCGTCGGGGAAGACCCGGGGCTCCGCGCCGATCACCCTTGTCGGCCCCGCCGGTACCCTGCACCTGGAGGAGGGGCTGATCTGCGCCTGGCGCCACATCCACATGACGACCCGGGACGCCGAAGCCTACGGCGTGGAGAACGGCGACCAGGTCGAGGTGGCGATCGAAGGGGGCGACCGGGATCTGACCTTCGGCGACGTCTTGGTGCGGGTCAAAGACAGCTACGTCCTCGAAATGCATATCGACACCGACGAGGCCAACGCCGCCGAGCTGTCGAACCGCGGCGCCCAGGGGGACCTCCTCTACGAGCCGCCGGAGATCGCGGCGTCCGCCAGCCTCCAACGCCGGCGGACGCGGTAGGCGCCGGCCAAGGCGGGGCCCCGCGGACCTACCTCGGCAGGGTCAGGTACGAGGTGATCAGGAGTCCGAACAGCATCACGTTGACGAGGTTCAGGGCGATCGGGTCCCGGTGGGCGTGGTGGGCGACCATCGCGGTGATCAGGAACAGGGCGACGCCCGCATAGCCCCATTCCTTGGCCGGAGGCGGGACCCGCGGGATCAGCAACACCGGCACCGCCAGCGTCTTGAGGACCGCCAGCTGAAGGCGGAAGAAGTCCGGGAACCCGAGCTCGCGGACCCCCTCGATGGTCGGCGGATGCAGCACGTACGAGGCGGCGCTCAGGGCGAGGAAGGCTGAAACCAGAACCGTCGAGACCCAATAGACCATTTGCCGCTACCTTAGGTGAGGAATTGCTCGATGACCGAGGCCCGCTGTTTTTCGCCCGTCGGATCGAGCTCGGTCTTGAACCGGGTCAAACCCTCGCCCCAGGTCGAGGTGCGCCTGCGGACGGGCGGATCGTCGGCCTCGACGCACTCCATCACCACCGACGCCACCTCGTCGGCGGTCTGGTAGATGTCGGATCCGTCCTGGCGTCGGCCCGAGCCGCCGACGTAGGTCTGGAAGATCGGCAGGTACTCGTCCTCCGGCATGCCGCCGGTGCTCTCCAGGTGCTTCAGGACGTTGGCGGCGAACTCCGAATGGATGCCCCCCGGCTCGATGGCCGTGAAGTGCACACCGAAGTTGGGGGAGACGTAGCAGGCCAGGGCCTCCGTGAACCCCTCGACCGCGAACTTCGCGGCGCAGTAGATCTCGTTGAAGGGCTGGCCCACCAGTCCGCCGACGGAGGACACGGTGATGACGTGCCCGGACCGCGCCTTGCGCATGGAGGGTAGGACCGCCTTGGTGCAGCGCACCACCCCCATGAAGTTGACGTCCATGACCCAGTTGACGTCCGCCTCGCTCGCCTGCTCGAGGGTACGCACGAAGCCCGCGCCGGCGTTGTTGATCAGAGTGTCGATGCGGCCCTCCCTATCGAGCACCGCGTTGACGGCGCCGGTCACGGAGGCGGTGTCCTGGACGTCGAGCTGGAGAACGTTCAGCTCGACGCCCGCCTGGGCCGCGGCTTCGTCGAGGGCGCCCCGCTTGTCGAGGTTTCGCATGGTGGCGTAGACGGTGTGGTGGGCCTGCGCGGCCTGCACCGCCAGTCGGATCCCAAGGCCGCTCGAGGTTCCGGTGATGAGGATGATCTTGGACACTGGGGGGGCTCCTTTCGGGGGACGCAGGCCTCCCGGACCTGCGCGTATCATGCGTGCGGGCGCCCCACCGAGGGTGCGTCCATGGATTAGTGAGCGTATACTCACTAATGGGAATGGGCAAGACTGAGGCACGCAAAGAGGGAAGGGACCGTGGCCAGACCGAAGACCGGCGACAAGCCTAGGGACATCCGAGACGCGACGGTCGGCGAGGTGGCCGCCATCGGGTCCACGTCGGTATCGGTGAACAAGATCGCGAAGCGGGCCGGGCTTTCGGTGGGCACGCTCTACCGCTACCACAAGTCCAAGCACGCCCTGCTGTCCTGGGTATTCCTCGAGGTCAAACGGGATATCCACAACGCGATGATGGGCGCCGCGAGCACCCTCGAAGGGTCGGCCGCCCGTCTGCATGCCATGTGGTTTGCGCTCGTGGACTACGGTCTTCGGGCGCCGGAGGACTTTCTCTT
>JBCDIS010000257.1:0-9204 GCA_038748685.1 Acidobacteriota bacterium | reverse complement strand
TCGTCCGAGGTGAGCTTGGCGCTGAGGGTGACGCTGCGTGTGGCTTCGGGATTCATGACCGCTTTGGAGCACCTTGTGTGCGGAAAAGCCCAGCGGGTAGGTGGGCCTGAGCGAAGCTCAGGTCTACCTGCCCACTGCTGGCTCCTGAATAGAGAGTAGGAGAGGATGTCTCTGAGGTCACGTTTCGGCGGTCAGGCGTACCGCAGCGGTACGGTGAGCAGCATCGGAGGGGAGACGGTGGTCGTGGCTTGGAGCGTTATACTGGATGTCGCAGGTCACCCGCCCAGGAGGTCACCATGGACGAAACTAGGCTCCTCGAACGCATCCAAGTCGATCCTGAGATCTTCGGCGGCAAGCCGATCCTCCGAGGCCGGCGTCTGGCTGTGGAGCATGTGTTGGGCATGTTGGCGGCCGGTGACACGCCTGAAGTGATCCTCGAGGGTTACCCCTGGCTCGAACGTGCCGACATCGACGCCTGTCTCGTGTACGCACGCCGGATCGTGGCCCGAGAACGTGTCGAGCCGTTCGTGGTGAAGACCGCCGCGGCATCGTGAAGGTCTTGCTGGACTCGTGTGTCTGGGGCGGCGCCAAGCAGACGCTGGTTGAGGCCGGGCACGATGTGGTGTGGAGCGGCGACTGGGATTCGGATCCCGGCGACACGGAGATCCTGTCGGTCGCCCACCGGGAGGGCAGAGTCCTGGTGACGCTCGACAAGGACTTTGGAGAGCTGGCGGTACTTCATGGCGCACCGCACCATGGCATCGTGCGGCTGGTGAACCTGGCCGCTCGTCAGCAGGGCCCGGCGGCCGTCGAGGTACTCCGGCTTCATGGCGATTCGTTGGCTACAGGAGCGCTGGTCACGGTCGACCAGGATCGTCTCAGGATCCGTAGCGCCAGCCACTGAGGCCAAGTCGCTTTCGACGGGGGCGATGCGACAGGCCGACGCATCTCCGATGCGACACTCCGTTCTCATTGTGCGACGAAGGTGAGGACGCACCGTTTGTAACGTGGCCGTTGCGCAAGAGCATTAGCTCGTTGCGTTCATGGCGCATCGACAACCCGAGCGGGGTCGACCTTCAGTCTGGAGCGTACGCCCTATGCGCGGCGGCGTTGGTGCTGAGTCAGGAGCTCGAACAAGCGTTCCGGATCGACCCAGACGGCGCGGCCGACCTGGCTGAAGGCATCGGACAGTCCAAACTCTTCGCAGTGGAAGCGAAGATGCCGCATGCGGTTCCGAGTGAAGTCGGGGTAGTGGCGGTGAAACTCGCAGAGCCGGACGAGACGGGGATGGGTCCTGCGTCTAGAGGGCCTCGACTGCACGTCATCAGTTGAAGAGGCGCGGCGTTGGGATCGATTCACCATGGCGCGGGCCTTGTTTGTCTGGCCGTTGACCAGATGGAGGCCCAGCTCGAGGACCCAGGCAGCGACCTCGGCGAGGTCATCGCTCTCGGTGACGCGTTCGGCTTCGGCGATGAGAGTGGCGCCGAAGCGCCGAGACGGGGAGGAAGACGGCATGGGAAGAGCTCGCTAGGTGAAGTTGAACATGGGAGTAGAGCGGTTCTGTGGTTTCTACCGTGCTGTGTGACCTGGCGCCAAGCATCTGTGGCGGGCCGGACCACAGCGGTACGGTTATCGCTGCGGCGACGTCTTAGTGTTTGGAACCAACAGTCCTCTGAATGATTCACTCCTGTGAATGGCAGGACTCTTACCTTTTCCAACGACCAATGGCTGCTCAGGTAAGAATCGAGTCCACCATGTTGCGGACAACGCTGTGGGTGTGGCTCTCACTGAGGTGAGCGTAGCGAGACACCATGGCGAGGGTCTTGTGGCCCATGGCCTCGGCGATCTCAGCGAGGCTGGCACCGTGCATCGCCAGGTAGCTGGCGAAGGTGTGGCGCAGGTCGTGGAAGCGGAAGTTCTCGATTCCTGCGTCTTCCAGGGCCTGAAACCACGCGGTGCGCGGAAAGCTGGCGGTGCCGCGGCTTCGGTGGTCGTCGCTGAGGAAGACAAGGTCGTTGTCGATGCGACGAACCCTGCCGCGCTCGATCAGGAGCTGGACCACGGTGTCGTGTAGGGGCAGGGCGCGGCGGTCGCCGTTCTTGGTCTCTTCCAGGCGGGCGACGCGGCGGTCGAGGTCGATGTCGGGCCAGCGTAGGGACAGCAACTCACCCTGGCGGGCGCCGGTGGTGAGGGCCATGTGCACCAGAAGCTCGAGGCGACCGGTACCGCGGACGGCGTCGAGCAGTCGGGCACGCTCGTCTTCGGAGAGGAATCGGACGATGCCGCGGGGCTCGCGCGCCCGCAGCAGGGTGGCTGGGTTCTGCTGGATCCACTCCTCCCGCACCGCCCACGACAGGGCGTGCCGGAGGGTGGCGAGGTAGCGGTTGCGGCTGGCGGCGGACGCAGGGCGGCCAGAGGCGCTCTTGCCGCGGGCAAGGGCCCGCAGACCGTCGGCGAGCATCGGGCGACTGAGCTGGCTCAGCAGCACGTCGCCACCGAGCTGGTCCTGCCACCAGTCTAGGTGCCGGATTCGATCGGACTGGGACTTAGCGCTGACGGTCGGCAGCACCTCTTGGCGGTAGACCTCGAACAGCTGAGCCAGGGTGCGCCGCTGGTCCCGAGTGGTCTGGACGCGGAGTCCGTCTTGGATCTCGGCCTCGACCTTGGCGGCCCAGCGCTTGGCGTCGGTCTTGCGTTGGAAGACCTTGAGCAGGGGGCGGTGTCCCTTGATGCGGACCTTGGCTCGCCAGCGGATGCCGCCGTTCTTCAGAACCCGTTTTTCGAAGGTGGCCATGGGGTAATTCTACCGCGGGCGTCACCTGGAGTGTCACCTCGGGGCAAAATGACCAACGGCGTCGAAACTCGAGGGGGTCGCTAAATCATTATTTTTGTGAGATTTAGTGATTGGTGCCGGAAGAGGGACTCGAACCCTCACGCCTTGCGGCGGCGGATTTTAAGTCCGCTGCGTCTACCGATTCCGCCATTCCGGCAACGACTCGATGCTAGCAGGGAGGGAACGGTAGAGACAGAGACGCACTGGTCTCGCCGAGAGCCTCTGGGCACGCCGATCCCCGAAAAGCGGCGCCATGAGCTACACTGCGGGGCTGACCCGCCCGCGGGCGACGCCTTCCCTTGGCCCGCGCCCCCTCCCCTGTCCCCTTTCCCATCCAGTGAGCCGACGATGACCGAATCCTCGACGCCCGAAGAGGGCGCCACGCAGCCCCAAGCCCCGAACCCTGAAACCACCGAGTCGTCCGCCCCTGAGACGCCTGCCCCTGAGTTGGCCGATCCCGAGTCGATCGCCCCTGAGCCTTCCTCCTCTCAGGCGCCGGCTTCTGGCGCGGCCCCTCAGGCTCCGATTCCCGACGATCCGAGCTTCTCCGATCTCGGGCTGCCGGCTCCGCTGCTGCGGGTGCTGGACGAGGTGGGATACGAGAATCCGTCGCCGATCCAGGCGGGGGCGATTCCGCCGCTGCTGGCGGGGCGGGACGTGTTGGGCCAGGCCCAGACCGGCACAGGAAAGACCGCCGCCTTTGCCCTGCCCCTGGTGGCTCGGCTGGATCTCGATGGCCCGCCGGGGGCGCCGCGGGTGCTGGTGCTGACCCCCACCCGGGAGCTGGCGATCCAGGTGGCGGAGGCGTTCCAGCGGTACGCTTCGGGCCTGCGGGGGTTTCGTGTGCTGCCGGTTTACGGAGGCCAGGCGTACGACCGCCAGTTCCACCAGCTCCGCCGCGGTATGCACGTGGTGGTGGGGACGCCGGGGCGGGTGATGGACCACATGCGTCGCGGCACCCTGGACCTCGGCAAGCTCGACGCCCTGGTGCTGGACGAGGCGGACGAGATGCTGCGGATGGGCTTCCGCGAGGACGTGGAGTGGGTCCTCGAACAGACGCCGCCGGAGCGGCAGATCGCCCTGTTCTCGGCAACCCTGCCGCGGGATATCCGCCGTATCGCCGGACGCCATATGCGGGATCCCCAGGAGATCTGCGTCGAGAAGATGTCGGCCCCGGCGTCGACCATCCGGCAGCGGTTTTGGGTCACCCGGGGAGAGCACAAGCTGGACGCCCTGACCCGCATGCTGGAGGTGGAGCCCTTCGACGGCATGATCGTCTTCGTGCGGACGAAGAACGCCACCCTGACCCTGGCGGAGAAGCTCGGTGCCCGCGGCTTCTCGGCGGCGCCGATGAACGGCGACATGGTGCAGGCGATGCGGGAGAAGACGGTGCAGAGGATGGAATCCGGGCAGCTGGACATCCTCGTCGCCACCGACGTCGCCGCCCGCGGTCTGGACCTTGAACGCATCAGCCACGTGGTGAATTACGACGTCCCCTACGATGTCGATTCCTACGTTCACCGAGTGGGGCGTACGGGACGGGCTGGCCGACAGGGCGAGGCGATCCTCTTTGTAGCACCGAGGGAGCGGCGGATCCTCCAGGCCATCGAACGGGTGACGGGTACCCGCTTCGAGCGTATGGAAATGCCCTCCGTGTCGGCGGTGAACGACAGTCGGGTCGCCCGCTTCGAGAAGCAGCTGACGGAGACCCTGGAGGCGGAGGAGTGGGGTGAGTTCCACGCCCTGCTGGAGCGCTTCCAGGCCCGGCACGACGTCCCCGGCCTCGAAATCGCCGCAGCCCTCGCCGTGATGCTCCAGGGGGATAGGCCGTTTCTGATGAAGGAGCCGCCGAAGCCGGAGCGGCCCCCCCGTGGCGGCCGAGGGGAGGAGAGCCTCGAACGCTATCGGGTGGCCGTCGGCCGGGTCCATGGCGTTGCGGTGGGGGACCTCGTGGGGGCCATCGCTGGGGAGACGGGGCTCGAAGGGCGCCGCATCGGCCGTATCGAGATCCACCACGACCATAGTTTCGTCGACCTGCCGCCGGGAATGCCGATGCGGGTTCAGGAGCACCTCCGGGATACCCGGGTGAAGGGGCAGCCGCTGAAGATCGTGCCCGCCCGTGGACAGAGGGAGCCTCGGCACGGCGGTCCTCGGCACGGCGGTCCTCGCCATGATGGTCCTCGGCACAGCGGTCCTCGCCATGATGGTCCTCGGCACGGCGGTCCTCGCCATGATGGTCCTCGGCATGGCGGCCCCCGTCACGGCGGTCCTCGCCACGACGGTCCTCGGCATGGCGGCCCCCGTCACGGCGGTCCTCGTCATGATGGACCAAGGCACGACGGTCCAAGGCACGATGGCCCCCCCAGGCACGACGGCGGTCCACGGCATGGCGGCCCCCGTCACGGCGGACCCCCCAGGCACGACGGCGGTCCTCGGCACAGCGGCGGTTCCCGCCACGATGGCCCGGGACGCTCCTTCCCCGGACGGGGCGGGCGACCGGGGGACGCCGAGCGCCCCCGCGGGGCTGGACCGCGCCGCCGACCGGGGGGACCGGGTCCGGGGCGGCCGGGACCGCCCCGCGAGCGCGGCTTCGAGCCTGGGATGGGACCGAGGCGTGCCTCCCCACCCAAGCAGACCCCGCCGAGGTCTGAGGGGGCGATGCCGGTGTCCGGCGACGGGCCCCGCCCTGAGGGTGCCCCGGATGGAATGCCGACGGGCAAGCGAGTGGGCAAGAAGGCCCGGTGGTCGAAAGCCCGCAAGAAAGCTGCGAAGAAGAACCGGCGTTAGTCGCCCAAAACCCTCAGGAAAAGGGACTCTGCACAGTGGAGGAGAGGGAACGGACGATGGGGGAGCTCCCCACACATGGGAACCCCTGGCACCGGGCCCGTACCCTTGCCGAGCGTGGATTGGAAGCCGGCCCGGAGTTCATTTCGCAGGAGGAGCGTCGACGGGCCGAGCGGACCCTAGGGCGCTGGAGGGCCCAGGCTCCGTTCGACGATTCCAGCTGGTGGCGACGGCGCCTGGCGCTGGACGGCCTCGGTGACCTCGACGAAAGCGCCGTCGTCGACCGGATCGCCGGGGCCGGCGACCCCGCGGTGGGGCCACCCCCCTGGGCCGCGGGGCTAGAGGAGATCTACCGCCGGGGTTGGGAAGGTCCGCGGCCCGGCGGCGTGTTCAGCGTCGTCGAGCCCCTGCTGGGCCACGGGCGGACCCGCCTGCGGGAACGGCGGCCGGAGATCGCCGGAACCGACCTCGAAGCGGACCTTGTACGTTGGCTGGCGGAGGCCCTGCACCGCCGTATGGCCCGGGTCCTGGTGCTGGAGCTGCACGTGGCGGGCCTCGAGTCGACCCTTCCGGGGGACAGCCCTGAGGCGCGATTCCGCAGTTTCCACGGGGGGCTCCGGGAGCCGGAGCAGGCCCTCGACCTGCTGCGCCGCTACCCCGTGCTGGGGAAGTCTCTGGCGACGGCGGTGGAGGATTGGATGGAGGCCGCTGGGGACTTCGTGCGCCACGCCGAGGCCGATCGGATCGCCCTCGGGCCCCTATTGGGTGGCGCCGATCCGGGCCCCCCGGTGGCGGTTCGCGGTAGCGGAGGGGATCCCCATCGGCGTGGCCGCTCGGTTCTTCGGGTGACCTTCGAGTCCGGAGCCGTCGCCGCCTACAAGCCGAGGTCCCTGACTCCGGAGATGGTGTTCGGTCGGTTGTTGGAATCCCTCCGCGGGATTCTCGGGGACGACGTTCCGCGATGGCCGGGGGCCCTGGACAGGGGAAGCCGCGGCTGGATGCCTTGGGTGGAGGCGGCCCCCTGCGACTCGGCGGCGGCGGTGGAGCGGTTCTATCGTCGTCAAGGGGTGCTCCTGGCGCTTCTGCACGTCCTCGGCACCACCGACCTGCACTTCGAGAACCTGATCGCGGTCGGGGAGCATCCGGTGCCGGTGGACCTCGAAACCTTGACCCACCCCCTCCTGGCGCAGGATGGCGGGATCGTCGACGACGGCGGACTGGGGGACAGCGTGCTGCGGGTGGGCCTCCTGCCCCATCGGCTCCTCGTCGGGGGCGACGCCGTCGACCCCAGCGGGCTCGGTGCCGCCGGCGACCAGCGGGTGGCGGAGGGGGGCCTGCGCTACGAGGGGGCGGGCACCGACCGCATGCGGATCGCGCCGGCGGAGGGCACCCTCGGTGAGACCCTTGGGCGGCCGCGGTTTGGTGGTCGTGAAGTGGATCCCGCCGACTACGGCCCCCAGGTGCGGGACGGCTTCCGTTCGGGGCGCCGTGCCCTCGTGGACCTGCGGGACGCCTGGCTGGCGCCGGGGGGGCCCCTGGAGGAGCTGTGGTCCGCGCCGGTGCGGGTGGTGCTGCGACCCACCCGGGTCTACGCCCTGCTCTTGACGGAAGGGTTCCACCCCCAGTCGTTGGTGGACGCCATCGAGAGGGATCAGATCTTCGATCGGCTTTGGCTCGGGGTGCGGCGCCAGCCCTTCATGGAGTCGTTGGTGGCCGCCGAGCGGCGGGACCTTGAGCGGGGGGACGTGCCGGTCTTCACCACCCGGGCCGGATCCAGGCACCTCTGGGACGCCGACGGACGGGATCTCGGCCCCCTGTTGCCGGAGTCGGCGGCGGACGGCCTGCGCCGGCGTTTGGGGTTGGTGGGAACGGCGGAGGACGACCTCCAGAACGGATTGATCGACGCCGCCTTCGAACTGCGGAGGGCGGAGCAGGGGCGCCGTGCCCGCCGAGGCTCCGGTGTGGACGCGGCCGTCGTGACCGGGTCCAAAGCGTTGGCCCCGTCGACGATCCGAGGCCGCTGGCTGGCGCTGGCCCGCCGAGCAGGGGACGAGCTGCTGGCTTCGGCGTTCCGAGGGACCTTGGGGGCCACTTGGTGCGTGCCCCGTCGCCTCGCGGCACGTCGATGGACCCTCATCGAAGCGGGGCCGGATCTCTACTACGGGCTTTCCGGTATTGCCCTTTTCCTGGCGGCGCTGGCCCGGGAGACGGGGGAAGAAACCTATGGGGACGGAGCCGACGGGGCGATCGAAACCCTCCGGCGGCAGCTGCTGACGGAGGATCCGGGCCTACGTGGGGAGCTGGGGCTGGCGTCCGCCGGCGCCTACGACGGGCTGGGGGGCGTAGTCTACGCCCTCGTTCAATTGGCCCACCTGCGGCGGGATCCCGCACTGCTGGACCTCGCCGTCGAGCAGCTCTCCCCCCTTGCCTCGGCGGTGGAGGCGGATGGTTACCACGATCTCGTGTCCGGCACGGCGGGGGCGCTTCTAGCGGTCCGGCGACTGGCGGCGGTGCGGCCTGAATCGGAGGCGGGGGAGTTGGCGGACCGTTGCGGCGAGCTCCTGGCGGCGCGTGCGGAGCCCCAAGATGTCGGCGTCGGCTGGCGTCCAGCCGCCGGCGGAGCGCCCTTGGCGGGGCTGGCCCACGGCGTCGCGGGTATTGCCTGGGCCCTGGCGGAGGCCGGGGGTCACGGGGCTTCGGTGGGGGCCGCCCTCGACTATGAAGAGTCCCTGCGGACGGGCGGCAACTGGCGGGACGTACGGCCGCGGCCCGAGGGGGTGGAGGAGAGGTCCCTGGTGGCGTGGTGCCACGGCGCCGCGGGCGTCGGCCTCGGCCGGCTGGGGATGCTGGAGGCGTCGTCGGCGCTGGATTCGTCCCTGGTCGGCCGTCTCGAGGGGGATCTATACCTCGCCGTCGATACGCTGCTGGAGCGCGGCTTCGGCCTTGGGCACTCCCTCTGCCATGGCGATTTGGGGAACCTCGATGCCCTTTGGCAGTGTCTCGGCAGAGTTGGGGAGGACGGGGGGACGCGGCGACGACGTGCATCGGACTTGGAGGTCGCGGTGCTAGAGAGCGTGGAAACCCAGGGTTGGCGCTTCGGGAGCCCCGGCGGCACCCGACCCCCTGGGCTGATGGTAGGGCTCGCTGGGATAGGATACGGCGCGTTGCGTCGGGCGGCCCCCGAACGGGTGCCGTCTGTGCTTCGGCTAGCTACGGCCCCCGGGTCGTAGGGAGTCGCCTTGATGTCCCCCGCACCCGGTCCCAGGATCGGGCAACCTTGATCCTTGTGGGTGGAGACACCCGAGGAGTTTTTCGATGAAGAAAGAAACCATCGTCCGCGCCTGGCGCGACCGCGACGCCTACCTGTCCCTCAGCGCCGAAGAGCGCGCCCAGCTTCCGGCCCATCCCGCCGGCGTCGTCGACCTGCGCGACGAGGACCTCGCGGGCGTCGCCGGGGCCGCCGCCGGCACCCACTACTCGCATTGCGAGGTCCTCGTCGCGCAGGTCGACGACGCCGGCGGGATGGGCCGGAAGCTGGGCGCGCTCTTCGGCGCTGAGGGCGTTTGGTCAGCGGATGATCGACTTGG
>JBCDIS010000256.1:0-9297 GCA_038748685.1 Acidobacteriota bacterium | reverse complement strand
GCTTCCGAAAGAGCATCGTCGAGCACCGTGGCCGTCCCCACTGGCGGGAGGTCGAGAACTTCGACCTGGCGGACCACATCTTCGAGGTGAACGATCCGGCTCTGCGCACCAAAGAGGGTCTCCAAGAGTACATCGGCCGACAGGCCTCGGTCCCCCTACCGTTCGACCGCCCGCCGTGGCAGCTGCAGGTGATTCCCGAGTTCGGCGACGGCGGGACGGTGGTCCTGTCGCGGCTCCACCACGTGCTGGGGGACGGCATGGCCCTGGTGCCGGTGATCTTCTCCATGATGGACACCGGCGGCGTTCCGGTGGAGAAGGCCATGGCCCGCCAGCAGGTCAAGACCCGCGGGATGCGGGGCAAGGTCTGGCAGATGGGCCTCAAGGCGTCCCTCCTCGGCGGGCCGCTCCTGGCGGCTCGGGCGGTCCAGCGCCCGGACCGCAGCCTGGTCCACGGTCAGGAGCTTTCCGGCACCAAGAAGGTCTCGTGGACCCGCCCCCTCTCGTTGTCGCGGATCAAGGAAGCCAAGAATCGGCTGGGGGCGACGGTCAACGACGTCCTCATGACCTGCATCGCCGGCGGCTTCCGCAACTACGCCGATGGCCATCCCGAAGAGGACATCGATCGCCTGCGGGTCTCGATGCCGGTCAACGTGCGCTCCCCCAGCGAGACGCCGAAGATGGAGAATAAGTTCGCCGCCGTCATCTTCGAGCTTCCGGTCCATCTGCCGGACCTCGGACAGCGCTTGGAGGAGACCAAGCGGCGGATGGACGCCCTGAAGCGGTCGGCGGAGCCGATGATCTACTACGGTGCGGTCAATGTTCTGGTCAAAGCCCTGCCCCAGGGGGCGAGCCGCGGCCTGGTGGACTTCTATGCCCGCAAGTGCTCCGCCGTGTTGACCAACGTCCCCGGTCCCCGGGATCCCCTGTCCATCGCCGGTCAAGACGTCCGTTCGATGCTGTTCTGGGTGCCCCAACGGGCGAATATCGGACTCGGGATCTCGATCTTCAGTTTCTCCGACGAGGTCCGCATCGGCATCATCAGCGACGTCGCCGTGGTGGCGGAACCCGACGATCTTGTCGCCGAGATCGAAGCCGAGCTCGAAAGGCTCTACGCCCACGGCTGACCCCCGATCGGGCCCTCGAAGGGCCTGATCGCGCCAGTTCCCTTGGGCGACGGGGTCAACTCGGCTCCCCCCGGCCAGGACCGGCGGTGGTTCCTGGCTTCGTCGTGAGGCCCGTCCCGCGCCGATTCCTCGTCCGCGGTGGATCGACCTGCCCGGAGTGCCCGAGGAGCGCCCGCCGGGAGCTCCACCCAGAGCTGGGAAGGGAGGCGCCTGGGGTGAGGCGGCGTGGGCTGAAAATACGCTTTAAATGCCCCTTGCCTAAAGCCAGCCAGGCCGCTTGGGAAGCTCGGTGGATCGCGCTGCGTCGTGAGGGTAAAGCCTTGCCTTTCACGCTTTATTTGTCTTGTTTTCAGTGGTTTGCATTCTCTTGGGAAAATAAAAATAGCTGAGGGGCAGAGCCGGTTTCCTTCGCTGTGTGGGGTGAACAGATCGTGACACCCCAACCCTCCACGAAGGAGCCTCGCATGAACAAGAAGACACCGTTTCGTTTCACCGTTGCGGCCGCGATCCTCGGGACCGCTGCCTCCCTCGTCCCCGGGGTATCCCTGGCGGCGGAGTTGCCCAAGGGGGATGAAGGGGAGGTCCGAGTGATCTCCCCCGAGCTCTTCGACGCGCTGGGCGGCTGGTCGGAGGCCGAGGTTTCCGTCGGCACCATCGCCGTCGAGGAATACCCACAGACCGTGGCGGCCTACGTTCCACAGGTAGAGGCCCTCTACCGCGGTCGATCGCTGGCGTCCCATTTCGCTGAGAACTATCCGGAGGCCTTCAAGGAATACCTTGAAGCCGTCGACCTCAAGGGCACGGAGGGCGACGCCTCCCTCGTCGCCGTGGAAGTGGAGGACAGCAACGACTTCTTCGCCTACGTCGCCACCCACCGCGACGCGGAGTTCCGGAAGTTCCAGCAGGAGGAGCAGCTCGTTCGTGAAGGGCTCCGCTTCGAGGACTTCGTGCGGCGCAACTTCCCCAGCGTCGTTTCCGCCGCGGAGGAGCGCAAGATGACCCCCGCCAAGCGCGGGATGCGTTTCACGGACTACCTGGCGACCATCGATCGACGGGATCTCGAAGAGGAGGCGTGGAAGCTGCTCGACACCGTCAAGACCGAAGACGGTGACGAGTGCGCCTGCTGGACCGTGGTGACGTTCCCCCGTCAGCCTTACGGCTGGCAGCAGGAGATCGACGAGCACAAAGACCGCCGGTGGGGTTTCCCGAGGAAGCGCGAGAAGCTCGATTACACGGTGTACGCGGACGGCGCGGCGAAGGAGATCGACTTCGAGCGCCACACCCGTCGCACCCTGTGGGAGCAGGACCGCCTCAAGGCCACCAACTACACCCAGATGCGGGTGCGCATGCACTGCACCGAGGGCGGCGCCATCGGCGGCGTCCAGTGTGAGGCCGGCACCTGCACCGGCGAGCTGGCGATCCGCGCCGAGTACGGCAGCCGGGTCTACCAGCGGGTGGACGTCGGCGGCATCTGGAGCAAGGAGTCCCGCAGCCTTGCCTCCGACCTGGCCCAGTTCGTCTACGACGTTCCCGGCCCTGCTCCGCAGATGACCCTGTTCGAGAAGGGGGTCGCGGTGTCCGGCCACACGAAGACCAACTGGAACTCCGAGGCTGTGATCGACGTGTTGGTGAACGGGGCGCAGATCGCCCTCATCCTCGCCGGAGACGAGACCTCCGTCGGCGACCTCCTCGAAGACGACCTGGTCAACGAGACCCTCACCGGCATCATGGGCCTGATCACCCGTGAAGGGGACGAGAGCGAGCACCAGCAGGACATGTACGCCGCCTTCGACACCGCGGGCACGGCGCCGTTCCCGCTGTCGCCGAACGTCACCCACCTGTTCACCCTGGACACCACCGCCAAGGTGTACGGCCGCGGCTACGGCGGCTCCAGCACCAGCTGGGCGACGGTGAACAGCTCGAACTTCCTGGTGGCGGTGGGTCGCAACTACCAGTGCTCCGACGGCACCACCGCGCCGACCCCCCGCGCCCACTGGCAGTGGGCCACCGGCGGCGGCCCCCACAGCAGCACGACGCTGCGCAACCTGGTGGCGGATTGGGTCTTCACCGAAATCGGTGCCTACCCGCCGAACACCTCCAGCAGCGTGGGGCAGTTCCCGCAGTAAGCAGATGCACGGAGCGGGCGGGGCGACGTCTCCGGCCCGCCCGCTTCGTCCCTCGCCTCGGTCCCCTGCCTACTGTCCCCTAGCTCCGCAGCCTCTAGCTCTTCGGGATGGTCGGCTCCGCCGTGGCCGCCTGATCCGAGCCCCCATCCAAGATTCTGACGATGTCCAACGTTCCAAACCTGAAACCCAGGAGAGTGACCATGCACGTTCCCAAGTCCCTACCTCGACCGTCCGTCCTGACCCAGGGCCTCCTCGCAGGCCTGCTTCTCGCCGGTTCGGCCTTCGCCAAGCCCCCCTGTCCTCCGGACGAGGTCCTACCCGCCGTCGATCTCGGCAACCACAGCCTCGCTTTTGCGGACGACGGCTCCGGAGGCTTCGTCGGCGGCGGCATCGCCGGCACGGTCACCGTTCGTCCCTCCGGCGTATCAGTAAGCACGGAAGGTGCTGGAGGGGCCGTCGGCTTCGACGTCGCCTTTCCGGACGGCCGCCTGACCCCCCGAGCCGCGCCGAGCTCCGGCGGCGGGTCCGTGGTGGACCTGGGTGCCCCCGACCTGCCGAACCATCGGCGAAGCACCGTGCAGCGGATCGGCGCCGACGGCCGCGTGACCCAGCTTGCCGCCGTCGAACGTATTGTCGCCGACGGCGTGTACCCCGGGGTCGACCTCGAAGTGGAGTCCAGCCAGCGGCGCCTCGACCTGAGCTTCCGCGCCTCCTCCCCCGAGGCTCTGTCGGCGGTCCGCTTGGCCTTCCCGAGCGCCGGCGCGGTATCGACGGACGGTGAGAACCGGGGCCGCCTCCGCATGGAGATTCCCGCCAAGGGCAAGGGGGGCGGCGGCGCCTTCACCCTCGACCTCGTGGCCCTCGAAACCCTCGACGGTGAAGAGCGGCGCCTGGAAGCCGCCTTCGACGTGGGGGACGACGGGGTCGCGGTACACCTTCTGGAGACCCCCAGCAGCTCGGATCTGCGCCTCCTGGTAACGACCCTCTTCGGTCCCTACCGAGGGGCCGCCGAGGTCACCCGGACCGCCGACGGCGGTCTGGTGGCGGTGGCGTCCCGGCCCTCCGGCGGCTCGCTGATCGCCGAGCTCGACGACAGCGGCCTTCGGGTGGAATCCACCACCCTCCTCGGCGGCGACGTCGAGGTGAAGGGGGTTGCGGCGACCCGCGACGGCCGTCTCCTGCTGGCGGGCAGCGTTCCGGGGGAACGGGACTCGGGTATCTACCTTGCGACCCTCGACACCCGCCGTGGAACCCTACAGACGAGCACCGCGCTCAGCACCCTGACCTCCGGCACCGCCCAGGATGTGGAGGTCACAGAGGACGGTCGGGTCTTGGTGACCGGTCTCCCTGGGGACAATTTCCCCGTCATCGGCCGGGACCGTGCGGAGTTCAACCTGGTCACGCCGGTCCACCACGAGCTCGAAACCCGGCGTCTTTTCGTCGCTGAGCTGACCCCCGACCTCGATCGCCTGGTCTACGCCGTCGATGCAGTCTCCCCCCTGCGCAAGGTCCGTGTGTGGGTGGACTGCTGGGGCGTGATTCATATCGGGACTCCGTTCTCCGTCCTCGGAGCCTGCGACGCCGAACACACCTACAGCATGGGGACGTCGTCCTCCACCCTGGCGTCCTGCTCCGTGATCGATGACGGCTGGGGCCACGGCGCCATGTGCTGGAAGGCTTCCCGGGTGCCCACCTGGGGCTTCCACCCGAGCAACGTTCCGGCTTCTTCCTTCCCGAACCTGATCGTCCAGAATCCAACCGACCCCGGCTCCGGCCCGGCGGACTACAAGCGGCTGAACCAGCTCGAAGCCAACCAGCATGGGAACCTCTTCTACAACAACGACGACAACCAGTGGGACGATCCCGGCGGCGGCTGGAACCACGAGAACAACTGGGCCTACTCCAGCGAGGAGCTGGCGGTGGCGGCGGCCCTCTTCCACATCCGCTGGGATTCCCCGGTCTTCGCCAACTTCCGTCTCCCCGACGGCTCCAACCCGCCGGCCCCCCGGGCGGTGATGCTGCGGGCGGAGACGTTCTGCGCTGACACCGAGGGCGAGCTGCCCCACAACGCCTGCGACGAGGACGCCGACGGTGACGGCGTTTCCGACTACGGCAGCGATCCGTGGCCGTCGCCGCCGGAATACCAGGTGGCCCAGGCCTGCATCGGCGCCCACGGCAACGAGTTCGAGCTGTCCACCATCGACTACGACACCTGGCTCGGCGGCGCCTACGTGCCCAACCAGACGGTCGACGTGGCGGATGAGCTGCAGTGGTGGCCCTGGTTCACCCCGTACGTTGGTGATCCCCCCGGCGGCGACGGCGAAGGGGACGACAAGATGACCGCCCTCCATGTGCAGGAAACCGCTAGCCGCCTGGCGGCAGGAGCGCGGGTGCGGGTGCAGCTGCAGATCCTCACCGTCACTGGCGGACAGATCCAGGTCTCCGCACCCTTCGGCGCACGGATTCCCGCCTGCGCCCTGCGCTGATCGACCTTCGGAGCCTTGGACAGAACCCGGCGGGTGACCCCCGCCGGGTTCTTGCGTGTCTATGGCAAGTGAGGATCCCCAGGGGCTTCACCCTTCGGATTGTTAAACTCCGCTGTCGACTCCACCCATTGCCTGAATTCGGAGAAGCGATGATCCTGCTCGGGGGTGAATCGCGCGATGAGAAGGCGAGTGACTCTGCAGAAACCCACCCACCGCTTCCGTTGGCCGACGTCCTTGTTCCGGCGTCGTCTCCATCCATCCGTCCCGTCCTGTTGCGAGGACCGACCCTCGCACCCCCGCGGATCCTCCTCGATTGCCGGTCCTTCCTTGCAAGGACGTCCACGCTGGCGAGCTCGGCGGCTTGTGTTGCCCTGGGCCTTGACCCTCGGCTTGGCGGTGATCGGCCAGGGTGGGATCGGCGGCGAGCCCCCTACGATCGGAGAGCCCTTTGTGACGAACCAAGATTCCCGTCCCCCCATCCCCGATATCGGAACCGTCGCCGAGATCGACACAGGGGATCCCCACGGCGACCTGCTGGAGCTAGAGGCGGGGCGCTTCGTGATCCTGCGGGTCGAGCAGCTTGGGGCGGACGTCGCTCTCCGGCTCACCGGACCCGGCACGAACGGCGGGATCGAAGTCGACAGCCCCACCGGTCGCTGGAACGCCGAAGAGCTGGCTTTCGTCACCCCGCAGCGGGGCATCTATGACCTCGAAATCGCGGTGTTGGGGCAGAATTCCGGGACCTACCGGGTCGTCGACTACGACATTCGGAAGGCCAGTGTCGATGACCATCGCTATGCCCAAGCTGACCGGGTGTATCGCGGAGGCCGCAAACGGGTGAAAGAGGCCCTCCGAATCCGTGAGCAGCAGGAGGCCCTCACCGAGGCCCTCGCCCTACTGGAGCCCAGTCTCGACGTGTGGAGGTCCCTCGGGGCGCCGCTTCGGATCGCCTGGACCCTCGAAGAGATCGCCAAGGCGAAGACCGAGCTGGACCGTAGATCCGAGGCGCTGGAGCACCACCTCGAAGCCATCGCGCTTTGTCGGGGGGAGGGGCAGCTCATGGCGCTGGCGAATCATCAGCAGCGGGCGGCGAGCCTGGAGGCGGGGTCCGGTCTTCTGACGACGGCGGAGGTGAGGCTCCGGGAGGCGATTTCGATCTTCGAGACCAAAGGGGAATCGTACGCGCTGACCATGGCGATGGCGAAGCTCGGCCACACGCTGGGGCTCCTGGGGCGGTACGAAGAAGGGCTGGACCTCATGCGCCGAGCCCTGGCGGAGCTAGGGGACCGTGACTGGGATCGGGCCGCGGTGGCGACGGACCTCGCCGCCACCCTCCTGAGTCTCGACCGCTGGGAGGAGGCGGAGAACCTCTTGGAGGACGCCACCGCGGCCGCCATCGCCAGCGAGCATGGCCGGGCCTGGTACACCGGCCAGGTGCTCTTGGCCCGGGCGAGGATCCAGGGGGGCGATCCGACTCGGGCCCTCGCTGACCTGAGGGACGCCTTCGAGACCGGTGCCCTGGAGGGTATGTCGGACTACCGTCGCTCTTTTCTCCTACAGGGCCTGGCCTACGCTGAGCTGCGGGCCGGGGACGTCGAAGCGGCCCAAGGCAGGCTAGGGGCGGCGGTGGAGCTGGCGGATGCGGACTCCTGGCCGCAGCTTCGAGGGGATGCTCTCCTGGGCCTCGGCTATGCGGCGCTGCAATCGGACGACCCCCAGATGGCCGTCGAGCACTACGAACAGGCGCTGGAGCTGTACTCAAAAGCCGGTTCCGCCACGGGCATCGTCTCGTGCCAGGCCCGGCTGGCGGAAGCCCTGCGGGAGAGTAAGCGACCCGAAGAAGCGTGGACCTGGTTGCAGCGGGCGGTGGTGGGGGTGGAGGCCCTGCGGGCCGCCACCGGTCGCCAGGACCACGGACTGTCGTACTTCGCTTTCCGGCAGGAGTATTTCGACATCGGTCTGGGCCTACTCTCGGACCGGATCGAGGATCAGAAGGCCAGTGCCCAAGGGGAGTCCCTGGCCCATTCCGAGCTGCAGCGGTCGTTCCATCTCGCCGAGCGCCGCTACGGCCGGGCTTTGAGGGACGCCGTGGGCCGTGGCGACCTGTCCGGCGCCGAACGGTACAGGGACCCGGAGCTGTTGGCGGTGGAGGTTCAGGCCCGTGACCGTCTGCGGGGCGCGGTAGAGCAAGGGAGCAAGCCGGAAGAGCTGGAGGCCCGGCTGGCGGAGGTCCACGTCGCCTGGGGGGCCCTCGAAGGGGATGCCCCGAGTCGGGCCCCCACCCTTGGCCTCGATGCCGTCCAGGAAGAGCTCCTGGACGGATCGACCCTGCTTCTTATGGTGGAGCTCGGGGAGAATGGGGGAGTCCTGTGGGCCATCGAGCGTGACGGGCTCGCGGTCCATGCCCTCCAACCGAGGTCCAAGATCGAGCATTGGGCGGCAACGCTCACCGCCGGCGCCCAGGCGACTTCTCCACAGTCCCAGAGATCCGCCTCTTTGGCGGCGAAAGGGCTTTCGGCGGAACTGCTGGCTCCGGTGGCGCCGGCCCTGTCGCGGACAGAGCGGGTGGTGTTCGTGGCGGGGGGCGCTTTGCAGACCACGCCCCTCGCGCTGTTGCCCCATCCAGAAGGTACCCGGCACCTCGTCGAGACCCATGAGATCTCGATGCTGCCATCGGCGTCGCTCCTCCGGGCGCTGAGGGCTCGTTCCGGAGATCTCGGTGAGCGGCCCAGGCGGGTGGCGGTCCTCGCCGACCCCGTCTTTGGGACCGACGACCCGCGGATGGAGGGGGGGGAGGCCGCGGACGGGGAGGAGCGCGACGGTGATCGGGGAACGGACTTCCGGCGACGGGACCGGGCGGCGGCCGACCACTTCGACGGTTCGATTCCGCGGCTGCCGGGTTCGGGCCGGGAAGGACGCCGGGTCATCGAGCTGGCTGGGGAAGGGGAGCACACCCTGAGGGAGGGCTTCGACGCCACCCCCGAATCCCTCTTCGACGTCGAGGGGGAGGGCGCGACCCACCTCCACATCGCCAGCCATGGCCTGTCCCACCGCCGGCCGGAGCTGGCCGGTTTGCTTCTGGCCGGGGTCAACCCCGACGGCGGCGAGCGCTCCGACCAGGGCTTCGTCCCGGCCTTCGACATCTCCCGCCGGAACCTCGGCGTTCAGCTGGCGGTCCTGAGCGCCTGCAATACGGGCAAGTCGGGGACCAAGGTGGGGGGTGAGGGCAGCATGTCCCTCGCCTGGTCGTTCCTCTCCGGCGGTGCTCAGCGGGTCGTGTCGACCCTCTGGCAGGTGGACGACGACGCCACCGCCCGATTCATGGATCTGTTCTACGACGCCCATTTCCGCCAAGGCTTGACCGCCGCGGCGGCCCTTCGCCACGCCCAAAGGACGATGCTCGCCGACCCCGAGAGCCGAACTCGGGACTGGGCGGGCTTCGTGCTCCACGGCGACTGGGATTGATCCGGCGGCGCTGCCGCTGTTCTTCGAGGAGACCCTAGATGAGCATCACCGACGACCGAGATGCCTGGAAGCCGCCCACCACCCACGAGCCCGAGG
>JBCDIS010000255.1:0-9411 GCA_038748685.1 Acidobacteriota bacterium | reverse complement strand
CGATGAAGCCCGAAACCGAGGATGCCGCCAGCTTGCCGCTCACCTCCAGGGCCGCCAGCAGGGTGTAGTGGGTCGCGCCGATCCGCCGATCCACCCGGGACATCATGAAGGCGAAGACAGCGGTGGTAACGGCGCCGCCAAAGAAGTGCTCGGCGGCGACGACGGCCGCCAGGCGTTCTTGGGTCGGCCCCACCCAGGACAACCACCACTCACCGCCGACGGCCACGGCCCTCAGGGTGGCGGTGACCGTCAATGCCCGGACGATGCCGAAGCGGCTGGCCCCGAGGCCGCCGGCGAAGGAGCCGGCGAGGGAGAACAGCATGCCCCAGGTGCCGACCCATTTGCCGATGTCCGCCAAGTCGTAACCCGCGTCCACCAGAAAGGGGCGGAACATGGTTTCCGCCAGGGTCTCCCCCAGCTTGTAGGTGGTGATGAAGAGTAGGACCCAGACCGTCCCGGGGGTCTTGAAGGATCGGATCAGGGCCTGCAGGATCCCACCGAGGGTTTGGGTTGCGGGCGGGGCGCCGCCAGAGCCTTTCGGCGATGGGTCGGTCCGGCCCGCGGACCTTCGCAGGTCCCGCTCCCGGAACGGCAGGGTCACCGCCAGGGCGAGGGCCACCAGGCCCGCCATGGCCAGAAACAGACCGTCCCAGCCGATCCAGCCGCTCGCCCACGCCAGCAGGCCGCCCCCGGTCAGCATGCCGACCTTGAAACCCACCACCTGGGCGATGTTGCCGTAGCCCAGCTCGTGCTGGCCGAGGACGTCCACCGCCAGGCCATCCACCGCCACGTCCATGGTAGAGGCGAAGAGGTTCATCGCCAGCACCATCACCAGGACCATCGTGAGTCCCTGGCTCGGCGGCACCAGGGCCACCGCAGCGCAGCACAGCGCCAGGGCCGCCTGGAGGGGCACGATCCAAGATTTTCGCCGGCCGAACGACGGGGAGCCGTAGCGGTCGACGGCGGGGCCCCAAAGCACTTTGAAGGACCACGGCAGGGCGAGGGCGCTCACCAGGCCGACCCCCGCGAGGGAGACGCCGGATTCCCGGAGGTACGCTGGAAGCGCCGTCAGCTGGAAGCCGAAGGGCATGCCCTGGACGAAGTAGAGGACGGCGAGGACGCCGAGCTTGCGGCTCATCATCGAGAGGGGCCCTTCGGTGGGTCTGCGGGATCCTTTGAATCGGAGCTCAGCGCGAGGCCGAGGCGACGGGCCGCCGCCCTGGCGGGCTCGGGGTTCCCCGACCCCCGGACGGCGTGGGTCAGCACCCGGCGGGCGTCCGGCACGTCTCCGAGGGCCCCCGCCAGCACGAGGCAGAGGTCGGCGGCGGCTCGGCCGTGGGTCGGGTCGATGGCCAGGGCCCGGCGGTAGGCGGTCTCCGCCTCCTTCCACCGGCCCAAGAGGGCGCGGGCTTTGCCGAGGTGGTACCACGCCACCGCCCGCCCGGGGCTGAGGGCCACCGCCGCCTCCAACTCCCGGGCGGCGGCTTCGTCGTCCCCCCGTTCGAGGAGCATGAGGCCGTAGTTGAAGCGGGCTTCGGGGCTGCCGGGGCGTTCCCGCAGCACCGGTTCGAGGATCCCCAGGGCCCGGTCGCCGCGGCCCCGGGCCGTCGAGGCGAGGGCCTGCCATTCCCGCAGCTGCGGATGATCCGGCGCCCGCCGCAGGGCCTCCAGGAGGCTGGCCTCGGCGTCGTCGAAGCGCCGCAGCCGCAGCTGTCCGCTGGCCAGGTCGAACCAGGGCTCGGCGGCGCCGTAGGACGAACCGGTGAGCAGGCCCTGCAGGTGGTCCACGGCGCTGTCGACGCCGCCGGACCGCACCACCGGCAGGGTGCGGTAGATCTCACCGTCGATGCCGGGGGTGGCCTCCGGTACGAGGAGTTCCGCCGAGATCAGTACCGGTACCTTCTTCTCCAGGGGTGCCGTCAGCTCGGGGCCGCCGGGCTGCCGCTGGATGCGGTGGTCCGTCATCACCACGTGGATCACATCCTGGGTCCGCCGCCTCGGCATGTGGCACGAAGCGCAGTCGTCGGCCGCAATGCCCCCCGCCAGGGCTTCGGCTCGGGCGTCCCCGGTCATCCGCTCCAGGTCACAGGCGTCCGGCTGGTGGCAGGTCTGGCAGGCCCGGCGGTAGTGGGCGGCCCGCTGCGCCGGCGGGACCTTGCGGTGGGGGTCGTGGCAGGTGGTGCAGCCAAGCTGCGCGCCGCTGGCGACGAAGCAGGCGCTCTGCTCCAGACGGTAGGCGTGGTGATTGATCTCGAAGCGCTGCGACCGATCCTGTCCCTCCGCCTCCGGGTCCATGGGGACGAGGAAATCGTGAAGCCACTCCCCGGGGCGGAAGGAGTAGTCGTCGCGGCCGAACTTGCGTACCCCCATGAGGGCGACGGAGGGCTGCAGGTGACATCCGTAGCAGACCTGGTGCCGCAGCTCCGGCGCCAGGCGGGCCGGGTTGACGATGGTGGCGGGAAGGTTGTCGAAGTCCCCACGCGCCGCCACCTCCACGTGGTCGGCGCCGGGGCCGTGGCACCGCTGGCAGCCGATGCCCGCCGGCAGCTCGGTGGGGAAGGTATGGGGCTGGCCGTAGCCGTCGCTACCCGCCGGAACCTCGGGGTAGGCGTTGTGGCAGAACATGCACTCCCGCCGGACCCGGCGGCCGAGGCCGAGGTGGTCGGCGGCCTCGAAGCCGGGGGCCATGGCCCAGTGGCCGCCGTCCTGGGTGTACCAGGAGATTGGGAGCTGATACATCTCCCCGCTGGGGTCGTGGACCAGGTAGGTGCGGGAGGTGTGGCCCGAACCGAGGACCCAGTCGACCCGGCGCTCGTAGAGGTGGATCGGATCGCCGTCCGCCGCCACCTGCCAGCGCCGGAAAGTGATCCCGCCGTCGTCCCCGCGGAGCATCTGGTAGTGGCGCCCGGACGGTTCGTGGACGTAGGACGCTTTTCCCAACTCGGCCGCCGTGGGGTGGCTAGGCATAGAAGCCAGGGGGGCCTCGGCGTAGGTTTCGATGACCCGGGCGTCCGCGGCGGGGGCGAAGGCGCGGGCCATGCCGACCTCGCTGTAGGAGCGGGCGAGGTCCCCGTGGCAGACGGCGCAGGCGCGATCGTCCACATAGCCGGCGGCGGCCCCCGCGGTGACCTCGAAGCCCATCGCCGTTCTCGCCGTCCTCGGCGGCGTCGGGGCCGATTCGGCGACCGCCACCATCGCCGACAGCAGGGCGAGTAGGCCGACCCAAGCCCAGGGGATGGGTCGGCGGTGGGATCCTCGGCGAGGAGGGAGCATGGGTACATTGTAGCGCCCGGAGGGCCGGCCCGGTCCCTCGGCCTTTGGGGGGCTACCCTTGGGGCGGGGATGCTCCAGAGGTAGTATGGCGATGTGACCAG
Organism: Acidobacteriota bacterium; assembly: GCA_038748685.1. GTDB lineage: Bacteria > Acidobacteriota > Thermoanaerobaculia > Multivoradales > J023 > JAUIJL01. The sequence continues at coordinate 6,037 of JBCDIS010000255.1, read as the reverse complement.
CTTGCATTTCGCCGATTGGACGTGGACCGAGATTCGGGATCTCGACCTCCGGCGCCTGGTGGCGATCCTGCCGGTGGGGGCGGTGGAGGCCCACGGACCCCACCTGCCCCTGTCGACGGACAGGGTCATCGCCCTGGCGATGGCGGAGGAGGGGGCCCGGCAACTCGGCGACCGGGGGGTGAAGGCCCTGGTCCTACCCCCCCTCGATTACACGTCCGCGAGCTTCGCCGCCGGCTTCCCCGGCACCCTCTCCCTGCGGGGGGAAACGGTGACGGCGGTGATCCGCGACCTCGCCGCCGGCCTCGACCGGCACGGCGTGGGAACCCTCGCCCTCGCCAACGCCCACCTCGACCCCGGTCATCTCCAGAGCCTGTACGACGCCGTCGGGGAGATCCGCACCCACATGGACCTCGAAGTCGCGTTCCCCGACGTCACCCGCAAGCCCTGGGCCCTGCGGCTGACCGACGAGTTCAAGAGCGGCGCCTGCCACGCCGGCCGCTACGAGGGGTCCGTCGTCCTCGCCCGCCGCCCCGATTTGGTTCGCCGGGACCGTCTCGAAGGCCTGGAGGAGAATCCGGTGTCCCTGTCGCGGGCGATCTGGCAGGGCCACCGGACCTTCGAAGAGGCTGGGGGCCCCGAGGCCTACTTCGGCGATCCAGCCGCCGCCACCGCCGACGAGGGGGAGACGACCGTGGGGGTCCTCGGTGGCATCCTGGCGGCGGCGGTGCTGGAGCTGGTGGAGGCCGAGCCCTCGGCGCCGGGGCCGCGGCCCGTCGACTGACCGCGGGGAGCGTCAGCGACCGAGGACGGCCCGCGGGCGGGGGTCCTCGATCCAGCTCTGGTGGACCCGCTCGACGCAGCCGCCGGGCAGGGTGCGGCGGTAGTCGCGGAAGGCCATGTCCACCCGCATCCCCGCGAGGAAGGGGTCGGCCTCCGGCGGGCGCCAAGGTCCGTCGAGGTGGACCACGAGGCGCACCCGGTCCAGCGCGTCGCCGACGCAGGGGCGCGGACCCTGGTCCTCGATCTCCACCACCTCCCAGGGGAAGAGACCCAGCCCCCGCAGCTCCGGAAGCACCGAGTCGGGGTCGAAGTCCACCGCCGCCACCGAACCCGGAGCGAGGGGAACGCCGTCGACGACGGTGTCCCGGGTCAATTGCACCAGGGAGTGGCGGGGCCCGGGGGGCGGCAGGGCGCGGACGGCGCAGCCGAGCTCCACCAGGGTGTGGGCCAGCGGGAGGTCGTCACCCTCGAACCCCTGCTCGGTGCCCGCCTCGAAGCGGCGGAGGCGGGACCGCGACGACGGCGATTCGACGTCCAGCACCGCGGGGCGGTCGAAGAACAGGTGCCAGGCGGGGGGCGGCTCGGCGGCGGAGGGGGTCTGGGCGTCGTCCGCGTCGTCGGGGGCGGCCCGCACGACCACCGCCCCCCGTTCCCTCGACATCAAGTCCAGGGCGGTGGCGAGATCCACCTCGCGGCGCTTGCCGCGCCTCAGGGCTCCGGTCCTGGGACCGCGGGAAAGTAGGGTGACGTCCATGGCGTTGGGGGCCGACCCCGAGGCCGGCGCCGGCCGATTAGATCACGGGGAGGGGCCCGGCGGCGTACCCAGGGCGCTGCTAAACTCCAGCCTCGATTCCAGCCCCGGCTTCCCAGTCCACCCCCCGAAGCTTCCCATCGGCTTCGACACCGCCCGAGGAGACGCCACCCATGTCTGAATCCACCCACAAACCCTTGGAAGGCCGCCTGGCCGTCATCACCGGCGGTGGCCGCGGCATCGGCGCCGCATGCGCCCAGTTCCTGGCGGAGGCCGGCGCCTCGGTGGTTGTGGCGGCCCGGTCCACCGATCAGATCGAGGCCGTCGCCGACGACCTCCGTGGGGCGGGGCACCGGGCCTGGGGGATCCCCTGCGACGTCGCCGATCCGGAGTCCGTCGACGAGCTGGCGCGGCGGTCCGCGGAGCACGGCACGGTGGATATCCTGGTGGCCAATGCGGGGATCGCCTCGTCGTCGCCGGTGGTCCGCCAGGAGCTCGACGAGTGGAACCGGATCTTCGCCGTCAACGTCACCGGGGTCTTCCTCTGCACCCGCGCCTTCCTGCCGGGGATGTTGGCGGCGGGCTGGGGCCGTGTGGTGAACGTCGCCTCGGTGGCGGGCAAGATGGGCGGCCCCTATATCGCCGCCTACTCGGCGTCCAAGCACGCCGTCATCGGCTTTACCCGCTCCCTCGCCCTGGAAGTGGCGACCCAGGGGGTGACGGTGAACGCCGTGTGCCCCGGTTACGTCGACACCGACATGACCGTCCAGTCGGTGGACACCATCGTGGGCAAGACCGGCAAGGACGAAGAGGCCGCCCGTGGGGTCCTCGAACAGATGAGCCCGCAGCGGCGAATCTTCCGCTCCGAAGAGGTGGCTCACCAGGTGCTCCAGCTTTGCCACCCGCTGGCGGAGGGGGTCAACGGTCAGAGCGTGATCATCGACGGCGGGGCCTTCCAGGCGTGAGCGGGGGCTCTGCGGGTCTGGAACCCATCAACCCGGCGAGCCTCGGGGCCCCCAAGGGGTACTCCAACGGCATGTTGGCGCCGGCGGGGGGGCGCGTCCTCTTCGTCGCCGGTCAGATCGCCTGGGACGCCGACCAGCGGGTGGTGTCGGACGACTTCGCCGAACAGTTCGGCCGGGCCCTCGCCAACGTCGTGACCGTAGTGCGGGAGGCCGGCGGCGAGCCCCATCACCTCGGGGAGCTGACGATCTACGTGACCGACCGTACCGAGTACCTGGGGTCGTTGTCCGAAGTGGGCCGGGCCTACCGCCGGCTCATGGGCCGCCACTTCCCCGCCATGGCCCTCGTGGAGGTGGCGGCGCTGCTGGAACCAGACGCCAAGGTCGAGATCCAGGGGACGGCGGTCCTTCCTGCCTAGTCAAGGTACAGCCGACTTCGATCCGAGCTCGATTCATCCCTAGGGAACCCACGACCCCACCCTTCCCGCGGAGCCGAAAATGCCCATCGACCCCAAGCGCGTTCGCTACCACCTCGACGCCGACACCGGCGTCGCCACCGTGACCCTCGACCGGCCCGACCGCTACAACGCCCTCACCTTTGAGGTCTACGACGAGCTGAAGACCGTCTTCGACGCCCTCGACACCGAGCCGGGGGTCCGCTCGGTCATCCTCACCGGCTCCGGCAAGGCGTTCTGCACCGGCGGCGATGTCGACGACATCATCGGGGAGCTTTTCGGCCGTGACTACCAGGGCCTGCTGGACTTCACCCGGCGTACGGGTGCCCTGATCCTCTCCATGCTGCGCTGTCGTCGACCCATCGTCGGCGCCCTGAACGGTCAGGTGGCGGGGGCCGGGGCGGTCATCGCGTCCGCCTGCGACGTGCGGGTGGCCTCGGAGGACGCCCGCATCGCCTACCTGTTCACCAAGGTGGGCCTGTCCGGCGCCGACATGGGGGCCACCTGGCTCCTTCCCCGGATCGTAGGCCACGGCCGGGCCACCGAGTTGCTGATGTTCGGCGACTTCCTCGACGCCCCCACCGCCGAGCGCTGGGGGCTCTACAACCGGGTGGTGCCCAAGGACGACCTTCCCGCCGAGGCTCGATCCTGGGCCGAGCGCCTGGCGCGGGGGCCGTCCTTCGGCCTCGAGGTGACCAAGAAAATGCTGCAGCGGGAGGCCGCCATGGACGTCGAGTCGGCCCTGGCGGCGGAGGTGGAGATCCAGGCGGCGTGCATGGAAGATCCGAACTTCCGCGAGTCCTACGACGCCTGGGTGGAGAAGCGCAAGCCCCGCTTCCGCTGAAGCGAGTTTCAGATCCGAGTCCCCTCGGGTCTACTCGTAGGTGACCTCCAGGACCGGCGGAGAGGAGCTCTCGCCGCCGAAGAGGGTGAGCACGTCCGAGGCGAAGCCGATCGGGGCCGTGGCCCGCAGCCGGACCTGGAATCGATCTCCGGTGACGAACGGCAGGGCCGCAGCCGGCAGGGGTGTCGAGGTCGACGCGCCGTCTGTCGCAGGCACGGAGACCGTGAACGCCCCGACGAGGTCCGCCGGGGCGGAGTAGTCGCCGCGAACGAGGGCCGGCCCCGCCCCGAAGCCGTCGGCGACGACGTCTGCGGTCAACTGGCTGACGGTGCCGGTGAGGGACGCCCGGTGGATCGTCAGGGTGGCGCCGGTGACGGTGGCGCCGGCCGGCAGGCCGGAGGCGTCGAAGGAGAGGATCAGTCGGTAGGTGTCGGTGTTGAAGAATCCTTTGTCCCCAGCGCGGTGAACCCCGGTGCTGAAGCCGTCGGCCCACAGCTGGCCGACGTAGCCGTCCTCCGCTCCGATGGAAGGCAAAGCCACGGTTGAGGTGGCGGGGAAGGTGTAGGTCTCGCTGCGGACACCTTCGACGTTGCCGGCGGCGTCGACGCTGAAGAACGAGAGGACCGCGTCGGAGGTCACGGCGAGGGGCGCGCCGTAGACCGGGGAACCCGTAGTGGGAACCGAGCCGTCGAGGGTGTAGTAGGTGGTCGCCGCCTCGTCGGCCGAGAGGGTGACCGATATGGGGCCGCCGTAGGAACCCCCCGGTGGGGATGCGGCGGTGGTGGGCGGGGTGGTGTCGCCACCGCCGCCGATGACGAAGACCGCGGACCGCACCGACTCGGCGTTGCCGGCGACGTCGATACTGAAGAAGCGAAGGGTGGTGTCGACGGAGATTTGCAAGGGCGCCGCGTACAGGCTGGACGCGGTGTCCGGCGTCGTGCCGTCGAGGGTGAAGTAGGTCGTGGCCGGCTCGTCGGCGGTGAGGGTGACGGTTACCGACGACCCGAAGGTGCCGCCCGAGGGGGACGCGGTGGTGGTGGGCGGAGTAGTGTCGACCGCCGGGCCCGCGCCGAGGAAAAAGTCCGCCAGGAGCTGGCTGGCGTCGGGGCCGTCGGGTTCGGTGAAGGTGCCCCCGAGGACGCCGCCGGACCAGTTGTGTCCCATGCCGTCGACCAGGATCTTCTCCATCACCACGCCGCCGCCGGCGTCTTCGTAGGAGGAGCGGGTGTAGGTGCGTCCGCCGGGGACCTGGACTCCGAGGGTCGACTCCGGGACGTCGTCGATACTGTCCTGATTCACGCCGTCGTCGGCGAGGTCGTTGGTCTGGGCCCACTGGCTGAGGACGAGGTCGCCGTTGACGGTGGCGACGGTGAAGTCCGAGGTTCCGTGGACCACCATCACCGGCACCACCCGGGCCCGGGGTCCCATGGCATTGAAGGCGAGCTGGCCCTGGGGGTCGGCCGGCGGACCGCCGCTGAACATCGCGGTGAAGGCGCTCCCCAGGGACGTCGCCGCCTTGTATTCGAGCCCGGAGTGGACGCCGATGGCGGTGAAGACGTCGGGGTAGGTGGCGCCGAGGATGACCGCCATGCCGCCGCCGGCCGAGAACCCGGCGACGAAGACTTTGGATGGATCGACGGCGTGGACCGAGTCCACGTCGTCCACCACCGAGGCGAGCCATGCCGGCTCACCCCCACCCCGACTCTGGTGGGTGGGTTCGAACCAATTCCAGCACTGGCTGCTGTTGGCGGAGCTCGGCTGCTGCGGGTAGGCCACCAGGAACCCCAGGGTGTCGGCGACGGCGTTCATCCCGGTACTGGTGGCGAAGCCGTCTCCCGTCTGGGTGCAGCCGTGGAGCATCATCACCAAGGGAGTTGCTGTCGACGGCGAATGGCCGGTGGGAACGTAGAGCCAGTAGGTGCGACCCCCGAAGGACTCCTGGCTGAAGGTGCCGGCGACGGCGGATGGAGGCGCCGAAAGGAGGACGAGCAGGGCGGCGGCCATCAGCTCCAGGCCGCGGCGGAGGATGGGGAATCGGGGCATTGGGGGGCTCCTTGGCTTGCGGCGGCGGGCCGGGGCGCCGGCCGTCGCGGGTTTCCCTTCGATTGTGCGGAGCGGTCGCTCGGTTTTTATTGTTCGAGGTGCGCCTTTTCCCTGTCAAGCCGCGCCGCGTCGCATTTGCGCTCGGTTTTTCTGGGCTTCGTCACAGAAGGCGAGTGCGAAGCAGGGCCCCGGAAGGGGCCCT
>JBCDIS010000254.1:0-9464 GCA_038748685.1 Acidobacteriota bacterium | reverse complement strand
CCTGACCGAGGATCCGGAGATGGCGGGCTTCCCCATCTGGTCCCCCGACGGCTCCACCCTGGCCATCGAAGTGCGGCGCGGGCAGTCGACCCAGGTCGCCGTCCTCCCGGCCGAGGGCGGGACGCCGCGGGTGCTCACCGACGCCCCGGGCGAAAGCTGGCCCTTCAGCTGGGACCCGGAGGGGGAGCGCATCGCCTTCGCCGGGCGGCGGAACGGTTTTTGGAATCTTTTCTGGGTTCGGGTCGACGACGCCGAGGTGGTCCAGCTCACCGAAGACCGTCGCCTCGACGGCTACGTTCGCTACCCGGCGTGGTCCCCGCTGGGGGATCGCATGGTGTTCGAGAACGCCCGCACGGTGGGGGACCTCTGGCGGGTGGACCTCCACCCCCAGGGTGACGGTCAGACGCCCTCCCCCTGAAAAGATCGGATCGAGTGGGCCGACCGTGAGGGAGATTTCTCCCTGTCCGCGCAGGACCCAGGGAAGGCACCGGCGGAGCCGCCGGCGTCGGCCCCAATCTGCTGAACATCAAAGACCAGGAGAACCCGATGAAAACCCAGGACCCTGCCAAGACTCTCCAGCTCGACGGTACCCCGGACCGTGACAAAAGCCTCCGGCCGATCCTCAACATCCGCTGCCCCAAAGACGGCGGCAGTGGACCCAGCCCCGTTCCGCTGCGGGGGAACGCCTTCGGATCCCAGGGCGGCGGCCCCCTCGGGCATCTGATCGAGTGGCGGTCCGACCGCGACGGCTTCCTCGGCACGGGGACCGCCGTCAGTGCTCCCTTGACGCCGTTCCCCCACGTCATCACCGCCGAGGTGACGGATCCCCAGGGCAGGGTGCGAAGCAAATCGGTGTCTATCTCGGTGATGGGCGGCACAGAGCCGATGGAGTGGATCTGCGACGACGACGACGACGGGGGCGACGGAGGCATCTGAGGACGCCGGCCTCCGGCTCGATGCCAACCAGACCTCAGCGGGTCGCCGGCGACGGATCGGGGTCCTTGAGGGCCGGATCGGCGGCACCGAGGGCCGCGAGCTGGCCCTCCGCCAGATCCAGCAGCCGCCGCAGGGCGACGGGGGCCAAGCTCCCGCCGTCCGTCGCGTCGAGGATCCCGAGGCCCGAGCGCAGAAGCGCCCGGGCCTCGGACCGACGACCGGCCCGGGCGCGGCAGTCCCCCAGCAGCACCGCCGCCTCCCCCGTCAGCCAGTGCCCCGGCGCCTTCCGGGCGAGGACCGGGTGGGCCGCCCCCAAGAGGGACTCCGCCTCCCTTAGATCTCTGGGCCGGGGGAAATCGCGGGCCAGCAGGGCCCGCGCCACGAAGACCCGCGGCCCGGCGACCCTCCTGTGCTCCTCCGGATATCGCTCGATGCGACGATCCAGCACCCCCCGGTACACGCCCTCGGCGCCGTCCACGTCCCCCGAGGCCAGCAGGCAATCCCCGATCTTCCACCGCAGGGTGTCGGCGCCGGGGTCGTCGGGGCCGGCGATGTCGAGGGTGAGCTCCAGGGCCTCACGGTAGGCCGGTAGGGCCTCCGCCGGCCGATCCCGGAGCCGGAGGACCTCCGCCAGATTCCCGAGAGCCCGACGCAGGTCGTCGCGGTGGGCCCGCCGCTGGGCGCGGAAGATCGTCACCGCTTCCCGCAGCAGGACCTCCGCCTCAGTGGTCCGGTCGGCGACCCGAAGTCGGTTCCCAAGGTTGTTGAGGCTGCGGGCCACCTGCGGATGTTCTTCGCCGTAGAGGCGACGGCGAACGTCGAGGGCGCGCCGGTAGAGCTCCTCCGCCTCCCCCTGCTGGCCGAGGCCCCACAGGAGGTGACCCAACGTTCCGAGGGACTCCGCCACCGAGGGGTGAATCTCCCCGAACTGCTGCAAGCGCAGATCGAGGGCCTCCCGCAGCAGGGGCTCCGCGTCGCGGCGCTGATCCGTCCTGGCGAGGGTCGCCCCGAGATCGTTGAGACCGATGGCCAGCCCCGTTCGGTCCTCCGGGGCGGTGCTCCGCCGAATCAGGAGGCTCTGGCGGGCGAGGACGGCGGCGGCTTCGAAGGCACCCCGGGTGTAGGCGAGGTCCGCCAGGTGGGCCAGGCTGTCGGCCACCTCCGGCGATTCCGGACCGAGGGCCCGACGCCGCAGGTCCAAGGCTTCCCGGTGGACCGCTTCGGCGTCTTCGAACCGATCCGTCGCCTGCATCCAGCGGCCGCGGAGGTGCAGGACCTGGGGCATCTTGGGGTGCGCTTGCCCGAGCCGGCCACGGCGCAGGGTCTCCACCTCCTCCACCAACCGCTCCACCCGGTCGTAGAGTCCGAGACTCAGGTAGATGGAGGCAAGGTGCTCCAGGAGGTCCGCCCGCAGCTCCGGCTGGTCGCCGAGCTCTGCCCGCACCTGGGCGGCCCCCAGGTCGAGGACCTCCCGGGCGCTCACATCTTCGCCGCGGGTTTGGGCCGGGTCGGCGGCGCCGAACAGCCCCACCAGAAGCCGCGCCACCTCCGCTGACTCCCGCTCCTCCTGCCGCGCCCGGTCCCGCTCCTCCGCCAGCCGGTGGGTGTAGAAGCCCACGATGGCCCCGATCCCGAGCACCGTCAGCGCAACGGTGGCCACCGCCCACCGATGCCGACGAAGAAACTTGCCGGCCCGGTAGCCGAGGGTATCGGGCCGGGCCCGCACCGGCCGGCCTTCGAGGTGGCGACGGATGTCGTCCGCCAGCTGCTCTGCCGAACCGTAGCGCCGGCTCGGTTCCTTGCGCAGCGCCCCGAGAACGATGTTGTCAAGGTCCCCGCGGAGACGGCGGCGCCAGCGTTCGTCCGACACCCCAACCCCGCCGGAGGGAACTGGAGCCTCGCTGGGGCGAACCGGCGGCTCTTCGCAGATCCTCCGTTCGAGGCTGCTTCCGCGGTCCCCGGAGCCGTCGAAGGGGCGCACGCCGGCCAGCAGCTCGTAGAGCAGGACGCCGAGGGAGTAGACGTCGGTGGCGGTGCCGAGGGTTTCCCCCCGCACCTGCTCGGGGCTCGCATATTCGAGGGTCAGCAGCCGCAGCCCAGGCGCCGTGGGGACGGCGAGGTCGGTGGCCGGCGGCGCCCCCACCGTCGACGCGGCGTCCGTTTCGAGCAGCTTGGCGATGCCGAAGTCCAGGAGCTTGGGGCGCCCCTCCTCAGTCACCAGGATGTTGCCGGGTTTGATATCGCGGTGGATCACCAGGTTGGCGTGGGCGTATTGGACCGCGGCACAGACCTCCAGGAAGAGGCGCAGCCGCCCCTCGATCCCCAAGCCCCGGCTTCGACAGTGGACATCGATGGGCTCCCCCTCGACGTAGTCCATGACGAAGTAGGGCAAGCCTTCGTCGGTGTTGCCGCCGTCGAGGAGCTTGGCGAGGTGGGGGTGGTCTAGGCCGGCGAGGATCTGCCGCTCCCGTCGGAGGTGGGAAAGGCGCTCCGCCCCCCCCGGCCCCCGCCGCACCACCTTCACCGCCACCGCCTGCCGGTAGTGGCGGTCCGCCCGCTCCGCCAAGTAGACCGTCGACATCCCCCCTCGCCCCACCTCCCGGACGATCCGGTAGGGGCCGATCTGAAGGGGATCCCCGGACGCGCCCTCGGAGGGCTCGGGGTCCAGGGTGACGCCGGAGGCGGCGGCCTCGATCAGCCCCGAGAGGTGGACCTCGGCCCCGCCGTCGGCCTCCAGCATGCGGGCCACCTCCCGGCGGAGGTCGGGGTCGTCGCAGGCCCGCTCCAGGTACCGCGCCCTCTGCTCCGGGGGCTTTTGACTAGCGCCGTCGAACAAGGCTTCGAGCCGCTGCCAGCGATCCTCCGCCGCGCCAACCTCGTCTGCGCCACCGTCGACCGCGCCGACCCCGTCCATCGGGGCCCCCCTCAGCTCGCCAGGGCCTGGCTCAGCCACGCCTTCGCGATCCGGTAATCCCGTTCCACCGTCGCATGGGACAGCTCCATCACGCGGGCCGTTTCCGCGATGGTCAGGCCGCCGAAAAACCGCAGCTCGATGATCCGCCCCTTGCGGGGATCGTTGGCGCTCAGCTGCTCCAGGGCGGCGTCGAGGGCGAGGATGTCGGCGTCAGGCCCCGGCATCCCGGGTTCCTGTCCGAGCTCCGCCAGGGGCACCTGCTCCGCCTCGCCCCCCCGCTTACGTGACCGGCGGCGGCGGGCGTCGTCCACCAGGACCCGCCGCATCACCGTCGCGGCGATGGCGAAGAAGTGATCCCGGCTCTCCCAATCGATGTCCTGTCCCGAGAGGCGCAGGTACGCCTCGTGGACCAAGGCCGTGGTCTGCAGAGTGCCGCCGCCCCCCTCCCGCCGCATTTGTCCGTGGGCCAGCCGACGCAGCTCGTCGTAGACGATGGGGGTGAGGCGGTCGAGGGCGCCGTGGTCGCCGTCCCGCCATTCCAGCAGAAGCTCCGTCACCGGGGACGAAGGCGTGGGGGCAGAGGCCTGCCTGGGCTTGGGGTCTTGGCTCAAGGGCTCCCTCGATCGGTGGAAGACGAATCGTCCTCCATTATATCGGCGACCATCCCCGGCGGCCCTCCCCAAAGCGTCCGCGGGGGTCGGCGGAGGTGGCGCCGGAGGGCGGTGGAAGCGGATCGGAAAAAAAGCTGCCCGATATTGAGGGAGGTTTTTCGCCCCCTGCGCAGGACCGGTAGAAGACGCCCCGCAGGGGGCCCCCGACCACCGAAATCCAGGAGAAATCCGATGCCCCAATTCCACAAAGCTTCCTCCCGACTCAGCGTTTCGATCGGTCCCGCCGCCGCGGGCCTTGCCCTCGCTGCCCTCGCCGTTGGCCCGGCCCAGGCACAGCCCACCTATTCCATCGACGTCCAGGGGCCGACCCACGGCATGCTGTCCTCCACCGCCCCCTTCGCCCCGATCGGCGGCGGCGACGTGCTGGTGCCGAACGCCGGCACCCCGGGCACGCCGGTGACCAGCTTCGCCCTCGGCATCCTCCCGAGCGCCTCGGGCCTGGTGGAGGTGGACGCCCTGTCGTACGGGCATGACCCCTTGATCCCGGCGGTTGGCGGACCGACGATCCTCTTCTCAGTCGATGAGTTCAGCCGCGGCATCGGCGGCGGGGCCCCCACCGTGTTCAGCGAAGGTTTCGCCGGCAACCAGGAGGCCTCCGCCGACATCTTCGCCCGCCTGGTGCCGGGCCCCGGTAACTTCGGCGTCACCGACGGCAACGGCGTCGCGCCCTTCGGCGGACCTACCATGACCCTTGTCGAGCCGAACCCGCCGACCTTCGGCCTTCCCGACCCCGGTGACAACGTCGACGCCATCGCCTGCAACGTGGGCTTCAACAAGGTCTACTTCTCCCTCGACGCCCATTGGGGGGACCCCCTCGAAGGTGGACCGATCAACACCGGCACCGCCCTCGCCAACGGGTTCCTGCCTGGGGACGTGCTGGTGAGCAGCCCCGGGGGAGCGCCCGCCCTCTGGGCGCCGGCGGCGGCCCTGGGCCTGAGTGCCGAAGACGACCTCGACGCCCTAATCCTCCATGACAACGGCAACGGCGTCTACAACCCCTCGAACACCCCGTACGACTGGATGGGGGGAGGCACCGACATGCTGCTGTTCTCGGTCCGCCGGACCTCGGTCCTCATCGGCCAGGTGGATTCCCTGATCGGTCGGCAGATCGAAGAAGGGGACATCCTCACCGTCACCGCCGCGGGCCCCGGCATCCTCTTCCCCGCCGAGTCCCTGCGACTGCGGACGGTGCGGGGCTTCGGTCCCGGACCCTTCGGCCACGGTGACGAGCTCGACGGCCTTTCGGTACCCCCCTGCCCCTGAGCCCGTCCGGACTCGGAGGTCCAGCGCGGCCGCCTCGCCCTCAGGGCGGGGCGGCCCTTTCCGTTTCGCCCTCCGAAAAAGAGCTCAGGGATAGTAGCCGCGGGAGGCGCGGGTCCGGTGCCCGTCCACCTTCACCTCCACCCGCCGGAACTCCCCGCGACGGCCGCCGGAGGAGGACTGGTAGACGAGGAGGTACTGGGATCGCAGCTCCTCTTCGATGCGGCGGTAGACGCCTTCCAGCTGACCCACGCCGCGGACCGCGAAGGACGCACCGCCGCTTTCGGAGGACAGCCGCTCCAGGTTCGACCGGGTGGCCTCGTCCTCCACCGAGAGGAGAATGGCGTAGACCGCGACCCCCGCTTCGAGGACCTGTGAACGGACCTGCTCGAAGGGGAAGTCGCTCTCGACGTCGCGGCCGTCGGACAGCAGCACCAGGGCGCGGCGCCCCCTCTGTCCACCGAAGTAGTGGGTGGCGTAGATCAGGGCGTCGTGGAGCCGGGTGCCCCCCCAGGGCTCCAGACCGCTGGTCCCCAGGCGCAGCCGCTCGACGTCCCCGGTGAACGGCACCGCCAGCCTCAGGTCGTGGTTGAAGGTCACCAGGGCGGCGCGGTCCCCGTCGCCGATGACGGTGGAGAAGAAGCGCCGGGCGCCGGCGGCGGCGACGTCCAGGCGATTGCGCATCGACACCGAAGAATCCATCGCCAGCACCACCTGCACCGGCAGCTCCGCCACCGCGTCGACCCGGGTCAGCGCTTGGACCTCACCGTTCTCGAGCACTTCGAAGGCCCCCTGGCCGAGCCCGGTCACCGGCCGGCCCCGTCCGTCGAGGACGGAGGCGTAGACCTCCACCAGCCGCACGTCCACCGACTCGCCGCGCCCGAGCATCACCAGGTCCTCCGCCGACGCACCCCCCGCGAGGCGGGCCAGGGCCCGCACGAAGGGGGCCTTCGGAGCACCGTCCCCTGGCATCGGCAGCGGCACCCGCAGCAATGGAGCCGGTCCATCGAGATCAGTATCGGCCGCCAGGAGGCGCTGCCCCCAGAAGATCTCCAGGGAGTCGATCTCCTCCCCCTCCGGCAGCGTGACCCTCGCCTCCGCGTGGGTGGGCTCACCGTTGGACCCAGCACCACCAACGAGATCGAGGCGGACGGCGAAGGAGCCGGGCTTGGGAGCCCAAGCCAGGCGGTCAACCGCGATCTCCCGACCCGCGGCGTCCACCGCCCGGGCCCGCAGGAGTCGGCGCTCCGGCCGTTCACCGAGGTCGAGGACCTGGGTGTAGGGGGGCTCCGCATCGCTCCCCACGGGCTCGCCGTCGAGCTCGAAGTCGACCCGGGCGATGGGACCTCCGGTGGTCACCGCCTCGACCTCCACCTCCCCCACCGGATCCTCCACGGGGGCCAGGATCTCGACGGTCGGGAACGTCGCCAGGGTCACCACCCGCTGGCGGGTCAGGCCCGCCAGGCCCATTTTGCTCCCAGCCGGCTCCGCCGCCGCCTCCGACATCACCGGTACCTCCACCTCGAGATCACTGCGCAGCAGCGCCAGACCGGCATCGTCCTCCAGGCGAAGCTTGACTTCGACGGTTCCCGGTCGCAGTCGGCGGTAGAACTCCAGCTCCACCGCGTCGTCGGCGGTGGCCCCCGCCAGGTGGTACACGTGCTCGAAGCGGTCCAGCAGGAGGCGACCGTTGAGCCGCGCCTCCCCCCGCAGGACGAGACGATCGAAGAGCTGCCCCTCGGCGTTGCGCCGCACGGCCGACACCGGCACCTGGACCGTGCCGCGGACGATGGTCTTGCGGCGGGCTCCCCCCACCGGCTCCACCCGCACCGGCCAGCCCCCTACCTCGGGGGTTCCCGCGGCGAGCTCCGAACGGAAAGCGTCGAGCCAGGTGACTTCGGGGCGGGACGCCTCGATCCGTGATTCGAGTCGCCGCCGCGGCATCGCCCCCCGCAGGGCAGCCGCCACCACCACCGCCTCCTCCTGGCCGGTGCGGAAACAGCGGAACTCCTCCGCGTAGTCCAGGAGATCCTCCGCCGTACGGCGGGACGACGGGGCGTCGTGCTCCGAAAGGGCCCCCATCCCCCGGTCCGGGGACCACTGCACGAAGCGATCCCCCGAGGGGTCGTCGCCGCGGTAGAACACCAGGTAGAACCCCTCCGCCGAGGGATCCCCGAGCAAGGCCCGGGCTTGCCAGCGCTGGTACCACCAGATCCGCATCGGACGGATGACGCCTCGGCAGCCGCCGAAGACCGTCACATCGTCGGGGATCCCCGCCAGCACCATCGCCCGGGCGCGGTCCCCCTCCAGCGTGCCGAACCGTCGGCGAGCCTCGTCCACCCGCCGCCGGTGCTCCGCCGCCGCCAAACGGCCGTCAAGGTCGCCCTCCGTCCCCCGCGCCCCCCAGAACCGGTGCAGAAAAGTGTCTTTCCCGGCGTCGTCCTCCAGGGATCGCACCAACGCCAGCTCCGCCGGCGACGCCAGCGGAGCCAGGGCGGAGATCGCGTCACCGTAGATCCGATCCAGCGAAGGAGCCTCCGTCTTTCCCAACGCCGTCGCCGCCAGGACCAAACCAAGGCAGGCGATGGCGACGATGGGAAGGGATGGGGCTCGCACGCTGGAATTCTATGCGCAACCGATGCGCCGCCGTCCCCGACCCAAGTCAACGCCGAGTCGTGTCGTCCCGAGCCGTCCTTCCCCTGTCCACGCCCTCAGCCCGGCGGGCTTCGGGTCGACAACCGGACTCTCGGACCTTAGGGGCGAAGAACCTGCACGGGGTCGGCGTCACAGGCGGCGCTCGGCGGTGTAGAGGTGCCCAGATCATGAGCCTCGATGCAGCACACCAGGAAGCCGTTCCACGTCGGCCACTCCGCACAGACCCGTCCATTGGATTCACACCCCGCAGAGGAGGTCGCGTACCTCCATGGTCCACCTAGGCCCTTTAGCTCGCTGGGCTCCCGTGCGAACAAGGACGGCGAGACCGCCGCCGCCATCGACGCGAGAACAAGGAACGTCAGCAGCCAGTGGATCCGGTTTGCAGCCTCAGCTTTCCGTTGCCCATCGATCTTGAAACTCATCGTTGCGTGCTCCTGCTGTTGATCGGGTGCCCACAGAAGTGACTACGCACCCGAAGGTTGGAGGACCAGTCAGCACGCTACGCGAAAAACAGCCTGCGATCGTGTCAACGGATTGATTCCGATCTTAGGGAGATCACTTTGACGCTGGCCTCAACCGCTCCCTGAAGTCGATCCAAGACGCTCCCTATCTCCTTGCGCCGCCAGGTCAGAATCGAAGGTAAGTCGACAGAATCCCGGAGATGGTGCATGCCAGATCGTACTGCCTCAGTGGCGAGGAAACGATCAGGGAGAGGACCCGGCAGAGGGGTTGCCGGGCTCGAAGCCGTCCGCGAAGATCTCCGGTAGCCTGAACCTCTCGGTCACGTCGGCCATCTGGTAAATGCCGGTCAGCCCGGTCGGACGCACCTCGTAGCTACCATCCTCGAAAATGTCGACCTCCAGGAACTCGCGGCTGGCCAACTGCTCGAAGGAATAGATCCGCGTGAATCCCACGGACGGGGACAGCCTTTCCAAACCCACATAGCGGAAGTTGCCGAGGTTGGGATCGTCCGCGGCCAACAACGGAATCGTAAAGTTCCGACTGGGATCGGAGGTATCCTCCGGCTG
>JBCDIS010000253.1:0-9508 GCA_038748685.1 Acidobacteriota bacterium | reverse complement strand
GCTGGCTATGGGGGTCGTCAGCCTCCGAGGCGTAGGTTTCGAGGGCCTTGCAAAGTCGTTTCAGGGTCGGAAGAGGCCGGGTCGGGTTCTCAGGTGACAGGCGGTCGAGCCATTTCTGGAAGGCGCTTCTTGCCTCGTCGACGATGGAGAGGCAGTATTCAATGGCGTCAAGTTCCTTTGTCAGGAGGTCCAGGCCTTCAGTCAGCAGACGGCAGTACGTGTCAATCGCAGGCCCTGGGCGATATCGGAGATTGGGAACTTCTTCCTCAAGAATGTTTCCGATCTCAACCAGGATCTCTTGACCTCTGAGAAGGATGGCGGCGGCGCGCAGAGGGTCGTCTTCCGAGAGTCTATTGAGATGTTCGTTGATTAGTTGTCTTATCCTCTCCAGACGTTCCTTGCTACCTTTCGAAAAGGGTTCGCTGCATTGGCATACAGCACGGTAGCTCTGTTCGCCCCAGGCCCGAATATGACCAAGGATCCGCTGCAGGTATTTGAGCTTTCCCTGTTCTTCGACGAGTCGGCCCAGCCCACGTTCAAGGCCCTGCCGCAGGCAATCGAGGTCGGCCTCCACCGCGGGGTGCCCGCAGCCGCAAGGCTCACGTCGGCCATTGGGATCGGGGTCGCTACAGGTCGAGATCTCGAACGTGGTGAGTTCTTCCCACAGGGGGCCGCAGAACTCACTATGGGGGCGGTCCCGACTCAGGTCCCTCCACCGATCCCGCTGCTGGTCGATGTCGCGACATAGAGGACCCGGCCCTTGGGTTCCGCAGGCCCCCCGGAGCCAGCTAAGGGCCTTGCTCAGACCGCGGTGGAGGTCTAGGGGCCGGAAGCTGGTGACCACCAGGGAACCGGAATCCCCCACCTGACTGACAGTGTCGCCCCGGAAGATGGGAGCGATGTGGAATTGGTCGCGGAAGTAGCGCACTACGCCGCCGCCGTAGTCGATGTTGGTGGCGAAGTGGATACCGTCGACGAATCCTCTCGTAAACCCGGTGGTACGTCCCCACTTGCGGATCTCCATGTTGAGCCGCGGCTTCTGGTAGCCCGAGAGTGGGTGCCACAGGCCGAGGATCTCTCCGGTGGCGTAGTGCCTGGCGCCGGACAGCTCGGCGATGGCGGCGTCCCCCTCATCCCCCAGGACCCAACGCTTGAGGTGGGCGACCCCATCCGAAGGAGTTCCGCCGTCAAAGATCGCCGGCTGGAAGATCTCTTGACCCCGCTCGGCCCTAGGCGACCCCGCCAGCACGTGCCAGTTGCTGAGAATGCAGGGGGTGCCGTCGGTCTCATCCCACACCACGGCGCCGAGGGTCCCCGCCTGGCCGAAGACGTTGCCGACGCTGACGCCCCCCACCAGGGGATTGATCGGCCCGCGGCCGATGAGCAGGGCCTCGTCGTTTTTGAGATCCGCACTGCCAGTGGGGGGACCGGCGAACACCCCTTGCCCGTTGCAGTCCAACGTCGGGGCCATTGCGCTTCCGTTGCCGACGGCCGGGAGGTAGCTGGCGTTGACGATATCGATAGGTACGCCGCAAATACAGAGCCGCAGGTCGTCGGTGGACTTTTGACCGCCTGGGAGGCGGCAGAAAAGGCTCAGGTCCCAACGGCTGACGCCGCTGATCGGGTACCGTTTCATCCCACGTAGCGCCCATTGACGATTCTGGAGTCTTTCGCTCTCGGATTCCCCGCGGAACTCCTCCGCCATCACCGCCAGGCAGCGGCGGAACCGTTCTCCGTTGAGACAGGGATGGGGGTCGAGCAGTTCGAGGAGCGTTTTCTCCTCAACCCAGCTTGATCCGTCGCCGCCCTCGTTGAGATGGAGTGCGAGCTTCTTGACGAGATGCAGATGGTTCCCCATGACGAAAAGGGGAGACGAGAAATTGGCGAAGCCCCGTCTGCGGAGCAGCTCCGGAGGGAGCTTCTGATTCACGTGGATCCGGATGGCTAGGAAATCGCCGAAGGCCTGCAGGTCCTCCCAAATCCCGAAGCCGACGTCGACGGCGCTGACCCGGTCGAAGGCCAGGGCCTGCTGGTGGATCCTGTCGTGGACGGAGCAGGCGTGGGCGATCGCTAGCTCGCCGGTGAGCCGCCACCCCTCCTTGCAGTCGCAGGACCAGACTGGGGAATCATAGTCGTAGCCGGAGGGAGGAGCACCGTCGTCGGTGAGGGTCTCGAGGTACTTTCTCCAATGAGCCTTCGTATGCCAGGGGCCGAAAAGCCGACAATCCTTGGGGACGATGATCTCGAAATCGTCCGGGCAGAGGCCCTTGTTCATCCTGACTTTCTTGGCTTCCTGGCGCATCCGGTTCACCTCCGTGGTTCATGGGCTCCTGTGAGCGTGTGATGCCGCCGGTCCGTCCCGGCCTGGGCGAGAAGAGATCCAAAGGCCGCCTTGCGCCTGGGTTTCAGAATTCTCAGAGCTTTCCTCAGAGCGATCACAGGACTTTCCGAGGGTCTGGTTCCTAGGCTTTGGGCGGTCGTTGGTTAGGACGGCCACAGCGGAGGAATTACGGGGAACCGGAGGAAGTGGCCCATGGAAAGTAAACGCCCTGACGGCAACGCTTTGTTCGAGCACCACCGACCCGCCGTCGAAAAGGCGATTCGCGTTCAGGGGAGACGCAGTCGGCTGAGCCGCGACGAAGCCGAGGAGCTCTACAGCCTGGTGATGATCAAAGTGGTGCAGGACGACTTCCGCCTCCTGCGAAGCTTCCGCGGTGACAGCAGCGACGGGACTTTCTTCGCCGTCGTGGTGCGGCGGGCGCTCATGGACCTGCGGTGCGAGCGGTGGGGGCGATGGCGCCCCTGCGCCCGGGCGAAACGCCTCGGCTCCGTCGCCGTGGTGCTGGACAAACGAATCCACCGAGACGGCCTGACCCCCCGGGAGGCGATCGAGGAGCTGCGGGTGCGCGGCGTGGGGAGCGCAGCGGAGCTGGAAGCGATCGTCGAACAGCTGCCGCGCCGGACGAAGCGCCGCTTCGTCCCCGCGGAGCCGAACTTGGAGCACCTGCCGAGCGATGGTAGGGCCGACGAGCGGATCGAAAGGGAGCTGAAGCGGGAGCGGGCGGGGCGGCTTCGGGAGGCCCTATCAGCGGTGCTGGCGGACCTCTCGGACCAGGACCGCCGGCTCTTGAATCTGCGGTTCGGCCTGGGCTGGACCGTTCGTCGGATCGCCGAGGCCCTGGGGGTCGAAGCTCGACCTTTGTATCGACGTTTCGAAAGGCTCCTACGACGCCTTCGGCGTCGCCTCGTGGGCGGAGGTTTCGACTGGGGGGAAGTCCGAGGCCTCCTGGAGGGGCCCTGGGAGGTGTGGGGCTCGGACCCCATGCCCCCTCACGCCGGTGCGGGAGGAGCCTCTGGCTCTGTGCCCGCAGGGTTCCCAACCGGCGTCGAACCCGCCGAGGCAGGGCCCCGGCGGTAGGCGTCGATCAGTAGTCCACCGTGGCCTCGACTTCGAGTCGTAGCCCGGGCTCGATCTCGGCAAAGGGGCGTTCGATGCTCCAGCGGAGGTCAGGGCCGTAAAGGTCTTCCAGGTGCTCCCGCTCGGCGAAGGCGCCGGCACACGGGAAGCACATGTTGGGGCCGGGGCAGGTGCCGCAGCACTCTCGGACCATCTGGTAGCAGTTGCAGCCCGGCGCCTCGCCCCGATTGCCCTGGATGACGAGCTCGTGGTGGCAGTTGGGGTCGTTCGTCCACCCCGCTCGTACCCAGACGCCGGCGCGGTTCTGGAAGGAGTCGGGGATCGAAAGGGCCGGCTCGCTGTGGCTCGGAATCGGCACGTAGACTTTCGGGGCGCCCTCGCCGTCTTCGAGCAGAACGGCCTTCGAGCCGGCGGATTGGAGCACACTGGCCAGGTACCCGTACTCCTCGTCGGTGAAGGGGGACGGGTCGATGGCGCCGAAGATCTCGGCCCCGTCCACCACCAACTGAGACGCTTGCCCGGGGAGGGCGGCGTACTCGGCGTCCCAGGTGATGTTGTAGCTGTAGGAGACCTGGGTATGGATCTCTCCGAGGGTGAGGTCGTATCCGACTTCCGAGGCGTGGGCCCCGGTCGCCAGCAGGATCAGGGTAGCGAAAGCGGTGGCGGCGTAGCGGAACATGTTCATGGATGGTCTCTCCAGATCGTGGGTGGGAGGTTCGAAGCCGCCGGCACCCGCCGCCGGCTTCAACCCGGTCCACGATGCCAGGGGCCGGATCCCGTCAGCGGAAAGCGGAATTCGGGAACCTCCATCGCCCCGAGCGGGTCCCAACGACCGTGGATACGTCTTCCGACTCGCTCTGCCTCCGCCGGGCGGGGGCCCTTCGATGTAGGGCCTCCTGCTCGGCGTCCTTTTGTGGTCCGCGACCGGGTCCGCGGCCGAGCCCGCGGTCCAGGCTCCGCCCACCGAGATCAAGGGTCCCCTCGGCGATCCGCGCATCGTGGTCCACAAATCGAGTCGGGAACTGTGGCTCTACGAAGGTGAGATCGTCGTCCGCCGGTTCCCGGTCGGCCTCGGTTTCGCTCCAGAGGGCCACAAGGCGCGTGAAGGGGACGGCGCGACCCCGGAAGGTCGCTACACCGTCTGCGTCAAGAACCCCCAGAGTCGCTACCACCTCTCCCTGGGGCTCGACTACCCCGGGCGGAGCGACGCCGAGCGGGGCCTAGGGGCGGGCCGGATCACCTCCGACCAGCACGCCCGCATCGTGGATGCCCTTGATCGGGGCGTCTGCCCGCCCTGGGATACCCCCCTCGGGGGCGAGATCTACATCCACGGCCGGGGCTCCGCCGCCGATTGGACCCTGGGCTGCGTCGCCCTGGACGACCCCGACATCGAGACCCTGTTCAGGGCTGTGGGCGTCGGCACTTCGGTGGAGATCCGGCCCTAGGATTCGGTGCTGTCGGATCTCAGGGGCGGCGGCGGGGCCAGAGCCCGAACTTCAGCTGACCCCAGAAGGAGGTGGGGAAGCGTTCGTCCCCTTCGAAGCCCAGCTCGATGTCGCGGCCGTCATGGGGGATGGCGGCGGTACCGAAGAGGTAGTCCCAGACGCTCAGGGTCAGGCCGTAGTTCACCCCGTGGGGATGCCCGGCGGGGAGGTGCTTGGCGTGGTGCCAGATATGCATCTGGGGATTGTTGAAGACGTACTTGAGGGGTCCCAGTGGAATGCGCAGATTGGAATGGTTGAGATGGCCGACGGTGAGGGTGAAGATGTGGACGATGAAGAAGTCGTCGATGCCGAAGCCGATCATCGCCAGGGGGATGTACTCAAGGGTGCGGTAGACCACGTTCTCCATCCAGTGGTAGCGCAGGTGGGCGGCGAACCCCATTTGCTCCACGGAGTGGTGGACCTTGTGGAACTGCCACAGGAACGGGACCCGATGCAGCAGGCGGTGGACGTTCCACTGGACGAAGTCGCGGACCAGGAACAGCACGAGGAGCTGGACCCATACCGGCCAGCCCCCCACCTCGACGGCGACGAGGTTGCGGATCCCCACCGCCGCCAGGGCATCTTCGAAGAGGTTCACCGCCACGTCGGAAGCGGCGTTGTAGACCACCAGCGAGAAGAGGAAGAAGTTGAAGACCATGTAGAAGGCGTCGAGCCAGAAGTCCTTGCGGAACTTGGCCTGACCCGCGCGCCAAGGGCGCGCCAGCTCGAGGGCGAACACGAATAGCGAGACGGCCACCAGCCATAGGAGATAGTTCTTGGCGTGGACGTGGGTCAGCTCGCCCCAGAGGTAGGAGGCGTAGGAGCGGTAGCCGCCCAAGAAGGTGTCCCAATAGGTCATGAAGATCTCCGACTCTCCGTTCTCAGGGGGCCGATTCGAAGTCACGGGCCTGCTCAGCGCTCAAGATTCGCCAGGGTAGGGGGACCAGGCCCGGCACCGCCCGCCGGTAGGCGCGGTACCGGTCGCCGAACTCCTCGATCAGCCGACCCTCTTCGAGCCGCGAACCGATGACGAGGTACGCGGTGGTGACGGTCGCCGCGGTCAGCATCGCGGGATTCATCTCGCGGGTCCAGATCATGACCAGGGCGAAGGCGTACCAGGGATGCCGGACGAAGCGGTGGAATCCGGAGATCCTGAGGCGTCGTCCCTCCCGCTCTTCCTTCGGCATCCCCCGGCGCAGGCCCGTGAACTCTCCGAGGTCGTAGGCGAAAAGCGTCGCGACGAAACCCGCCGCGCCGAGGGCCCCGAGGCCGTCGGCGACCCAGCCCGCCGGTCCGTCCCAGGTCCACAGCGGCGGCGCCCCGGTGGCGAACGTCAGGTAGACCGGCGGCGCCAGCGCGACGATCGCCGCGAGGTTGTAGAGCAGTCGATAGCCTCCGGCGAGGCCCGGCCAGCGGGTGAAGGCGGCGCGCTTGAAACGGCTCGACGCCAGGACGGAGTGGAGCGCGAAGTAGGCGGCCCACGACAGGCCGACGAGCGCCGGTGTGAGGATCGGGTTCCAGGCCATGGGGAGAAGAGGGGCGGCGGACGGTCGCCTCTCCCTCAGGTTGACAGCGCCGGCCCGGCGGCGCAAGGGTCAGGTCGACGGCGGTGGGCCGGCAGCGAAAAGCCCGATTCGCTGGGTGGGAGGGCCCCAAGAGGGGCCCTCGGGTCAGGGTTCGGTGGCGAGCCGTCGCTTGAGCCACGCCCTTGCCACGGCGAGATCCCGATAGGCCGTCGGGCGGGAAACCCCCAGGGCGGAGGCGATTTCCTCCACCGACAGGCCGGCGAAGTAGTGAAGCTCCACCATCTTGGCGTGGCGGGGGTCGAGCTCCGCCAGCCGCTCCAGGGCTTCGTCGAGGGCCAGGAGATCGACAATCTTCGGTTCGACGGGGGAGTCCTGTCCGTCGAGGGACACTATTTCGATGCCGTGGCCCCGCTTCAGGGCGCGGTCGCGGCGCGCGTGGTCCACCAGGACCCTGCGCATCTCCCGGGCGGCGAAGCAGAAGAAGTGGAGACGACTGTTCCACTGCCCCCGCTGACGCCCCAGCAGGCGGACGTAGGCCTCACTCACCAAAGCGGTGGGCTGGAGGGTGTGGCCGCCGCGCTCCGAGGCGAACAGGCGACCGGCGATCTGGCGCAGCTCCCGGGAAACCAGGGGGATCAGCTGATCCAGGGCCTCCCGGTCCCCCCCCTCGCCCCACTTGCGGAGGAGGGCGGTGACCTCGTCCGCGCTGGGGTCCCCAGCGGGGGGTCCATCGTCGCTCATCGCCACGCGTCGTAGGAGTCGACGATGAGCGAACCGCTGGCGTTGATCGGCAGGTCGGCGAGGCCGAAACGGACCTCGTCGACCCGCATGAAGGCGTTGTGGAGATCGGGGATCGTCGCCGCCGTTCCTCCGTCCACCCGCAGGGAGAAGACCCCGTCACGGGACGGACCGTCGGAGGAGGCCCGCCAAGACAGCTCCACCGTCGAGCTGGCGGTGCCGGTGCCGATGCCGACCCAGGGGGTACTTTTTCTGAACGTGTTGTGGAGGGCCTGTCCACGGATCTGGAAACCGTAGAGGGGGTGCCAGCGCAGCTGGACTCCGAAGGGCTCGACGGTTCCTTGACCCCCGGGATCCGCGTAGCTGGCCTCGAACAAGGTGGCCTGGTGGTAGTCCGGGAGGGCGAGGGATGCCGGGTCCAGCTCGAAGCTCGCTCGATAGCTCTTCGGGCCGTCGGGGCGCACGTCCACCAACTGCACGGGGGAAGCCGAAAGCGGAACGTCGAGGCGGCGGGCGGGGCCATTTGGCTGCTGCACCGTCTGGATGCTTCCGCCTTGGACCGTGCCAGACCAGGCGGCTACGGGGCCGTGGCCGTGGTCCGAGAAGATCGGATAGCGGGCGCCGGCGGCGCTAACGAAGACCTCGGCGCTCCACAGGGTGGCGGGGGTGTCCGGCTGCCGGGTATCGTCCGGTCCGAAGCCCCAATGGAGGTCCTGGGCAGGGAAGGGAAGACCCACCAGGGCCGTTTCGAAGTGGCCGTCCACCTCCAGCAGGAGTCCGCCGTCCCGGCTGGCGGCGTCGGCCTCGAACCACCAGGTGAGCCCGATGCCGAAGGGATCGGGACCCGGGGGCATCGCGACCGGCGCCGTGGTCCCGAGGGACACGCCGTTGTTGAGAACCTCCGCCACCAGCTCGCCGGCCGAAGTCTCGAGGAGGCGAAGGACCGGGGACCCGAGGTCGTCGACGGCGAGGGCCCATTCGATGTCCCCGCCGCCGGTGTTCACGCCGCCGCCGTTGGGGTCGTCACCGGGATCCAAGATCATCGAAGTGTGGCCCCCCCCAGGGGTCGTCGGGTCTCCGCCTCCGGGTGCGTCGAGCCTCGCTAGAAGTAGGGGAGCGGCGGGGTCGTAGACGGCGCCGCACTCGGACCCGCCGCCGGAGACGAAGGTCGGACTCTGCCGAGTACCGTTGTAGGTGTTGATCGACCACCCCGCCGCGAGGACGCAGGAGCCGCCGTCGAGGGTCCCTGGCCCCGTCGCTTCGAGGGTGGCGTCGAGCCCGGCAACCAGCAGCACCCGCTGGATGGTCCCGCCGGCTTGGTAGGTGAAGCTGTCCATGCCGAAGGTGGCGAAGCTCTGGCTCGGCGCGTAGTCCAGGCCCGCAGGTAGGACCGTGAGCACGCCACGGGCCGTCTGGGTCACCGCGGAGACCGAAGACCCTGGGGGGTCGTTCGCCAGCAGCTCCGTATTGGCGATGTGGACCGTCGATCCGTGGGGAACGATGAAGAGGTCGTCCCCTGCGTGGGCCGGAGCGCCGCTAAAGGCGAAGCAGACCGCCAGCGCGAAAGCGCAGGTGAATCGAGCGGTGAGGTGATGGAAAGGATCGATCGTAAGAAATTTGGCGCTATGGTCTTGCAACATGTATTAATTCCCTTGACTCCGGTTGTCGCTCTCCAATCGGGAAGCGTAGCCACATAGGATGCTCCCGTGAAGCGGGGCACGCAAGGGTAGGCGGGAAGCTGCCGCAGAATTCTCATGGACGCCGAAAAAAAACGCTGGCACGAGGCGAGGGAGCTGTTCCAGGTGTGCCTGGATCTGCCCGCCGAAGAGCGTTCGGCCTACCTGCGGGATCGCTGCGGCTCCGATCTGGAGCTCCGCGCCGACGTGGAATCCCTGCTGTCCTTCCACCACGACGACCAGACCTTGATCAATCTCACCCGGGTGGGGGAGCCCCAAGATGGGGAGACCGACTTCGAGCGCTACCGGCTGATCGAGAAGATCGGCCAGGGGGGGATGGGGGAGGTCCACCGCGCCCGCCGGTCCGACGGCGCCTACGAAGACGAGGTGGCGATCAAACTGCTTCAGCGCGGGGTCGGCGGGGAAGACATGGTGCGCCGTTTCTGGCAGGAACGGCAGATCCTCGCGACCCTCAAGCACCCGGCCATCGCTCGGCTGCTGGACGGAGGCACCTCCAGCGACGGGCGGCCGTACCTGGTGATGGAGCTGGTGGACGGAACCCCCATCGATCGCTATTGCGACGATCAGCGGGCGGGCCTGCGCCGGCGGATCGAGCTGTTCGTCGAGGTCTGCCGCGCCGTCCATTTTGCGCACCAGAGCCTGGTG
>JBCDIS010000252.1:0-9524 GCA_038748685.1 Acidobacteriota bacterium | reverse complement strand
GCCTTCTTCGCCTCGAAGACCACTTCGATCAGGGTGCGGGAGATGCGAACGTCTTCATCTTCGCCATAGCCCCTGCGGGCCATCACCTCCAGCTCGCCGCTGGACCGTGAGCGCAGCAGCAGGGCGGCTCGGTGGGCGGGCACGGCGGCGAGAACAAGGTCCAGAACCCGTTCCACCAACTCGTCGAGGGGATAGTGGGAGATCAGGGCGGAGGCCACTTCGTTGAGGGCCGGCAGCAAGCTCTCCGCGGCATCGGCGCTGTCCCCCCGGGCCGCCCGTCGGGCTTGGACGGTCTCGCGGAAGCGGTCCAGCCGGAGCTCCTCCGGGCCGATGATGACCGTCCCCTTGCTACCGAGGTCGACCTCGGAATCTGCCACAGAGAAGACACCGGAGGCGTCTTCCATGTATTTGAGCTGGACGTCCCCGAGGCTGATGATGTCGCCGTGGCTGAGGATCTGGCTGCCGGAAAGGGGCTCGCCGTTCAAGAAGGTGCCGTTGCGACTCCCGGCGTCCACCACCATCCATCGCTCCCCGCGGGGCTCCAAGCTGGCGTGGTTGCGGGACAACCAAGGATCCCTGAAATGCAAGGTGTTTCCAACGCCCCGACCGATGGTGACCCGTTGGGTCGACAGCTCGAAATCGGATGCGGGTTGGTTCCCCGGAACAATGCGTAATTTGGCCATGGGCCCGGTGAGCATACCGATATCCCCTCCGCCGCCACAAGCGGCACCTCCCTGTCGAAGTTGGCCGCCCGAGACAGGGGGCGGCTCCGGCCGCTCAGGGCGACGTGTTCCTTCGGGCGAAAAAGGATAGGACCGAGTCGCCGTAGCGACGCCGTTCCAGCAGGTCCAGGGTCGGCGGCGGCTCCGGCTCCCGGCGGGACGCGTGCTCCAGAACCAGGCGCCCGTCGGTTGCCAGGAGGGGCGAAACCAGGGCCAGCAACTCGGTGTACCCGGGGAAGTCGTAGGGCGGATCGGCGTAGACCACGTCGAAGGGGCCGTTTAGCTTCTCCAGGCCTCGGGGCAAACCCGCGCGGAGGAGCCGGCACGATTCCCCCGCACCGAGCTCCCGGCGGTTGCGGCGCAGCACGTCCATGCCCTTACCGGATCGGTCCACTAGCCAGGCTTCCCGGGCGCCGCGGGACAGGGCCTCGAAGCCGGCTGCGCCGCTGCCTGCGAAGAGATCGAGGAAGCGGCACCCGTCGAGCCACGGTTCCAGAATTTGGAAACCCGCCTCACGAACCCTCGCCTCCGTCGGACGTGCCCCGGGCCCGACGGCGAGCACCCTTCCCCTCCACCGGCCGCCGAGAATGCGGGGTCCGCGCTTCGCCACCCCTGGTCCCTAGTCCGAAGCCTGGAGCACCAGGGGATCCCGGTACTCCAGCTCGACGAAAACCTGCCGCAGCTCATCGATGCGATAGAAAATCCGCACGGGCTCGTCGAAGGCCTCCATCTCGACCCCTTCGCCGTCGGCCGTGAGGTTCACCACCCGGTACCGCGCGCCCGCCTCCTTGCTCAGCACGTCCCCGGGACGGGGCCGGTATCCCCTGGGGAGCCTGCGGGGGGGATCCAGGGGGCGGGTGGAGGCCGCCAGCTCGTCGGCGATCTCGATGAGGTGGGCCACCGCCAGGGGCAGCGAGTCGAGGCGGCCGAAGGCGAGGTCCAGGGGTTCGGTGTCCGCCAGCCGCAGACGAATCTCGCAGCGCTCGACCCAGTCCCCGGTGACGCCGCCTCCGAGTCGATCGGGGTTCGGGAGGCCGTCGCCGGTGCGGATTCGCGCGAGGCGCCCGAGGTAGCTCCGAAGATCCTCCGGCTCCAATTCGTCGAGGAGTAGAGTCTGCTCCTCCAGCAGCCCTTCCCGAAGCCGTACCGTGCCGTTGCCGAAGAGGGTGACGTCCCGGCGAGCGACGTCGTTCCGGCAGCTGTAGAAGAGGCGCTCCAGGCTCCGGAGGTCTTGACCGGCGCTCCCTTCGAGGGTCCCTGGAGTGTCGGGGACAGGGCGCAGCTCCGTGTCCCCTTCAACAGAGCCTTCCTTCACGAGGGGGCCTTCCCACAGGAAGCCTGATTCCGACTCGTCGGGTTCGGGGTCATTTTGGGCCGACAGCGGGGCGGAGACGACGAGGGTCGCCAGCGCCGCCCCGAGGAGGAGGGAAACGCCGCCGACCCGCCGGTTCACGAAGTCCCCAGAAGCGCCAGGGTTCTGCGGGCTAGCTCCGTAGCCTGGTGCCCCGAGATCGACGCCTCCGGCAGGCACTCACCCTCGTCATCGATCAGGCGGCACTCGCCGGCTTTGGCGCAGACCCAATATTGCGACCCGCCGGAGGGCGCGGTGCCCATGCAGGCTGGGACGGGGTCCGCCGTCTTCAGCAAACCCAAGACAGCCATGAGGGCCTCTTGGCGGGTGGCGAACCGCTCCGGCTCGAAGCGGTGGAGGCGCTCGTCGACATGCATCAGACCGAGATCCAATACCCTCAGAATCTGCTGCCGATCGGTCCTGTCGAGGATGTCGGCGGCGATGGGTGGATCGTTCACCTGGGCGTAGCGAACGCCAGGGAAAAGCCAATAGAGCAAGGACGCGAGATCGGCCCGGCTGAGCTCCGCCCGACGTGCAACGTCCTGGATCTCCTGGGGAAGCAGCTGTAGGCGCCAAATGAACTTGGCGGCCTGGATCTGATCCGCCAGCGCCAGGTCTTCGGGGGACTGGCGGAGCAGCTCTTCCAGCACCTCGACCCCCGCCTTGGGGTCGCCGACTTCCACTTCGAGCTCTCCGAGGCGGCGCAGCAGGATCCCCCGCTGGTCTTCGGTGACCAGATCCACCATGCCCCGGGTGACCGTCAGCTCGGCTTCGCGGTCGCCGTCGGCAACCGCGAGTCGCCGACGTCCTTCCCAGGTCCGCACGTCGTCGGGGGCCCAAGACTCCAGGGTCGCCAGGGATGCTTCCGCGTCGTCCAGCCAACCCCTTTCGAGGGCATCCTCCAGTTTCTGGGCCACCGCATCGAACGCGGCGGGAAGCAGCTGGTCGGCCTGGGACGCGGCGAGGGGCAGGCCCGGGGCCAGCTTCAGATAGCCTCTGTAAGCTTCCTCGACGTCCCCCGCCCTCTCTTGGCTGCGGGCCAAGAGTAGTGCGGCGGGGACGTAGCCAGGGAGCTCCTCCACCAGGGGAGACAGGGTCTCGGAGGCGGCCCGGTGACGACCGCGGAAGGACTCGACCTGGGCCAGGAGGACCGATGCCGGCTGGAAGCCTGGATCTGCCTCCAGGACCGAACGGGCGGTGGCGAGGGCGGTGGCGTCGTCACCGCGGACCAGCGCGCGGTGACCATCGCGAACCCGCTGTTGAAGTCCGGGCTCCGCGGTGAGCGGGAATCCAGACAGCGGATCCTTCAGGAACGCCAACTCCCGTTCCGGCAGCTTGGGGGCTACCGGAGCGGGAGCGTCGGTGCTGGTACAGGCGGTGAGGAGCAGCGCGACGAGGCCACCGGCAACGGCGAGGGCTCGTACCGGAGGTTTCATGGGCGCGCCGTCGTTCAGGAGCGTTGGCCTGCTTCGGTAATGGTGGAGATCGCGTGCTTGTAGACCAGGATCTCCTGGGTGCCGGTATCGACCACGACCGCAAAGCGATCGAATCGCTTGAGCCGCCCTTCCAGGCGCTTCCCGGTCACCAAATCGAAGGACATGATCCGCGCCTCTTTCAGGCTCTGAAAGAGAAAACCATCTTGGATATTGATGTTATGCCTGCTCATCGAAGCGAACGCTCCTCTACTGTTAAATGAAACGTAGCACAGTGGACGCGGCGGCCTCGACTTCCAATCCAGGTACCCAACGGATGCCGTCCTCCCTGCGGAACCAAGTCATTTGACGTTTGGCGTATCTGCGGGTTGCCTGAACTGTTTCCGCGACGGCGTTCTCGAGGCTGTACTCACCCATGATGTGCCGGACCATCTGGCGGTATCCGATCGCTTGAAAGGCGGGAACGCTGGGCTGGATACCTCGATTCAACAAAGCCACGACTTCGGCGATCCAGCCGTTCTCCACCATTTCCATGATGCGATCGGCGATTCGATCGTACAGGATGGTCCTCGGGACCGTCAATCCGATTCTGAGCCCTTCCAGAGGCGCGGATTCTCTGGTCCTGCGGGCCAGCCAGGCCGACATTGTCTCGCCGCTGATTCGGTACACTTCGAGGGCGCGGACGATCCTTTGGCGGTCCCTGGGGGCGAGGCGAGCCGCGGTTTCCGGGTCCAGCCGGGAGAGCTCGGCGTACAGGCTCGGCAGCCCCTCCGAAGACAGGCGCGCTTCCAACTCCCGGCGGACCTCGGGTTGACTCCGGGGCAGGGGGCCGAGTCCCTCGAGCAACGCCCTTAGGTAGAGACCGCTCCCCCCCACCACAAGAGGGGTCAGGCCGCGGGATCGGATGTCTTCGATGGCGTCCCGGGCCATCCGCCCGAAGGCCCCCGCGGACCAGGGCTCATCGGGGTCGAGGACGTCCACGAGATGGTGGGGCACGCGGCGGCGCATCTCCAGCGTCGGCTTGTCGGTACCCACATCCAGACCTCGGTAGACCTGGAGGGCGTCCGCGTTGACGATCTCGCCGTCCAGCCGCCGGGCCAACTCCACCGCGAGACTCGATTTCCCGGACGCGGTGGGGCCCAGAATCACCAGCAGGGGCTGCATGGGATCATTGTACCGATCGGGGGCGTCCCGCGAAGGGTAGGTCGATCGTGAGATCACCCCGGGCACGGTCGGGATGGACTCGGAGACGAATCGGGCCGTGGACATCGGTGCGGAGGATCTGTGTCCCGGCACGGCGCAGGTCCGCCAAGACGCCGGGGTGGGGATGTCCGAAGCGGTTCCCTACGCCGGCGGAGATCACCGCGATGCGGGGAGACACCGCCGCCAGAAAGGGGGGGCGGCTGGAGCTACGGCTGCCGTGGTGGGCAACCTTCAGCACGTCGGCGGTGAGGTTCTCCCTCCGTGTTCCCCGGAGGAGACTTCGCTCCGTACCCTCTTCGATGTCACCGGTGAGCAGGATCCGGCGCTCTCCGGCCCGAACCGACAGCACGAGGGAGCGGTCGTTCCCCGGTTGCCGATCCGCCGGTCGAGGCCAGAGCACTTCTAGTTTGAAGCGGCCGAGGACCAGGCGCTGGCCGCGCCAGAGCGGGCGCCACCGCGGGCCCCGGGTGGTCAGCAGCTCGGCGACGCAGGGAACGGTCCCCAGGCCCGGCGGGCCCCAGATCTCCTCCATGGGTAGGTAGGCCGACAGATCCCGAAGCCCGCCGCAGTGATCCGTATCGCCGTGGGTAAGCACCGCCGCCGAGAGCCGACGGACCCCGAGCCGCGCCAGGGCCGGCACCAGCACCCTGCCTCCTGCGTCCCCCCGCCGCCAACCTCCCCCGTCGACGAGGGCGGCTCGTTCGCCGTCCCGCAGCAAGATCGAATCCCCCTGACCCACGTCCAGCACGATCACCTCCAGCGGCCCTCGGTGTGAAGCGCCCCCGCCGGGCATCCCCAGAATCCACAGCAACGCCAGTACCCTCAGGGCTCTCCTCGGCCACCGACCGACGGCCAGGCCAGCGGCGAGAACTCCCCAACCCGTGGCCGCCGACGGCGTGGCCGGGAACGTCCAGACGGCATGTGCCGGCAGGTCGGAGAATGCGCTCAGGGGCAGGGTGAGGGCTCCGAGACATCCGGCGGTGGCGGCCTGGAGGGCGGGGAACGCGGACGCCGCCAGCACGTGGAGGAGGGACGACACCAGGACCGCCGCCAGCCACGGAATCGCCACCAGGCCGAGTAGGGGTGCCGCCGGATGGAGGGTTCCCGATAGGGGCAACAGCGCCGGGAGAACGCTGAGCTGCGCCGACCAGGACACCGCGAGGGGCATCCTCAGGGGAGGGGGCAGCGCCGTCCAGCGTTGGGCGGCCGGGGCGGCCAAGAGGAGGATTCCCAGGGTCGCAGACACGCTGAGCCGGAAGCCCAGGTCGTCGAGCCGGGCAGGATCTTGCAGCACCATCACCAGCACGGCCACCGCCAGAGCGTTGAGGGCCCTCGGTGGACGCTCCAGAGCCAGGGCCCCGAGGGTCAAGAACCCCATGGCGGTGGCCCGAATCGCCGAGGGCTTGGGCCCCACCGCCAGGACGTAGAGGAGCATGACCGCGCCAGTGACCGCCAGGCGGGCGCGCCGTGGAAGGCGACCCGCCGCCAAGAACCCCAAGGCTCCCACCAGGGCGACGTGGAGGCCCGAGACGGCGAGAAGGTGCCCCAGGCCCGCCCGCCGGAGGCCGCGTCCCC
The DNA here is from genome assembly GCA_038748685.1 of Acidobacteriota bacterium. GTDB lineage: Bacteria > Acidobacteriota > Thermoanaerobaculia > Multivoradales > J023 > JAUIJL01. The sequence goes on along the minus strand of JBCDIS010000252.1, from coordinate 3,240 downwards.
AGCGGGGGTCGAGGTCCGAGGTATCCCCCAAGAGTAGGGCCGTCGCCAGCCCCCGGGTTTCGGCCGGCAGGTCCCCGAGACCCTCGACGACCACCGCACGTAGCCGGGTGCCCCATCGGTCTCCAGGATCGGGGGTGCCGTCCCGGGTGATGAAGCGTCGACTGGGGACCGAGAGCCTCCAAGGACCCTCGCGGGCTGGGCCGAAGCCGGCGGCCGGTTCGATCCGCTTCAAGTACCCGCGGATCCTCAGCGTCTCACCGAGGGCGAACGGGAATGTGACGGGCAGTGGCGTTTCCCCGTCCGATCGAGGAATTCCCACGAGGATTCGCCTGCGGTCTGTCCACACCCGAGTCCCCTGCTTTACGTGATCGGTCCGCAGCCAGAGGCGGCGCTCCCCCTCTGGACCCCAAGGGTGGGACACCACCTCCCCCACGACCCGAACCGGACGGTCCTCCGCCGGATCGCCGCCTCCCCGCGGGGCTGACGCACCGCCGTAGAGTGCCCCGGCGACAGCCGCTACCATCCATAGGGCCCAGCGCCGTTTCTCGGGTCCGATGACCAGGGCGAAGCATCCCCCCAAGACGAGGGCGAGGGGGCCCGGGGGCAGGTACACCGCCCTTTGACCGAGGGCGATGCCGATGACGACGGCGACGGTGGCGGCGAAGGCCGGGGCGTTGCGTTGGTCCACACCCAGGTGGAACGCAAAGCGCTGCCGCGATCTTCACGACCGCCGACGATTCTCCCCCCGGCCTGGCCGCGGAACCCGAGCTAGCGCCGGTCGCCGGCCGCCGCGTCCACCGAGAACAGGGAGAGGACCGGCAGGTTCAGCTCCCGCCTCAAGATCTGCTGCCGGAGGCGATCCCGGGCCGCCTCGATCTCGTGGTCGGGCATGCGTCCCGAGAGGGCCCGGGTGGAGCTTTCGAGACGATCGTCGACGGCTTTGGCCGCCGACGGGTCGAGACTTTTCTCCGCAGCTTCCAGCAGGGCGTGGTCGAGTCCTGTCAAGGACGTCTCGATGGCTTCCGCGTCGCCGCGGAGGGCGGCGATCTTCGCGCCGACGTCCCGGAAGTCGGGGCCCTCCGGCAGCGCCGCCGCGAGGGAACGGAGGCGGGCGTCGAGGTCCATGCCCGGAACCGAAGTCGGGGCTGCTGGTGCACGGAGCTCGGCGATTCGCTGCCACGCCTCGAGGACCGCACGGTGGTAGTACCGCATCCGGCGCTGAACGTCCTTTCCCTTCTCCCGCTGCTTCTCCACCGACTCCTGAAGGACGGTTTCCACCAGGTCGCGGGGGATTCCGAGGGCGTGCCATTCCCGGCACACCCTCCAGTCGTCGGGGGACAGCTGGAGCGGCGCCCCCCGCAGCTCGATGAAGCGGTGTTCTAGGGCACGGAAGTACTCCTGATCCGCCGAGCGCTCAAACGGTGGAGGTGCGGGCACGATCTCGGTTCCGTTCGTAGATCAACTGCAGTCCCACGAGGGTCAGCATGTCGTCCACTTCTTGGATGTACTCGGATCCCTCGGCGATCATCGGCGCCAGCCCGCCGGTCCCCACCACCCGCTCGAGGCCGGGAATCTCGTCGTGTAGACGCTTCAGGATGCCGTCCACCAGGCCGACATACCCGTAGTAGATTCCAGACTGGACAGCGCTGGAAGTGTTGCGGCCCACCAGCTGACTCGGCGGCCGGAGGTCGACTCGGAAGAGCTTCGAAGCCTGGGCGAAGAGGGCCTCGGCGGAGATTCCGATCCCGGGGGCGATGATCCCGCCGAGGTACTCCCCCGCAGGGTTGACGATGTCGAAGGTGGTGGCGGTTCCGAAGTCCACCACCACCACCGGCGCGCCGTAGAGCTCCCGCGCCGCCACGGAGTTGACGATCCGATCGGCCCCCACCTCGGAGGGATTGTCGTATCGGATGGGCATGCCGGTCTTGATGCCGGGCTCGATGAACATCGGGGGACAGCCGAAGAAGTCTGAGGCGAGTCGCTCGATCACCGGATTGAGGGGGGGCACCACGGACGAGACGACGAACCCGCGGGAGTTCTCCGCCTCTAGCCCCAACCTGTCGAAGAGGGGCAGGAGCAGGGCGCCGTACTCGTCGGCCGTCCGAGAGCGGTCGGTGGCGAGCCGGACGTCGTGGGCCAGGTGGTCGTCCACCAGCACGCCGAAGACCGTGTTGGTGTTGCCGACGTCGACCAGGAGCACCTGGTCTTCGGTCTCAGCCATGGCTCTCGATATCCCCGGCGGCGAGGCGTCGCTCCTCCCCCTCCACCTCCAGGAGCAGGAAGCCCTGGGGGTCGATGCCCCGGAATCGTCCGCAGATGGTCTCGTCGCCGTGGCGGCACACCAGGGCCTCCCCCGGTCGATGGGCCGAGAGGTCGCGGTACGTGGGGACGACGTCTCCGTCGGTGTCGCTCAGCCGGCGGTCGAGATCCGCCACGAGCCGGTCCGTCAGCTCCGCCAGGCCCACCGGAGGCGACCCCTCCGCCAGCAGGGAGGTGGCGGCGGGCTCCCCCAGGGCGTCGAGGTCCCGGCTGTGGTTGACCCCAAAGCTGATCACCGCCACCGGCGGCCCGTCTCCGCGGCTGAAGGAATCGATCAGGATTCCCCCCAGCTTGCGACTGTTGCATACGAGATCGTTCGGCCACTTGAGGCGGCATCGATCGTCGAGGAGGCCGTTGAGGGTCTGGCAGAGGGAAACCGCGACCTGGAGCGGAAGCAGCTGCAGCGGGGCCTCGTCGAGGGGGCGCACCAGGGTGGCGTAGACCCCGGCGCCGCGGGGGCTCGACCAAGAGCGGCCGTGGCGTCCCACGCTCTCCGACTGCTCCCAGGCGAAGATGTCGGCGGGGGGCGGTGAGCCGCCCTCTGAAATGTACTCCCGGGCCAGGCGTCGACCGAGGTGATGGGTGGAACCGACCTGACCGCAAATCACCAAGCCACGGCCCCGCCGGCCCTTCCAGCGGGCCTCCAGCTCTCGGGAATGCTTGGCGAAGCTCATCCGTGTCCTGCCCCCCGAAACCCTGCGCCGTCGGCAACCGCGCGGGTAGGCCGCCCTACGCTTCAATCGACTTGGCTTTCGAGCTCGCGGATCCGCTCCTTGATCACCACCTCGGCGAGATCCGGCACGACCTCCCAGGCGACGTCCTTCACCGCGCTTTCCCCCACCAGGGCTGCGACCCGCTGGGCGATCCGTTCGATGTCGTCGTCGGACAGGCTGCCGTTGGCGGCCGGCGCGGAGTCTTGTG
>JBCDIS010000251.1:0-9543 GCA_038748685.1 Acidobacteriota bacterium | reverse complement strand
GACCTGCGCCGTAGGGGCCCTGGCGCCGGGTGCCAGAGAGACGTAGTCCAAAACGCTGAAGGACTCAGACTGTAATCCGGCGGCGCTGTCGAACACGGCGACGGTGGCGGCGAACGAGACGGACCCCGACAGCGGCAACAATTCGGCCACCGAGGGCACGTCGGTGGGGGCCGAGACCGACCTGTCGATCGCGAAGGCAGACTCGGTGGACCCGGTGCCGGCGGGAGCGGCCCTGACCTACACGGTGACGGTGACCAACGCCGGTCCCTCGCCGTCGACGGGGTCGACGGTGACCGATGTGCTTCCGTCGGGGGTGACGTTCAGCACGTCAAGCGATTGCACCGAGGCCGCGGGAACGGTGACCTGCGTCGTCGGAACCCTGGCGCCGGGTGCCAGCGACTCGGTGGCGTTCACGGTGACGGTGGACGCCGGTCAGACGGCGGCGCTGTCGAACACGGCGACGGTGACGGCGAACGAGACGGACCCGGATAGCGGGAACAATTCCGCCACCGAAGGCACGGCGGTGGGGGCCGAGGCGGATCTCTCGATCACCAAGGACGACGGCGTGGCCGTCGCGGTCCCTGGGAAATCGGTGACGTACACGATCGTGGCCGCCAACGCGGGGCCGTCGGACGTGACGGGCGCCCTGGTGGAGGATACGTTCCCGGCGGAGCTCACCTGCACGTGGACCTGCACCGCCTCCGGCGGAGCGAGCTGCGCAGCGTCCGGCACCGGGGATATCTCGGAGACCGTCGATCTTCCCGTCTCCGGCGCGGTCACCTTCTCGGCGGATTGCGCTGTCGCCCCGACCGCCACGGGCACCCTGTCGAATACGGCGACGGTTTCCTCGACGGTCACGGATCCCGATCCCGGAAACGACGCCGCTACCGACGTGGACTCCCTCGGTGGGCTGGCGGATCTGCAGGTGTCGTCCTTGGTGATGCCCAATCCCGTCGAGCTTGGGGGAGAGGTGGTCATCGAGGTGTCGATCTTCAATGCCGGCCCGTCGGAGGCCGAGGCGGTGACCCTGACCACGGTTCTGCCGAGCGGCCTGATCCTTGACTCGACCCAGGGCTGCGTCGAGGACCCGACGGGGGTGGCGACCTGCAGCGTCGGGAATCTCGCCGCGGATAGCATCGCCCAGGTGGTGATCAACACCCGCGCGACGGCGTCCGGAACCTCGGAGGGGAGCCTAGAGGTCGGTTCGGACACCGTGGATCCGGACGACTCCAACGACCTCGATTTCCCCAGCGTCACCGTCGGCCTGGCGGTGGAGATTCCGGCCCTCGACGTCTTCGGCCTCGCCGGCCTGGCGCTGCTGCTGTCCCTCGCCGGCTGGACCATGATCCGCCGCCGGTCGAGCTGACTCGGGGGGGCTTCGGCCCCCTCCGGCCCATCTCCCCCTGCATCGGCGACCCCTCCCTGTGACGATGTCCCAGTAGGCGGGGTCGGGCCGAGGTCCCATCTGCCGCCGTTTGGGCCGCAACGGACGGGCGGCCGACGGGGGTTCTGCGTGCAAAGACCCGCCGTCCACCGCCGATGGCGGCTGGCGGTCCCCGTCCCAGGACGGGGCGTCTGGCGTCTGGGATTTGGGAGGACCTCCGTGGGTGGGAATTTCTCCTGCCACCTCACCGGCCCGAGTCCGAGTCAGGTGACTCGATCAAAGCGCAAAGACGCTGGTCTGAATGTGGATTAGCCGCGGCTTGCATATGTGAATTTGCGCAAACGCGAGTGGTACGGCTCGTGCTTTTGCGATCTTCACCGTCTCCAGGTGAGGTTTGGAAGCTATCTATCCGGCAGGCCCAATCCTCGACAGGTAGCGTCCTTCGATGGGCAATTCGGTGATCCTCGGCCAGCGACCCGCTGCCCGAAGTGGACCCGGGCCCACGTCTGACCCTGGGGACGGGGAGTCGAGTTTGCCTTGTCAATCTGCTCGGAGAGGAAAGGGATTGTAGACACGTATGTTTAGATCAAAACGGTTCGATGTTTCTTCTGTTGTCTCACTCGGGACGGTTCGTGCCGGCCTGGTGGCGGGCGCCTCCATGCTGCTGACATCGGGGATCGCACTGGCCCAGAAGCCGATCCCCATCGGGGGCGAGATCGTGGTCAACACGGTCGCCGAGAACACCCAAAGGGATCCGGAGGTGGCGATCGACGGATCCGGCAACTTCGCGATCACCTGGACGAATGCGGCCGACCGGCGCAATGAGGAGGTCTCCGTCCAGCGATTCGACTTCGTAGGCAACAAGGTCGGTCCGGAGATCACGGCGAACACCACCCTGGCCAACAATCAGTCGTTCTCGACGATCGACATGAGCCCGGCCGGTGATTTCGTCGTGGTCTGGCACAGCCGTTCCCAATTCCCGCCGGCGATCTTTTCCATCATCGGTCAGCGGTTCGCCTCCGACGGAAACCGTATCGGTGGGGAGTTCCTCCTCGACCCTGGACTGACGAGCATCTTCCCCGACGTGGCGATGGACGACTCCGGCGCCTTCATGGCCGTCTGGCAGGGCCGTCCGGTCAGCAACTTCAATACCCAGGTGTACGGCCGCGCCTATGACAGCAGCGGGGTCCCCTTCGGCCCCGCCTTCGCCGTCAGCGACGATCCAGGATTCAGCTACCAGCCGACGATCGCCGCGTTCCCCGGAGGGGGCTGGGTCGTCACTTGGCGGGCGGATGACGCCTCCATCGTCGCCCAGCGCATCGACGGGACGGGCAACCTGGTGGGGAGCGAGGTCGTCGTGACCGACAGCCTCCTCGGGCAGAGCTCCAACATCGGCGCCGGTCCCAACGGATTTGTGACGGCGTGGTGGAAGAATCGCGAGGATCCCGAAGGGGTCTACGCCCGGCGTTTCGACAGCCTGGGCAACCCCCTGGGCGCCCCGTTTCTGCCCAGCCTGCTCCCTGAGCTGCCGGTCCAGAGCACGGTGCCGGTGGCCGTCGACGGCAGCGGGAACTTCGTGATTGCGTGGCCGGAGAAGCCCCTCGAGAGCCGCTACGACGACGAGATCGAGCTGGCCCCCTCCCGGGACGGCGACTCGGTCACCATCATGGCCCGCGCCTTCGGGCCCGACGGCACGCCCCAGGGCAACGACTTCGTGGTCAACACCACGGTGGAGGGCTTCCAGGCCCAACCGAGCCTGGCGATGAATGCGGACGGCCGGTGGGTCGCGACGTGGCTCGGCCCCAACGGGGCCACCCGGACCGACATCTTCGCCCAGATGTACGTCCCCTTCCTGGTGCTGGTGTCCGACACCCGGGACTTCCTCGCCACCCTCGGCTTGGATCCGGCCCTGGAAGCCGCCCTTGACGGTGAGCTCGCCGCGGCCGCGGCGAACTTCGCCTTGGAGGACTTCAACGCGACTCTGGCCGATCTCGAAGCCTTCAGAGATGCAGTCGTTGCGGACGCCGGGGGCGCGATTCCCCAGGGTGCCGCCGACACGCTTATCACCGCGGCGGACGCCCTCATCGAGTCGATCACCCCGGAACCGCTGCCGGAGCTGCCCCTATTCTGCCCCTGCGAAGCGACGATCCGCGATTTCGCCCGCACGGTGGCCGGCGCTTCGACGATCACCAGCTGCGTGCCCGGCGCCGCGGCGAGCCACGGTTTCGAGTCCCTCGAAGTCTTCACGGAGAGCCGAGGGATTTCCGAGGTTCGCTTCGCCGAAGGGGCGACCAGCGGCACCTGCGGTCTGGTGGAGATCGAGGACGATCAGCGAATCGAAGAGCTCCTGCCGATCAACCTGGACCAGCTGGGGGTTTGCCAAGCCAAGCTCATCCAGGCGGCCGCCGACCAGGGCATTTCTTGCTCGTTGGCGCCCGATACCGACGGTGACGGCGTCGCCGACGACGTCGACAACTGTCCGGAGAACCCCAACGCCGACCAGGCCGACTCGGACGGTGATGGTGTCGGCGACGCCTGCGATCCCCTCGGCGACGGCAACACCGAGTGCATCGCCGATCGGTTCGACGACGGCACCCTCGACTTGGTCACCGACGGCCCCTGGACCCTCGCCGCGGTGGGGGACGCCACGGATGAAGCGGCGGCGGAGGTCGGCGGCGCCTTGGCCGTCACCGGAACGGGGACCTCCCTCTACCACGGTGACGACAACCAGTCCTTCCTCTACCAGAACGTGTCCGGTGACTTCCGCGTCGAGGTGGAGGTGACCGGGGTGCCGCAGGCGGGGAGCGGTTTGTACTACAAGGGCGGCGTGATGGTGCGGGAGAGCACCGCCCCTGATGCGGCTCGGGTCTACGTGACCTACGTCCCCAACTTCCCGGGCTCGCCGGCGGTGATGTTCGACTACCGCGATGAGAACGGCGTCGCCGAAGCCCTCGGCTCGACGATCACCGGCATCTCCCTGCCCATCCGCCTCGCCATCGAGAAGCGCGGCGATCGGCTGGTGGGCATGATCTCCTCCGATGGCGGCGCCAGCTGGACCATCCCCAGCGGCAGCCTCGGGGGCATCGTGGACATCGACATGGGTAGCGACGTTCTGGCGGGGGTCGGCGTGGCGTCCTACGACGGAGCCCAACCCATGACCATGGAGTTCGACGACTGGTTCCTCTGTCGCGCCAGCACCGATCTCGTGCCGCCGAGTGACGTGGCCTGCGACAACGCGCCGCCGCTGGACACCATCTACCTGATGGACATCGGCGGCGGCATGGACGAGGCCATGGCGGACGGCGGCACCAAGGCTGAGGCCGCCCGGGCCGCTATCGACCGGTTGCAGGCGTCCCTGGCTCTACGGGGTGACGGTAGCCGCTCGGCGCTGGTGACCTACGGCACCGCCAATCCGGCCTCTGATCCGTCCACCTGGGCCCAGGTGCGTCAGGGGCTGTCGTCCGACGCCTCCGCCGTGGGTTCGGCACTGGCGGGTCTCGACCTCGCCGCCATCGATGGCAACGATCTGTCCACCGAAGCCCTCGGGCTGCGCAAGGCCCTGGAGATACTGGCGGCCGACGCGGATCCGGGCCACAGGCCAGTCCTGGTCTGGTTGACCAACGCCCGCCCCGACATCGACGGTGAGGCCCGCGGGATCTATCCGACCTCGGCGACCATCAGTCTCTACGACGGGGGAGTCTTCCGTTCCCGGGGCGACGTGGCCTGGACCGGAGCGCCCGTGCCCCTCTTCGGCACCTTCGTCGGCGAGCCCCTGGCGGACGCCATGCTGGAGATCGACGAGCTGCGGACGGCGTTCCCGAGCGCGGCGATCTGGAGCGTGGTTCCGAGGGCGGCGGCGGCGCTGCCGGAGGACCTGATGGAGTACGCCGCCTTCCAAACCCAAGGCGGGGTTTTCGGGGCCGACACCTCCGCCGGGCTAGTGGCCGAAATGCCGGGCCTGCTCTCGGGATTGACCTGCGGCTCGGCGGGGATCAGCACGGTGGCGGGTGAGGTCTGGGACGACCTCGACGGCAACGGCGTCCGCGACGTCGGTGAGCTCGGCCTCGACGCCGTCACCGTCCGTCTGCTCGACGGCGCGGTGGAAGTCGCCACAACCGCCACCGACGCCACCGGCGCCTACGGTTTCTTCGGCCAGCCCTCCGGCACCTATACGGTGGAGGTGGATCGGTCCACCGTGCCGGCGGCCCTGGACGAAGAGACCTTCGATCTCGACGGCATCGCCACGCCGGACGTGGCCACCCTGGCCCTCGGGGCCTTCGAGAACGAGGCCGGAGCCAGCTTCGGCTATCGGGCGATGCCCGGCGGTCCCCTGGTGGGCTGCGTCGACGACGATTTCGAAGACGGGATCGTCGACCCCGCGTGGATGAGCGCCTTCCTCGGTGACGCCGACCAGGGTTCGGTGACCGAGGCGGGTGGTCAGCTGCTGATCGAAGGGGACGGTACGTCGGCCTATGTCGGCGCCGATAGCGGCGTCTTCGTCTACCGTTCCATCGAGGGCGACTTCCGCGCCGAGGTCGATGTGGAGGGCTTCTCCGCCGGCACCAGCGGCCTCTACGAGAAGGGTGGCTTCATGCTCCGTTCCAGCCTGGACCCCAACGCCACCCGCATCATCGTCCAGCTCGTCGCCGATTTCGGCAACGGCGGGCCGGTGCTGCAATTCCGCGCCCGCACCAGCGACGGTGGGCCGGGTGACGTCGCCATCGCTTCCAACATCAACAGCGGTGGAGCCCCGGTTCGCTTCGCGGTCGTCCGGTCCGGCAACGCTTGGTCGGTGGAGTACTCCACCGACGGCGGCGCCACTTGGTCGGTGCCCGCCGGCGGCCTCGGCGGCTCGATCAACCTCGACCTGGGGGCCGCTCCGCTGGTGGGTATGAACGTGGTGTCGTACGCCGCCAACGAGACGTTCACCCTCCAGGTGGACGACTTCGAGGCCTGCGCGCCGTAGGATCCTCGCCCTCACCGGCGACGACCCCCAGGGCCCCCTTCCGGATCCGCTCCGGGAGGGGGTTTCTTCTTTGCGGTGTCGTCCTCGCGTTGCCGTCCGCTTCACTCGGGCGGCTCTTTGGCCCTGTCCTGCTCGGAACCTCCGTCCAGTGCCTTCTTCGCGGGCTCGATGCGGGTGCCAGTGGAATCGATGCGCACCTTGAGCTGGAGCGCTCCCGCTGGAAGCCCGATCCCATAGCGCCGCCCCGAGACCTCCCCCCAGGCCCCCAGCTTCGACGGATCCGAGCCGTCCGCGGAGCGTGCCCAAACCCACCCGTTCTCGATCCAGGTCTCCGCCGGCGCGGCGCCGTTCAGGCTGCCGTCGCCGATCGCCAGGGCGGTGAGCCTCGGGGCGTCCGCGTCGACCGTTCCAACCAGAGCTTGGAGCATCTGGACTTGGCCGGCGGCGATGCGCGGAGTCCATTCGCAGAAGGAGACGACCCCTCCCCGGTAGCGATGGATGACCAGGGGCGTGTCGAGCCGCAACGGCCGAACCAGGGCTCTGAGGTCCTCTAGCCCCGCCTCGTCCAGATCATCGTCGAACACCGGCCGGATCGTGGAGGCAAGATCGACGCCGAGCTCGAACGGCGATAGCCCGAACCGTTCCCCCATGCGCCGGACACACGCGCTCTCCCACCGGCCGACGATCAGCGGCGGTCGGCGGTGGAGCGCCGCCGCGACAACGCTGTCCAGCGGAACGTTGTCGACTCTGGACGGATCGGTCGAGGAAAATCTTCCCCCTCCGGCCCCACGAAACCACGAACAACCACCGATCGTCGTGACGGCGAGGCCATACGGGCCACCCCGTAGTGCCGAAAGGCCGTAGATGGCGAACACCGCCGAAAGCCAACCCCTGGCGGCGGCTTCGAGCCCCCAATCGCCCCGACGGCGGGCCCATAGATGAACAGCCAGGGCGGCGAGGATCTGTTCGACCCCGCGGGTGCGACTGAATCCCTGGCCGCCGGCAAGCCATGGCTGTTCGAGGAAGCGGAACCAGAAGTCTCGGGCGCCCCCGCGATTGCTCAGCAGGGCTGTCGCCCAGATCAATACCGCGGAATGGGCGGGTACCGAGGAATCGTCCACCGACCCCGGCATCTGGGACTTTTCGAGAGCCCCCCAGTCGTACCCGGGGTCACCGCCCCCGAGGGCCATCTCGAATCCTTCCCTCAGGTCGATCATCGTCGAGGTCCGTCTATCGATCGTACGGCTAGGCTACCCATGACCCGTCGTCGCTACCGGCCCCGATCTCGTTGCGGAAAACGACCTCGCCGAGGTTCACGAGCTTCCCCTGGATCTGCTTCACGGGCGTGGCGGAACAGGAGCCCACCCGTCGGCCAGTCGCAGAACGCCGAACGTTGAAACGCGAAGTCGCCGAGTCGGAGTCGGGGCAAGTTGAAAGGCGCCACGCATCGGTCAGAGTCGCAACGGGGACCGCCGCTGGGTGAGTGGAGCAGTCGTCCCGATCTCATGGTCAACGCCCCGGAATGATGGGACCACCGGCCGCAGCAGGCACGTTCAGAACCACTTGATCTGGGACTGCCTTGATCAGGAAGTGGATGTAGAGGTTGACCGGGCGGGTCTCAGGGCCAAAGCAATCCGGGCTGCCGGGTGTCCCGTCTCGACACTCCACACCTTGGGTGACCGTCGTGTTGACCGAGATCACGGCGGGCGTCTCGCCGGTGCTGAAACCGCTTGTCTGGATGTTGGGAACGTATCGGTGCTCATGCTCCTGGAACTGATCCTCTTGGAGAGATCCCACTTGGTTTCCGCCGTTTCCCGAACCCCCCGGGCCAGAACCGACCCGATGGTCCGCGTCGGGATCCAGGGCCGGCTGGCGCGTCCCGTTGACCCCCCTCAGGAAGGCGCCCCGATAGTCCGGCAACAAGAAGTTGTCCTCCGAAGCGTCGCCGTAGATGTCGCCGATCAGCTGAAAGAGCAGGGGGTAGGCGACCTGCGGCACCTCTCTGCCGTCGCAGGGGAGCCATCCCAAGGTCTCCAGCTCTTTCCAAACCGCATCGTCCGCGGGGCCGGCGTAGGGAATGACGGCGCCCACCGGCAAAGGAACCGGCAACACCTGATGTTGGCCGAACGGAGGCTGGACCGAAGGATCGCCGATGATCATGCTTCGACTCCTTTCATGTTGGGAGCTTCTACGGACCAGGGACACGCAAAGTCCGGCAGCTCTTCCCCGCGTTGCAGGAGGCACAAGGACGTGGGTATCCGAAGGCGCCAGGTGGCCGCGGGTTGTCGTACCGGCTGTGTTTTGAGGTCGGCGACGAGGCCTATGTCGATCGCGGCCACCGGGGTGTCCTCCGGTAGGCCGGGCCACAGCAGGCCGAACAGCAAGTAATAGAGAACCTCCAGTTCCGCCCCCGGGCGGACGGGCACCAGCACCCTGGCGGAGCCGGCCTGGAGGAAGCTCTTGAACAGGGTGTCGGCTTCTAGATCGACCACCGCGAGGCCGAGCCAGAGGGGGTCCCGCTCGCACGTCTCCTCGACCGGCGGACGAGGATGGAAGGCATAGGTGATCTCAGGCCAGTCGAACGCCCTCTCGAAGAAGTTACGGTAGCGAGCGGTCCGATCCGCCGGCGGGGGCGGGCAAGGTTCCGGCTCCGGATCGGCGCGCTGCGCGGCGAGGATGCGGATCGACTCCCGTCGCAGCTCCCGGCGCTCGATCTGCCGTTCCCGTCCTCCACTGGCGGCCTGGATCCGGGCCCGGAGGCGTTTCAGGTAGAGGGCCTGGCTTCGATCGTAGGCCCCGACGAGTCCGGAATATGTCCGAGTTTGCCAGGCGGCGAGCAACCCGCCATCGGTTGGCTTGCAGGTCACGGTGGCGCTGGCGAAGAAGGGCGAGATGTTGGGGATGGCGACGAACGGCAACGTCGTGTCGGTCCTGCCGACGAGCTTGTCGAGACTCTGAAAGCTGACGACCGGCTCGGGCAGGGTAGGGGAGTGGGTGAAGGGGTCTTCGCAGGGGGGGCACTCGGAGCTGTCCTTGGCGGCGCCCGTAGCCACCGCCAAGGACTCCGTTCGCGCCTCGGGTCGGATTCCGAAAGGGGCATCTCCGACGTATCCCGCGAGGGTCCCGGCGGCGTCGCCGAGCAGGAGCGCGACGACGGCGGTCTCGATCTGGTAGCCGGCCGGCACGGCGATTT
>JBCDIS010000250.1:0-9636 GCA_038748685.1 Acidobacteriota bacterium | reverse complement strand
CGGAGACCATCGAACGGATGGTCCACCACTACCTCTCCCTCGCCGCCGACGCCATCGCCAACCCCCACAAGCGCCTGTCGCAGCTCTCCATGCTGGAGGTGGACGAGCGGACCCGACTGCGGGATTGGGGGGAGCGCCCCGGCGAGCATCCGAAGGATGCGACGGTGCACGGCCTTTTCCGCCAAAAGGCCCAGGAGCGCCCCGACGCTGTTGCGGTCCGCTGCGGCGATGCGTCCCTCACCTACGGCGAGCTGGCCGCCCAGGCCACGCGCCTCGGCCGTCATCTGCGGGACCTGGGGGTGGTGCCGGAGACCGCCGTCGCCCTCGCCGTGGGCCGCGGCGTCGAGCTGCCGGTGTCCCAGCTGGCCGTGCTCGAAGCGGGGGGCTACTTCGTTCCCCTCGACCCCGCCTACCCCCAGGAGCGGCTGGCGGTGATGCTGGAGGACAGCGGCGCCGGGATCATCCTGCGCCACGGCGACTCCGGCGCCGACCTGCCGGAAGCGCTGCTGGAGGGCCTCCAGGTCGTCGACCTCGACGGCTTTGACTGGAACGCCGGAGACGGCTCCCCGCTCGCCGAAGGACCCGCGGCCGACAACCTGGCCTACGTGATGTTCACCTCCGGCTCGACAGGACGCCCCAAGGGGGTCGCGGTGAGCCACCGCAACATCGTCCGCCTGGTGCGGGGCAACGATTTCGCCTCCATGGGTAACGACGAGGTCTGGCTGGGCTTCGCCCCGGCGGCCTTCGACGCCTCCACCCTCGAGATCTGGGCGCCCCTGCTAAACGGCGGCGAGCTGGACCTGCTGCCGGGTGCGGACCTCGCCCTCGACGATCTGGCGGACCACCTGAGATCCCGCGGCGTGACGTCCCTCTGGCTCACCGCCGGCCTCTTCCACCAGATGGCAGAAGGGGGCCACCTCTCCGACCTGCCGTCGGTCCGCCAGCTGCTGGCGGGGGGCGACGCCCTCTCAGCGGAACGGGTCCGTGAGGCCCTCGACCAGCTACCGGAGGGAGCCCGGGTGATCAACGGCTACGGCCCCACGGAGAACACCACCTTCACCACCTGCCACCCCATGACCCGCGGTGACGGGATCCCCGCCCGCGTCCCCATCGGGCGGCCCATCCGCGGCGGCCGTGTCCTGGTGGTGGATCCGGGGTTGCGCACCGTGCCCCGCGGGGTCCACGGCGAGCTGCTGGCGGGGGGCGACGGGCTCGCCCGCGGCTACATCGGCCGCCCGGCTTTGACCGCCGAGCGGTTCGTCCCGGATCCGTCTGCCCCCGAGCCTGGGGCCCGGGCCTACCGCACCGGCGACCGGGTTCGGTGGCGCCACGACGGCGCTCTGGAGTTTCTCGGCCGGTCGGACTTCCAGGTCAAGATCCGCGGCTTCCGCATCGAGCCCGCCGAGGTGCAGGTCCAGCTGGAGCGCCACCCCGGGCTGGCGGCGGCGGCGGTGGTGGCCCGGCGGGAGGCCAGTGGCGAGGCCCGCCTGGTGGCCTACGTTGTCCAGTCAGAGGACGGCGGGAAGCCGGCGGATCCCGCGGCGGAGCTGCGGACGTTCCTCGGCCAGCGGCTCCCAGAGTACATGGTGCCGTCCGCCTTCGTCCCCCTCGACGCCCTGCCCCTGACCGCCAACGGCAAGCTCGACCGGGCCGCCCTGCCGGCCCCCGATTGGAGCGCCGCGGCGACGGTCGAGTACGTCGCCCCCCGAACCGATCTCGAATCCCGGCTGGCGGAGATCTGGACCGAGGTGCTGCCGGTGGACCGGGTGGGAATCCACGACGACTTTTTCGAGCTCGGCGGACACTCCCTGCTCGCCACCCAGGTGGTCTCCAGGCTGCGCAAGACTTTCGGCACGCGGATTCCCCTGGGTCAGCTCTTCACCACCCCCACCCTCTCCCAGCTGGCGGAGCTTCTGGAAGCGGAAGCCGCCGAAGGAAACGGAGGGGACGGGGCCACCGCCGAGATCCGCCGCAGCGAGGAAACCTCCGCCGAGAAGCTCCTGGCGGAGGCCGGCGACATGGCGGATGAAGACCTCGACGCCCTCCTGGGCTCGATGATGACCGACGCCGAGTAGGACCAAAACCGAGTGACGACCTTCTTCCCGCACGTTTCATCCTCGGCCACAGGGCCACAGCCCCCAGCGCCGCTGGGGGTAGGCCCGGGGGGCCCTCGGGAGAGTTTTGAGACATGAGCCACCACGAAGCACCCACCCATCCACGATCCGGGCCGCCGCTTCTTCAGCAGCTTTTCGAAGCTCGTGTGAGGGAGACCCCGGACGCCGTCGCCGTGGACGACCGGGGCCGCCTTCTCACCTACGGTGATCTTGACGCCGAGGCGAACCGACTGGCCCGACGGCTGATGGCCTCCGGCGTCGGGCCGGATGTGCTGGTGGGGGTTTGCATGGAGCGGAGAGCGGAGCTGGTGACCGCCCTGATGGCGGTCCTCAAGGCCTCCGGCGCCTACTTGCCCCTCGATCCCGAGTACCCGGCGGAGCGCCTGGCGTTCATGCTCGACGACGGTCAGGCGCGGGTCCTCCTCACCGAGGAGGGTCTGCTCGGCATCCTTCCGGAATCGAACGCCGAGGTCCTGTGCGTCGACCGCGACCGTCACCAGTGGCGGGACCTCGACCCCTCGACGCCGCCGTTGACGGCCACCGAAGACAACCTCGCATACACCATCTACACCTCCGGCTCCACCGGACGGGCCAAGGGTGTCGCCATCGCCCACGCCAGCGATCTGGCCCTCGTGGAATGGTCCAAAGGGGTCTTCCCCGACGCCGACCTCGAAGGGGTCCTGGCGTCGACGTCGGTGTGTTTCGACCTGTCGGTGTTTGAGATTTTCGTCACCCTCGGCCGCGGTGGCCGGGTGATCCTGGCCAAGAACGCTCTGGAACTGCCGGAGCTGCCCTCCCGGGACGACGTCACCCTGATCAACACCGTGCCTTCGGCCCTGCGGGAGCTCCTGCGCTCGGGGCACCTGCCGCCGCGGCTGCGGATCGTCAACCTCGCCGGCGAAGCCCTTCCCCGCTCCCTGGTGGACCGGGCCTACGAAGAACCCGCGGTGGAGGCGGTCTTCAACCTCTACGGCCCCTCCGAGGACACCACCTACTCCACCTGGGAGCGGGTCGACCGCGGTCCCGGAGCGCCCCCCATCGGCCGCCCCGTCGAGGGTACCCGTGCCCTGGTGCTTGACAAGAACCTCGCCCCGGTTCCGCGGGGAGAGGAGGGTGAGCTGTACCTGGCGGGCGCCGGCCTCGCCCGGGGATACCTCGATCGACCGTCGCTGACCGCCTCCCGCTGGCTCCCGGAGGCGGGGTCCAACGACCCCGGGGCCCGCATGTACCGCACCGGCGACCTGGTGCGGGAGGGGGAGGACGGAACCCTCTTCTATCTCGGCCGCATCGATCATCAGGTCAAGATCCGCGGCTTCCGCATCGAGCTCGGCGAAGTGGAGGCGCGGATCACCCGCCACCCCGCCATCGTCGAAGCGGTGGCGGTGGCCCGGGAGGACGCCGCCGGCAACCCGGTCCTGGTGGCCTACGTCGTCGCGTCGCCGGGGGCCGAACCGCCGAGCGCCAGGGACCTGACCCACCACGTGGGCGAGACCCTGCCGGGGCACATGGTGCCCTCGGCCTTCGTGCTCCTCGACGCCCTTCCCCTGACCCCCAACGGCAAGGTGGACCGCAAAGCGCTTCCCGCGCCGGACCTGGGCCTGGTGGACCGCGGCGAGGTGGTGGCCCCCCGCAACGCCGTCGAGCGGCGGCTGGCGGACCTCTTCGGCGAGCTGCTCGGCGTGGAGGAGGTGGGGGTCGAGGACAGCTTCTTCGAGCTCGGCGGCCACTCCCTTCTCGGGGCCCGCCTCGCCGCCCGTCTACGCACCCTGTTCGGCGTCGACCTCCACCAGCGGGATCTCTTCGAGGCCCCCACCGTGGCGGCCCTCGGGCAAAGGCTCGGCGATCTGGGTGAGTCCTCCGGCGCTGAGCCCATGCCGGCGGTGGACCCCGCGGTTCCCCAGCCCCTTTCCCAGCCCCAGCTGCGAATCTGGTACCTCCACCAGTTCCAACCCAGTTCCGCGATGTTCAACATCCTCGTCGCGGCGGAGCTTCTGGGTCCCCTCGATACGGAGCTGCTGCGCCGGGCCCTGGACCTGCTGGTGGAGCGCCACGGCAGCCTCCGCACTCGGTACCACGACACCGACGACGGACCCCGGCAGACCCTGGATCCGCCGAGCCCCGTGGAGCTGCCGATCGAAGCGCTCCAGGGCAATCTGCAGCAGCGTCGCCGCCTGGCTCGGCTTCGGGCGGTGGAGGAAGGCAAGCGGATCCTAGGAATCGACCGCGGGGAGGTCCACCGGTTGCGGCTCCTGCGGGTGGCGGAGGACGAGCATCTCCTGGTCTGGGTCCAGCACCACATCGCCTCCGACGGCGAATCCCTGAGGATTCTCTGGGGTGAGCTGGGGGCCGCCTACGGCGCCCTCCTGCGGGGGGAGGAGCCGGATCTCGGGGAACCGCCGGCCCCGTACCTCGACTACTCCGCCTGGCACGCCGACTGGCTAGACGGGGACCGGGAACGCGCCCTCCTCGACTATTGGGTCCCGCGCCTGGAAGGGGCCGAGCGCCTCGAGCTGCCGGCGGATCGACCCCGCCCAGAGGCCCCCACCCTCTCCGGCGGCAAGCTGGTGCGCACCCTCGACGTCGGGGCCGTGGAGCACCTACGCCGCCTCGGGGGGGAGCACGGCGCCACCCTCTTCATGGTGACCCTCGCCGCCTATCAGGCCTGGCTGGCGCGGGTTACCGGACAGTCCGACGTCGTGCTCGGCGTACCGATGGCCGGCCGCCCCCGGGGCGAGGTGGAGGGGACCGTCGGCTTCTTCATCAACAATGCGGTGATCAAGGCCGACCTGGGGGACGATCCGACGTTCCTCGACCTGCTGCTTCGGACCCGCAACACCACCCTCGACGACCTCGCCCACCAGGACCTCTCCCTCGACACCCTGGTCCGCGAGGTCCAGCCCCCGCGGTCCGTAGGTCGCAATCCATTCTTCGACACCTCCCTCCAGGTACGGCCGGACTACTTCGCGTCCGACGTCCTCGAAGGTCTAGAGACCAGGCTGCTGCCGGAGATTCACAACGGCACCACCAAGATGGACTTCGAGGTGGCGCTGGTGGAGGACGGTGACACCCTCCGGGCCGAGGTGGAGTACAGCACCGAGCGCTTCGACCTCGACACCGCCGAGCGACTCCTGGACGGCTACCTCCAGGTCCTCAGGGCAGCGGCGGCCCATCCCGAACACAGGATCACACGGCTCCGGCTCCTCTCCCCCGAACAGCGCAGCCAGATCCTCAACGCCTGGAACGCCACCGACGCACCCCTGCCGGAGGCGGCGACGATCCACGGCCTGGTGGCAGCCCAGGCGGAGCGCACCCCCGACGCCACCGCCCTCGCGGTGGAAGAGCGCCGTTGGACCTACGCCCAGCTCATGGAGCGTGCCGGCGCGGCCGCGGCGGCGCTACGGGCCCAAGGCGTCGGGTCGGAACAGCCGGTGGCGGTGTGTCTGGAGCGCACCGACGACCTGGTGGTGACCCTCCTGGGGGTGCTCGGGGCCGGGGGGGCCTATCTACCCCTCGATCCCGCCTACCCCGCCGAGCGACTGCGCTTCATGGCCTCCGACGCCGGAGCCCGCCTGCTGGTGGCGGAGGAAGCCCTGGCGGACCGCTTCGAGGGGCTGGATCTCCAGCGCCTATCGCCCGCGGAGCTGCGGTCCGATGTAGGCGAATCGGTCCCCGTCGACCCAGACTCCCTCGCCTACCTGATCTACACCTCCGGCTCCACCGGCACACCCAAGGGGGTGGCGGTGAGCCACCGCAACGCCGTCGCCATGCTCCAGTGGGGGGGCGAGCGGTTCTCCGCCGAAGAGCTGCGGGGTAGCCTGGCGGTCACGTCGGTGTGTTTCGACCTGTCGGTCTATGAGCTCTTCCTGCCCCTCGTCACCGGCGGCTCGGTGATCCTCGCCCGGGACATCCTCCACCTCCTGACCCTGCCGGCGCGGGACGAGGTGACCCTGGTGAACACCGTGCCTTCCGCCATCGCCGAGATCGTCCGGGCCGAGGGCCTGCCCCCGTCCGTGCGCACGGTCAACCTCGCCGGCGAGCCCCTCAAGCGGGATCTGGTGGATCGGGTCTACCGGGCCGGCGCCGTCGAACGGGTCTACAACCTCTACGGCCCCTCCGAAGACACCACCTACTCCACCTGGGCCCTCGTCCCCCAAGGAGACGACGGCGAACCCACCATCGGCCGCCCAATCGCCAACGGCCGGGCCTACGTACTCGACCCCCGGGGGGAACCCCTACCGGTGGGCCTCGTTGGGGAGCTCTACCTGGCGGGGGCCGGCGTCACCCGCGGTTACCACGACCGTCCGGCGGCGACGGCGGAGCGCTATGTCCCCGACCCCTTCGCCAAGGAAGCGGGTGCCCGTCTCTACCGCACCGGCGATCGGGTCCGCTGGCGCGGCGACGGCGAGCTGGAGTTCCTCGGCCGCTTCGACCACCAGGTCAAGCTGCGGGGTTTCCGCATCGAGCTCGGGGAAATCGAGGCCGCCCTGACCCGCCATCCGGCGGTGGAGGACGCTGCGGTGTTGGTGCGTGAGGACCGGCTAGGGGAACCCCTCCTAGCCGGCTTCGTCGCCGCCCCGGATGCCCCCGTCGATCTGGAGGACGGGCTGCGGTCCCACCTCGGCGATGGCCTGCCCGCCCACATGGTGCCCTCGATTCTCCGTATCCTCGGGGAGCTACCCCTTACCCCCAACGGCAAGATCGACCGACGGGCCCTGGAATCCATCGACCTCGGCCAATCCCGAAGCAGTGACGCATCCGCCGGTCGAGCCGCGGACCCGAGCTCCGATCCCCGGGACGGCGTGGAGACCCGGGTCGCCGCCGCCTGGCGGGAGGTGCTGGAGCTCGACGCCGTCGGTCTGGACGACACCTTCTTCAGCCTCGGCGGCCACTCCCTCCTGCTGCCGCGGGTCTTCCGTCTTCTGACCGGCGATTTTCCCGACCTCACCCTGCTGGACCTGCTTCAGTTCCCCACCGTCCGCAAGCTGGCGATCCACCTGCGCGGGGGCGAGCCCGCGGCGGCGGCGGAACCCAAAGCGAAGGTGCTGGCCGGCCAGGAGCCCCCCGCCGTCGCCATTCTCTCGGTGGCGGGGCGGTTCCCCGGAGCCGAGGACGTCGACGCCTTCTGGCGCAACGTCGCCGCCGGGGTGGAGGCGATCCGAGGTATCGACGTCGCCGCGGCCGTGGAGGCCGGCGAGACCCCCGATCGGGTGGCCTCCGAGGACTACGTGCCGGTCGCCGCCGACCTCGAGGGCGTCGATCGCTTCGACCCGGATTTCTTCCAGATGAGCGTCCGCGACGCCGCCATGACCGACCCCCAGCAGCGACTGTTCCTGGAACACGCCTGGGAGGCCCTGGAGCGGGCAGGCTACGGCGGCGGACGGGGCGCCGGGGCGGTGGGGGTCTACGCCGGCGCCAGCCTCTCGGCCTACCTGGTGCGCAACATCCTCCCCCACCTCGGGTCCAGCGCCCTCGAAGACCTGCAGACCGTCATCGGCCTCGACAAGGACTTCCTCGCCACCCGGGTGGCCCACAAACTCGGCTTGACCGGCCCGGCCCTGACGGTCCAGACCGCCTGCTCCACCTCCCTGGTGGCGGTCCACCAAGCGTGCCTGGCCCTGCTGGCTGGGGACTGCGACATGGCCCTGGCGGGGGGTGCGACGGTGAAGCTTCCCCAAGGGGTGGGCTACACCCACGTCCCCGACAGTATTCTTTCGAAGGACGGCCATTGCCGCGCCTTCGACGCCGATGCGGGCGGCACGGTGGCGGGCAGCGGCGTCGGCGTGGTGGTCCTCAAGCGGCTGGCGGAGGCCCAGGCGGACGGCGACCCGATCGTCGCCGTGATCCGCGGCACGGCGATCAACAACGACGGCGACGACAAGGTCGGCTTCACCGCCCCGAGCGTCGACGGCCAGACCCGGGTGGTCCGCAGGGCCATGGCCCGGGCCGGCGTAGAGCCTGATTCTGTGGGCTATGTCGAATGCCACGGCACAGGCACCAAGCTCGGCGATCCGGTGGAGGTCCGGGCCTTGAAGCGGGCCTTCGGCGACGGCCTTGAACCCGGCACGGTGGCCCTGTCGTCCGCCAAGACCATCGTCGGCCACCTCGACGCCGCCGCCGGCATCACCGGCCTCGTCCGCGCCGCCCAGGCCCTCCAGCACCGAACCCTGCCCCCCAACCTCCACTTCCGCACCCCCAACCCCGAGCTGGGGCTCGAGGGGTCCCCCTTCTGGGTCCCCTCCGAGGCCACCCCCTGGCCCCGGGGTCGCTCCCCCCGCAGGGCCGGCGTCAGCGCTTTCGGCATCGGCGGCACCAACGCCCACGCGATTCTCGAAGAAGCGCCGGCGGAGGGCCAGGGCCGCCCCGGCCGTCCGTACGAGATCCTGCGGCTGAGCGCCAGGACCCCCGGCGCCCTCGACGCCGCCACCCGCAATCTGGCCGCCCACTTCGGCGGACGCCCCGCCGCCGAAGGGAACACCGAGGCCCTCCACCTGGCGGACGCCGCGTATACCCTGCACGTCGGCCGACGCGGTTTCCAGCATCGACGGATCGCCGTGGTGGCCTCCACCGGGGAGGCCGCCGAGATCCTCGGGGCGGGTCCCTCACGCCGACTTCTGAGCGGCTTTGCGGGCCCGTCGTCCCCCCGCCGGGTTCACTTCCTGTTCCCCGGACAGGGGGCACAACACGTGGAAATGGCCCGCGGTACCTACGCCCACGAGCCGGTCTTCCGCCGCGAGCTGGACGCCTGCGCCGAGGTCTTGGCACCTCACCTCGGCCTGGATCTGCGGGATCTCCTCTTCGCCACTGGGGAAGAGGCGGAGGAGGCAGCTTCGCGACTGCGGTCCACGGACCTCGCCCAGCCGGCGCTGTTCGCCGTCGAGTGGTCGCTGGCGGCCCTTTGGATGTCTTGGGGATTGGAACCCGCCGGCATGCTGGGGCACAGCCTCGGCGAGCTGGTGGCGGCCACCGTCGCAGGGGTCTTCGACCGGGACGACGCCCTCGCCCTGGTGGCCCTCCGGGGCCGCCTTATGCAGTCCATGCCGCCGGGGGCCATGCTCGGGCTGCAGCGCTCCGTGCCGGAGATCGAGGCGCTACTGGAGCAGCACCCCGACCTCGTCCTCGCGGTATGCAACGGCGAGACCGACAACGTCGTCTCGGGTCCCTCCGAAGCGGTGGACGCCCTCGCCCACCAGCTCGCCGGGGAAGGGATCGAGACCCGCCGTCTCCACACCTCCCACGCGTTCCATTCGCCGATGATGGAGCCGATCCTCGATCCCTTCCGCGCCGAGGTGGCGCGGATCGGCCCCAAGGCGCCGCAACGGCCCTTCGTCTCCAACCTGACCGGGGGCTGGATCGAGCCCTCGGAGGCCACCGACCCCGACTACTGGGCCCGCCACCTGCGGCACACGGTGCGCTTCGCCGACGGCCTCGGGACTCTTCTCGAAGACGGCGACTCGGCTCTCCTGGAGGTGGGTCCGGGTCGGGTCCTCACCACCCTCGCACGCCGCCGCCCCGACGGCCCGGG
>JBCDIS010000249.1:0-9673 GCA_038748685.1 Acidobacteriota bacterium | reverse complement strand
CCGAAGCGGCACCGGCGGCGAAACCCAAGGCGCAGAAGGCGGAGAAGCCCCGCAGCGGCCGCCGTCGCCTCAGCTACAAAGAACGCCGCGACCTGGAATCCCTGCCGGAGCGGATCGAAGCCTTGGAGGAGGAACAGGGGACCCTCCACGGCCTGATGGCGGACCCGGAGCTCTACAAGCGGGACGACGCCGAAGAGATCGCCCGCGCCCAGACGCGCCTGAAGGACGTCGAGCAGGAGTTGGAGCTGGCCTACGAGCGCTGGACCGAGCTAGAGACCCTGGCCGAAGCGGCGGGGTGAACGGCTTCGAGTCCTTTTCCGTATCTCCAGATATGAGCGCATCCCCCGACCCCAATCCCGAAGCCGCCCCGAATCCCCCGCCACAGCCCCGCGGCTGGCGGCGGTATCTTGGGAGCCTGGTGCTGTTCGTCGTGCTCGTCGTCGGCATCACCACGGTGATGGGCAAGCTGCGGGCGCCACGGCTTCCGGAGGTGGCGCCGGCGTTTGCGCTGGCGAACCTGGACGGCGAAACGGTCCGGCTGGAGGAGCTCCGGGGGCAGACCGTGGTGCTCAACTTCTGGGCCACCTGGTGCCCGCCGTGCCGGCTGGAGATCCCGTCGTTTTCGAAGTTCGCTCGCAAGCACGGGGACGTCCCGGTGCTCGGCATCGCGGTGGACGGCAGCCGGGAGCAGCTGATCCAGGCGAAGGAGGACATGGGGATCGACTATCCGGTTCTGATCGCCGACCCCGAGACCCTCGCCGCCTACGGCGTCCGCAGCCTGCCGACGACGGTGATCGTCGGCGCCGACGGCAAGGTGCGAAGCGCCCACGCCGGGATCCTCACCGGACCCCAGCTGTGGTGGATGACCCGCTGACGGTCAGTTGCCCCAGGAGCAGGTCGGGGGCGCATTGTTCCAGCCGACCCGGCAGGTGGTGCCGGTCTGGGTGATGTTGGTGGACGTGGCGTAGTCGATGTTGATGCAGGCGCAGTTGGCCACGCCGCTCGAATTGCCGTCGTAGAACCGGTTGTTCGAGAAGTGGATGTTGCTCTGGACGGTGTTCATACCGGCGTCGGAAACCACCACCGAGCCGAAGTAGGCGCTGGTGACCTGGTTGTTGCGCACCTGAAAATCGTGGGTGCCCTGGACGAGGTCGAGGCCCCACTCGCCGGGGTTGGTCAGGGTGTTGTTCTCGATGGTGCCGTAGCCGCAGTTGACGACGTAGACCGTCGACGCGCCGCTGTTGATGATGTAGTTCCAGCGCAGGTTCAGGTGGTCGCAGTTGTAGGACGCCACCTCGCCGTCGCCGCCGGGTCCGTTGGCGCGGCCGTAGATCGTGTTGCGCTCGATGGTCACCCGGGAGGTGCCGCTGTTCCAGATCGAAGGCTCGGCCCGGGAGCTGCCGTAGCCCTGGAAGGCGATGGTGTTGTCGGCCACGACGTAGTCGGAGCCGCCGTTCATGCCCACGTTGATGGTCTTCGAGTAGCGGATCAGATTCTGGCGCACCTGGACGTGGCTGGAGCGGTAGACCAGCACATTGTAGGTCGAGGCCGTGGTGGAGCCGTCGATGATCAGGTGCCGCAGGGTGACTCCGGTGCGGTTGGAGATCACGATGTTGCGGTCCGCCGTGGATTGGATTTTGCTAAACCAGCCGCGGTTGTAGACCCCCCGCAGCTCGCTGTGGTCGGGCATGTAGAGGTTCGAGGAAAGGTTCCAGGTGCCGGAGGTCAGGCAGACGACCCAGGGGTCGAAGGAGGTGCCGCCGTTGCCGAGGGCGGAGGCGATGTCCTGGCCCGGGGACAGGGTGATGTCGCAGGCCGGCAGGGCGGCGGCGGGTATCGCCGCCGCCGACAGCAGAGCTAGGAAGACGAGGGGGATTCGCACGAGGGGGGTCGGAATGCGTTTCAGCATGGTGTCTCCATCGGCCTCGTTTCGAGGCCGAACGTGACCTTGGGCCTCGATGGTGAGGCCAGGTTTCAAGGGTGCGGCGAAGCCGCGGGTCTCAAGGGCGCGGCGACGCTGCGGCGACTCGAACAAGACGCGTCGCATTTCGCGATCGGTGATCACCGACCGCGATTCGGGCGACGGGGCCGGCCGCCCTCAGGCGGCGTAGAGGGTGAGGTCGGTGCCGACCCGATCCGCCATGTCGAGGGTCGTCTGGAGGTCAGGGTGCCTCACCACCAGGTAGCCATCGGACACCAGGGTCTGCTTCCAGTTGCGGCGGTGGGCGCCGATGGGCAGCAGGTCGACGCTGGCGACGGCGGGGCCGAAGTCCCGCAGCAGGCGGTGCAGCCCCTCCACCCGGCGGATCCGCCCCGAGCCCTGGGCCCGCTTGAAGATGATCGCCGCGTTGTAGCGCCGCTCGATCCGCTGGGAGAACCGGCCGTGAACCGCCGCCTCCGCCCAGCCGACGAAGGTGTCGAGGTCGCAGGCGAAGTTCATGATGTCCACCGACCTGGCCCCCGGCGGGCGGCCGCCGATCTCGCCGAAGACCGCCTCCCCCTTCGAGGTCAGGAACCACTCCATGTGGGTGAAGCCGGCTTCGAATCCGAGGGCCTTGAGCACTTGCCGGCCCATCTCGACGCCGGGGCGCAGGGCTTCGGTGTCGACTTCGCGAAGGCTGATGGTCTGGGGGCTGATCCACTCTTCGGAGCGGGCGATGAGGGGTTTGGGCCGGTACCAGGCGACGTTGTAGTAATGGATCTCGCCGCCGGAGCAGATGGTGTCGAAGGTGTACTCCTCCCCTTCGATGAACTCCTCGACGCTCACCGCCGGCACGTGGCTCACTAGGATCACCACCCGGTCGAGGTCGGCGTCGTCGTCCACCCGGTAGGTGTCGGCGGAACCGGCCCCGGCGATGGGTTTGATGCAGACGGGGAATCCGATCTCCTCCGCCGCCCGGCGGATCTCGTCGGCCCCTTCGCAGCGGCGGTGCCTCGGCGTGCGGATTCCGGCGTCGTCGAGCACCTTCTTCATCGCTTCCTTGTCGCGGAAGGGCACGGTCTGCTCCACCGTCATCCCCGGCAGGCCGAGGGCCTCCCGCAGCCTGGCGGCGAGCATCATGGCCGGCTCCCAGAGGCACTCCACCTGATCGATGGGGCGGTGGGCGGCGTAGCGCAGGACGTCCCGCACCACGGCCCCTTCGTCGAAGAGGTTGCGGACCTGGATGTAGTCGGACAGGGCGTGGCGGGCGGCCTCCGGCAGGGCCGGCACCGGATGGTCGCCGAGGCCGACGACCCGGGCCCCCACCTGGGCGAGGCCGCGGGTGAAGAGGGGCATTTCGGCCGGGAAGCCGGGGGAGATGAAGAGCACGTGGGTCATGCAAGGGACTCCTGGGGGTTCGCTAACCGAGCTCCACGCGGACGAGGGAGATCAGGCGGTAGAGGGCGCGGCGGACCTCGTCGGTGTCGGGGTGGCGGAGGATCGCGAAGCCGTCGCCCTCGTAGGAGCTAGACGGCACCTGGCCGAGCTTCGGGAGGTTGCTCTCGACCACCAGGTGGCCGATCTCCTGCTGGGCGCGACCCAGGCCGTGGATCCGCTTGATCTTTCCTTTGCCCTGACCCCGCAGGAAAGCGGCGCCGGCGGCGAAGGCCCGCTCGGGGGGATCGAAGCGGCCGTCGATCTCCACCCCGGCCCAGGCGCGGTAGAACGAGAAGTTGTGGGCATAGGAGATCAGCTTGGAGATCTGGGCGCCGCCGGGCCGAGCCCCCACCTCCGAGATGGCGATCGACCCGTCGCCGCGGCGGAACCACTCCAGGTGGCAGACGCCGGTGTCCATCCCCAGGGCGTCGAGGGACGCCTTGGCGGCGCTCCGCACGTCGTCGTACTTCGGGTCGTCGATTTCCCGGGGAAGCAGGACGCACCACTGGATCCAGGGATTGCGCACGACGTCGAGGGGCGTCGGAAGGTAGTCGGTCAGGGAGTGCCAGACGACTTCGCCCCCTAGGGACACCCCGTCGAAGGAATGCTCCGAGCCCTGGATGAATTCCTCGGCCAGAAGTGGACGTTTAGGGTGGGGGGGCACGTCGCGGAGCACCTTGGCCAGGGCCTCTCCGCCGTCCACCGAAAAAGTGGCCTTGGCGCCGGCGCCGTCCGGCGGCTTGACGACGATCGGGTAGCCGGTCTCGTCGGCGAAGGACCAGGCGTCGTCCTCCGTGCCGATCAGCCGGTGCCGCGCGCAGGGGACGTCGGCGGCCCGCAGGGCGTCCTTCATCCGGGCCTTGTCGCGGAAGTTCTGGGCCGCTTCGACCCCCATACCCTCGATGCCCATTTTTTCCCGCACCGCGGCGAGGGGCACCTGCAGCTGTTCGAGGGTCCCCAGCAGTCGGTGGACGGGGCCCGCCTTGGCCTCGATCTCTCGGACCGCCTCCAGGATCACCATCGAGTCGATGGCGTGGGTCACCTGAAGATGGGCGGAGAGTTTGCGCCTGAGGGGCTCCGGGAACTTGGCGGGGGGATCCTGGCTGATCAGCACCAGGCGGACGTTCGGGACGTCGGCGGCGGCGTCGACGAACCTGAGGGTGGTCTCGAAGGCGAAGGGGGCCACGAAGGCGACGGTACGCATGGGCTTCTCCGAGGGGGGCGAAGAGGGGAGCAGCACGGCTTGGATGGGGGAAGCATACCGTGTCCGAGGCCGCGGAAGCATGGGTTTGGACGGCACACGGCGGCGGTCCCGGGGTGGTTTGACGGATCGGCGCCGGATAAGATGTGAACGACTTACACCCCGATCCGTCGACATCCGCCGGGCCGCCGGCGCGCCAGAAACGAGGACTCCGTGGACAGAGTGGTGACCGCCATCCTCGGAGGTGGCCAGGGCAGCCGCCTCCGGCCCCTGACCCAGCATCGCGCCAAACCCGCCGTCCCGGTGGCGGGGAAGTTCCGCCTGATCGACGTCCCGATCAGCAACAGCCTGCACGCCGGCATCGACCAGATCTACGTGCTGACGCAGTTCAACAGCGCCAGTCTGCATCGCCACATCACCCAGACCTACCGTTTCGACATGTTCAGCCGCGGGTTCGTGAACATCCTGGCGGCCGAGCAGAACCTGTCCAGCGAAGATTGGTACCAGGGCACCGCCGACGCCGTTCGCCAGAACCTCGACCGGCTGACCTACGGCGACCCGCGGGAGGTCCTGGTGCTGTCCGGTGACCAGCTCTACAGCATGCAGCTGCGGGAGTTCGTGAGCCAGCACCGCGATCGGCGGGCGGACATCACCATCGCCGTGAAGCCGGTGAGCCGGGCCGAAGCCCCGGGCCTCGGCATCATGCGGGTCGACGACGGGGGGCGGATCGTCGAATTCGTCGAGAAGCCGAAGGATCCGGACGTCCTCGACCGCCTGACCTTGGACGCCGCCACCATCGATCGGCTGGGCCTCCCCGCCGAGCCGGGCTCCCTGCTGGCCAGCATGGGGATCTACGTCTTCGATCGCCAGCGCCTCAAGGACGTGCTCGGGGCCAACCCCAAGGACACGGACTTCGGCAAGGAGATCATTCCGAAGACCATCGGCGAGCACGACGTCTATGCCTATCTCTACGACGGCTACTGGCGGGACATCGGGACCATCCCGGCGTTCCACGAGGCCAACCTGGAGCTCACCCGGCCGGATCCCCCCATGGACCTCTATGAGCGGGACCGCCCGATCTACACCCATGCCCGCTTCCTCCCCGGGGTCAAGATCCGGGATTGCCGGATCCGGGACTCGGTGCTGTGCGAGGGGAGCGTCCTCTCGGGGTCGACGATTTCCGATTCCGTCATCGGCATCCGCTCGATGGTGCGGGAAGGGTCGATGATCGAGAAGTCGATCATCATGGGCACCAGTCTCGAGCAGGTAACCGACGCGGGGGATGCGGTGTCCATCGGCATCGGAAGGGACTGCCACGTTCGCCGAGCCATCGTCGACCGCGGCGCCCGCATCGGAGACGGCTCGAAGCTGCTCAACGAAGCCGGCGTGGAGGAGGCCGACGGCGACTTCTACACCATCCGCGGCGGCGTCATCGTGATCCACGCCAAGGCGGTGGTGCCGCCCGGCACGGTCCTTTGAGCGGGCCGGTGAAGGCAACCATGGAACCCCTCAAGATCTGTTTCGTCTCCTCCGAGGTGGCGCCCTTCGCCAAGACCGGCGGGCTGGCGGACGTCGCCGGTGCCCTGCCCCCGGAGCTGGCGCGCCAGGGGCACGACGTGCGGATCGTCATGCCGCTCTACTCGAAGATCGACTTCGAGGCGATGGACGTCACCGCCGTGTCGTTCATCCAGCACGTCCCCGTCGATTTCGGGCCCCACCGGTTCCACTTCACCGCCTTCACCACCCAGCTTCCGGACTCCGAGGTGGACGTCTACTTCATCGGCTGCCCCCAGCTCTACGACCGGGAGGGCATCTACACCGGCGAATGGGACGAGCACCTGCGCTACGCCATGCTCTGCCGCGGGGCCATCGAGTGCTGCCAGCGCATGGGGTGGGGGCCCGACGTCTTCCACTGCAACGACTGGCACACGGCGCTGATCCCCCTGTACCTGCGCACCCTCTACAGCTGGGATCGCCTCTTCGAGCACACCAAGACCGTGCTCACCATCCACAACATCGCCTACCAGGGGTGGTTCCCGTCGGAGGTGGTGGGGAACCTCGGCCTGAGCCCCTATTCCTGGCTCCTCCATCAGGAGGATCTCCAGCGCGGGGTGGTGAACTACCTCAAGACCGGCATCCTCTACGCCGACGTCGTCACCACCGTCAGCCGCACCTACGCCAAGGAGATCCAGACCGAAGCCTTCGGCAACGGACTCCAGCACGTGCTGCGTCAGCGGGGGGGCTCGGTGATGGGGATCGTCAACGGCATCGACGACGGCGTGTGGAATCCGGAGATCGACCCGGCGCTGCACCGCAACTACGGGGTCGACGACGTGGCGGAGGGCAAGGCGGCGAACAAGGCCTACCTGCTCGAACAGATGGGCCTGCCCTACGATCCGGCGGCGCCGGTCTTCGGCGTCGTATCGCGACTGACCCCCCAAAAGGGTTTCGAGATCACGCAGGAGGCGATGATCGAAGCCCTGCGCTACCTCAACATCCGCTTCGTGGTCCTCGGCAGCGGCGAGCCGGGCCTCGAAGGTCACTTCACCTGGCTGCAGAACACCTTCCCCAACAAGGTCTGTTACTACCGCGGCTACCACGAGAAGCTCGCCCACCAGATCGAAGCCGGTGCGGACATCTTCGTCATGCCGTCCCGCTTCGAGCCCTGCGGCTTGAACCAGATGTACAGCCTCCGCTACGGCACGGTCCCGATCGTCCGTAAGACCGGCGGCCTGGCGGACACCGTGTCCCTCTACGACCCCAGGTCCGGCGAGGGGACCGGCGTGGTCTTCGACCACTACGATGACGCCGGCTTCGCCTGGGGCCTCAAGACCGCCCTGCGCTGGTACCAGGACCCCGAAACCTGGGCCCGGGTGCGGCGCAACGGCATGCTCCAGGATCACTCCTGGGGACGGCAGGCCGGTGAGTACGTAGGGCTGTACCGCAGGTTGACGAGCTAGTGCCGATCCACCCCTAGGAGAACAAAGCTATGGCCGACAAGACCCCCCAGAGCTTCGCCAGCCACGCGAAGTACGTGCCCGCCTACCACTTCGTCATGCTGCCGATCCTCCTCGTCCACCTGCTGTGGAAGCTGTGGGGTCTGGTGACGGGCTTCGGTATCGGCGCGGCGGTGGACGCCGCCGTCGCCTTCGCCCTCATGATTATGGCGGTCCTCGTCCGGACCTCCCCCCTCACCGCCCAGGACCGCGTCATCCGCCTCGAAGAGACCCTGCGGATGCAGCGCCTTTTGCCGGAGGATCTCGTGGCCCGCATCGGCGAGCTGCGGCGGGGGCACTTCGTGGCCCTGCGGTTCGCCAGCGACGACGAGCTGCCGGAGCTGGTGCGGCGGGTCCTCGACGGTGAGCTGAAGGGCGGCAAGGACATCAAGCAGGCGATCCGCACCTGGCGTCCGGACCACCTCCGCGTGTGATCCCGGGGGGGCGGCGGCGCCCCTCAGCCAAACCAGAGCTTGACGGCGAAGAGCACCACCACCACGGTGACGAAGGCCCGCAGCCAGCGGTGGCCCCGTAGAACCGTCAGCCGGGCGCCGAGCACCCCCCCGAGGACGGTGCCCGCCGCCAGCACCAGGCCGAGGGTCCAGTCCACCCGCCCCTGGGAGGCGAAGATCGCCAGCGAGAGGGAGGTGAAGCAGAACACCGAGAGCACCTTCACCGCGTTGCCCCGCACCAGGTCCAGGCCGGCGAAGGTGGTGGCGGCGAGGATCAGGAAACCCACTCCGGCCTGCACGAACCCGCCGTAGATCCCGACGACGAAGAACCCCGCCGCCAGCATGCCGCGGCGGGTTCCCCCCTCGGCGGGGGGCTTCGGGGTCCAGAACGAGAACAGGGTGATCACCACCATCAGGAAGGCGAGGATCCGTTGGAAGCCGTCGTCGCTGATCCACAGCGCCAGCCAGGTGCCGAGTGCGGCCCCCGCGGTGGCGGGGAGGGCGCCCCAGCGGGCGGAGCGCCAGTCGAGCACGTTGTCGCGGTTGAAGCTCCAGATCGCGCCGACGTTCTGCAGCAGGATGCCCACCCGGTTGGTGCCGTTGGCGATTCCTGGGGGTAATCCGAGGAGGATCAGCATCGGTAGGGTCAGAAACGAGCCGCCTCCGGCGAGCACGTTCAAGGTGCCGGCTAGGAGGCCCGCGCCGAAGAGGATGAGGTAGCCGAGACCGCCGTCCATGGCGAGAGCTTACCCCGACCGTTCGACTCCGACACCTCCGGGGGTGCCCTGGATTCCGCGCCGCGTCTACCGCCGGAGCAGGTTCTTCTTCATCTTTTCTTCATACAGCTTACTCGGCCGATTAACAAAATCCTCACGAGTCGGCGCTACCTTTCACCTATCCCGGTCGGGCGAGGTCCCCATGACCCTTTCCATTCGGAGCAGGCAGAACCGTCTGCCGGACCTCCCGCCCCTGCCCCGCACCGGGCCCCCTCTCGAGCATTCAAAACCGAAGGAGGAAGAGGTATGCGCAGTGTGAAGTCTCTCCGCTGGATATCCGTGTGTGTCGCCCTCTCGCTGGCAGCCCTGCCGGCCCTGGCCGCCGTCGAAGTCGACGAGCGCCTACCGGAGTACAAGGCGGTCCAGGGTGTGTCCGGCACCGTCAAGAGCGTCGGTTCCGACACCCTCAACAACCTGATGACCCTGTGGGCTGAGAAGTTCAAGGAGATGTACCCCAACGTGCAGGTGGAGATCGAGGGCAAGGGCTCGTCCACCGCGCCCCCGGCCCTGATCGCCGGCGCGTCCAACTTCGGGCCGATGAGCCGTCCGATGAAGGACAAGGAGCTCGACGAGTTCGAGAAGCGGTTCGGCTACAAGCCCACCCCGATCCAGACCTCCATCGACATGGTGGCCGTCTACGTCCACAAGGACAACCCCGTCGCCAAGCAGGGCCTGACCCTCGCCCAGGTGGACGCCATCTTCTCCTCCACCCGTAAGGGCGGCCACGCCAGCGACATTTCCAACTGGGGCCAGGTCGGCCTCTCCGGCTCCTGGGCCAACTTGCCCATCAGCAGCTACGGCCGCAACTCGGCCTCCGGCACCTACGGCTTCTTCAAGAAGAAGGCCCTCTTCAAGGGTGACTACAAGGCCTCCGTCAAGGAGCAGCCGGG
>JBCDIS010000248.1:0-9690 GCA_038748685.1 Acidobacteriota bacterium | reverse complement strand
GTGGTGGACTCGGTGCCACATGCCGCTGGGGTGGTACTCGAAGGTGCCCCAGCCCGTCACCCCGTCCAGGAGTCCCTGATCATAGGTGTAGTCGGTGCCCTGGCCTGCGTAGTGGACCCTGGAAGGGAGGCCGAGATCGTTCCAGTCGTAGGTCTGTGTGAAAGCGACGTTCTCCCCGCCGACGGTGGTCCGCGTCGTCTTCGAGGAGGCTGCCCCGGCGAGGCCCTGGTAGCTGAACGTCTCCACGACCTTCGCCAGCTCTTCGGAGCTGCCGGCGGTCCAGGGCACGTCCACCCATTGGTTGCGGGTCGCCTTCCAGATCTTGCCGACGCCGCGGCCGGGGGCGCCGTCGTACTCGATGGCGACGACGACGCGGCCACCGGCGTTGCGGTCCCACACTCGGGTACGGCGGCCCAGAAAGTCGTAGCCGTAGTTGAGGTCACTGGGGCCGTCGGTGACCCGGAGAACCCGCCCCTGGCTGTCCCGGGCGCCGTAGGTGACGGTGCCGTTGCCGGTCGCACCCTTCTCAGGGTGGGTCTCGGAGAGGAGAAAGCCTCGGTTGTCGTAAACGTAGAGGCGTTCCTGGACGGTGCCGGAGCCGGAGCGGACCCGGGTCAGGCGGCTGGCGACGTCGTAGGCGTAGGTGGTGGGGGTCATTGCGTCCTGCGGGCCCGACGGCTCCTCCGTCCGGCGAAGCCGGCCGTGGCTGTCCGCCTCCCGAACGCGGGAGACGTAGGCCTCACCCCAGGGCCGCGCCACCTTGACCTTCGTCGTGACCCGGCGCACCCCTTCGTGGGTGATCAGGGTGTCGTGGGCGGGGCCGCTGGGTGGGCGAATCCGCGTCGCCCTGCCGAAGGGGTCGAAGTCCCTGAATTCGGTGCGCTTCGAGAGGTCCGCCGGTTCGGAGACCGAGGTCGCCCAGCCGCGGGCGTTGTACAGGGTCTCCCGCTCGTTCCAAGCGCCGCCGGGCATGGAGCTGCGCTGCCGCCAAGCCCGACCGAAATCGTCGAACCAGGCCTCCTGGGTGGAGAGAACGCTGTCGCTGATCGGATTCCGCAGTCGGGTGATCACCTTCTGCGGCGTCGAGGTCGTCGCCGGCAGGTATTGGATCGTCGTCACCGCGCCCTCGTCGGGCACGACCCGCTCGCTCCTTCCCTGGCCGTCGTAGTGGAAGGTCACGGCGAAGCCCGACGGATCCCGCTCCGTGAGGGTGGCGCCGCTGGTGGGGTCCACGTCCCGGTCCAGGATCAGGAACGGCCCGGGCGTGCCGTCCGGCAGGATCGGCCGGGTGGAGGTGCGAACCCCGTGCTCGTAGCCGTGGCGGATCCAGTACTCGGGCAGGGAAGGTAACCCGGCGCAGCCATCGCCGGTGATCTGCAGGGTCTGGAGATCGCCGCCGTAGGTCTTGAGGTCGGTGACCCGACCGCGGCCGTCGCGGGTGTAGGTGGTGACGATGTCGTGATGACGCAGCGCCGCGGTCGACTTGCGGATGCGGGTGCACATCAGGTCGCCGGTGGTGGCGTCGTATCGCATGTCCACCCGCTTCGACGTCTGGCCCAGGGCGTCGGGCTCGTGGGTCTCGACGTGGGAGAACGTGCCGAGGATCCAAGGGTCCGAAGGGGACGGGATCTGGTAGCCGGGGGAGCCGTAGGTCCCCTGGGCCCGGTCGTAGGCGGTGAAGACGTCCCGACGCTCCTGGGTCGTCGAGCCGTTCCACAGGCTGCCCGTCGTCACCGTGCGGCGGAAGTGGCCGAGACCGTCGTAGTCCGAGTTCTGGGTGTCCACAAAGCGATCGCCGTCGTCGTGGAAGACGACCCGGGTGCCGGTCACCTGGCGGTGGGTGTGGTACCACTCCGAGGGTGGCGCATTGCCGTCGTCGGGCAGGACATCGTGGCGGAACGCGAGGTAGGTGGATCGCAGCTTGTCGCCGGCGCAGGAGCCGCCGGCGCTGCCGTCCCAAACCTCCGAGGAGAGATTCCGGCCCGCCACGCTCTGGGAATAGTCGAAGGGCAGGCCGTATTCCCAGCCCCGCCCGGTGGACGGGATCTGCCAGTAGATGGTGTTGAAGTAGTGGCGGGTGCAGTCGCCGGTGGGGTAGACCACATCCACCATGGCCTTGGGGTCGTCGTGGGGAAGGCCCGAGGGCCCAGGCCCGAAGGAGGTCCATTTGTAGGTCCAAGTACCTTCCGGGCTTCCGTCCTTGCGCAGGGTCGTCCGGGTGTCGACCGCCGA
This sequence comes from Acidobacteriota bacterium, assembly GCA_038748685.1. Classification (GTDB taxonomy): domain Bacteria; phylum Acidobacteriota; class Thermoanaerobaculia; order Multivoradales; family J023; genus JAUIJL01. Next base: position 7,458 of record JBCDIS010000248.1, on the reverse strand, counting down.
GTTGGTGTTGAACACGGAGTTGGAGGCGCCGGGAGGAAACTCCCGTTCCCGGTAGGTCCACTGGTACCGTCCGCCGGTGGGGAGCCTTAGCTCCCGCAGGGCGCCGGAAACGTCGGCGATGCCCCCGGCGCAGGTGGTGTGGTGGCTGGGCATCTCGAACCGGCTACCATCCGGCAGATCGATGGCGGTCAGTAGGGGGACGCTGATCCGCTGGGACGTAGACGCCGCGGTGTCTTTGCAGCTGACGTCGATGGGGGTTTCGGCGTAGTGAAAGTCGTAGTCAACGGAGGCGCCCCCCACCGTGCCCACCTCCACCCGGTTGACAGTCCACAGCCAGGGCCTGGAATTGTCCGTGAAGACGCGGTGGATCGCTCCGTGGCGCTGGTGCCAGGTCCATTCGGTGAAGCTGGGGTCGTAGGTGGCCCAGGCGTCCGGATCCTGGGCCGAGGCGTGGGGGCCCCAGACCTTCTCGATCCAGTAGCGGGCGCCGAGGCCACCGGTCCAGCTGTTGAAGCGCCGCGTGGTGCCGTCGGGGAACTCGATGTCGACGAAGAAGGCGTTGTGCTTGCGCAGGCGGAGGAAGGAACCGTCCCGGGAGTAGAGCACCGAGGCGTCCCCGTCGTCCTCCCCGGCGTGGAGCTGGTCGTAGAACACGTGCTGGCCACCGCTGCGGTCGACGTACATCCAGCGGCCGGTGTCGTTCAGGGCGTGGACCGGGCTGTAGACCACCCCCCAGCTGAAGTGCCAGCCGAGGCCCCCGAAACGGCTGCGGTCGGGGCGGGCCTGGATCCGGGGCTGGCCGTTCTCGATCACCGGCTGGTAGCGCCACACGTTGCTGGTGTAGCTCATGGTGAACGGCCCGACCGGTACCGAAAGGGACAGGGTGCCGGTGAAAAGGTCCACCTGGTCCAGTTGACCGGCCCCCTGGTAGGTGCGATCCGCGGCGAAGCCGAGGGCGTGGTTGGGGTGGTAGGCGGCGGCGGGTCCAGCCGTCAGGAAGATGGCCAAGCCCAACAGGACGCCGAAGAGCGCCGGGGCGATTCCGTAGGTGAGACGGGCCCCCTGTCTGGGGCTGGGAGCGGAGGAGAGCATTGCAGGTCCTTTCGGCTCGGGTTGGCGTCGGGGCCCCGGGCGGCGTCGTGCCGGAGGGGCTTGGGTAGGTGGCGAAGCGAGAAGCAGTCCCGCCGTCCACCGAGACGCGCAGCGGGGTGCGGAAACCCTGCACGGATTTCGACATCGAACGGATCCGCCGTAACACCGCGCGTCGGAAGCCGTAGAGGATCCCCAAGGAGGAACCGACCATGCACTCGAAAAAGCTATTCGCCCTCGTGGGCTCCATCGCTCTGCTCTTGGTCACGATCAGCTGTGACGCCTCGGTCAACAAATCCATCCGCATCGGCGACGGGGAGACGTCGACGGGCGGCCTTTCCAGCGTCAACGGCAGCATCCGCATCGGCACCGGCGCGACTGTTCGGGGGGACGCCGAAACCGTCAACGGCGGCGTCGACGTGGGGGATCAGGCCAAAGTCGGCGATGTCGGCACGGTCAACGGATCCATCGACGTCGGCACCGACGTCGTCGTCGACGGCGCCGTGGAGTCGGTCAACGGCTCCGTGAAATGCGACCGGGGGACCGTCGTGCGCCGGGACGTCGAGACGGTCAACGGCTCCATCAAGCTCGCCGGGACCACCGTCGAAGGCAAGATCGAGACGGTCAACGGCACCATCGTCCTCGACCGCGGGACCCGGGTCGTCGGCGACGTGATCATCCAGAAGTCCAGGGGCTGGGGCGGCAATCGCCGCAAGGCCCTCGAGATCCACGTTCGGGACGGCTCCGTAATCGAGGGTGACGTCATCGCCAGGGGTAGCAAGCGACCGGTCGTGGTCCGACTCGAAGGCGGTGGCCGCGTCAACGGGGAGATCCGCGGGGCCGAGGTCATCGAGCGCTGAGGCGCCGGATCTGGATCCTACGGATCCTTGCAGTAAGCTCGCGTCCGTAAGGACCGAGATCACAATGACCCGGAGGATCCATGGAACCCACGACTCGAAGCTCCGCCACCCCAAACCGAAGCCTGGCTAGACGGGTGGCGGCCTGGGCCCTGCCGGGCCTCTTCGCCCTGGCCACCTGCGCGGTGGCCGACGACGCGCCCCAGGCGGCGCGGGTCGAGGTCGGGCAGACCGCCCCGGCCTTCACCCTCACCTCCAGCGACGGTGAGGAACATTCCCTGGAAGGACTCCGCGGAGAGAAAGACCTGGTGGTGGTCTTCTTCCGCGGCACCTGGTGACCGTACTGCCTACAGCAGCTCGTGAAGCTGCAAGAAAGCCTCGATGCCTTCCATGATTTGGGTGCCGCCGTCTGGGTTATCAGCCCCGATCCGGCGGACCGTCTGAAGTCCATGCGGGAGGAGAAGGGATTGAAGTTCCCCAACCTCATGGACCCGGAGCTGGCGGTGACCCGCAGCTACGGCCTGCAGAATGAAGCCAGCCCGAGCGTTCCGCACCCCGCCGCCCTGGTGATCGATCGCTCCGGCAAGATCACCTACCTGCGGGTGGACGAGGGGGTCGTCGAACGGCCCGAACCTGAAGAGCTCCTCGCCGCCCTGAAGGCGCTGGCTCCGGCTGAGAAAGCGGGACCCTGAAGGTCCAGGCCCGGGCCGAACCGGCCCGGGTCCCAACCGGCCCCTGAAAGAGGAGGCGGGGTAGGCTCAATGGCCCCCCGCCTCGTCCCCCCAAAGCTGGCGCAGGCGGGCGTCCCGTCCACAACCCTTGCGGTACGAGTGGTACCGCACCGGATTCTTCTTGTAGAAGTTCTGGTGGTACCGCTCGGCGGGGTAGAAGGGCCCGGCGTCAGCGATCTCCGTGAGGATCGGGCCGCCGAAGGGGGAGCTCTCCACCAGGGCCGCCTTCGAGGCTTCCGCCAGACGCCGCTGCTCCTCGCCGTGGGCGAAGATGCCGGTGCGGTAATGGGGGCCGATGTCGCAGAACTGGCGGTCCGCCACCGTCGGGTCGATATTGCGCCAGAAAATGTGGAGGAGCTCTTCGTAGCTGACTTTCTCCGGATCGTAGACGATCTCCACCGCTTCGGTGTGGGAAGTCTTGCCGTAGGCCACCTCTTTGTAGGTGGGGCGTATTTCCGCGCCGCCGATGAAACCCGAGGTGGTGGAGATGACGCCGTCGACCTTGTCGAAGGGGGGCTCCATGCACCAGAAGCAGCCGCCGGCGAAGGTGGCGCGGGCGAGGCCCTCGTCGGGGGGCTCGGTGGCGGGGTGACCGTCGTCCGCCGGTGTCGGGCTCACACAGCCGAGGGCCGCGATCAGAGATAGGAGAAGAATCGTACGCTGCATGGTGCTCTCCAAAGTCGGGCCGCGGCCGTGGCCGGCGGCGGGTTCGCCCCTAGGTTCGGCGCCGGGCTCCGCCTGGATCCCCCAAGGCCCTTGGCGATCGGCGTTGGCCTGCGGAGATCCGGTGGTTTCGTCGCGACCTAGGATAGACAACCTTCGATACATGGTGATTCGACCACAGGAGAAGCCCGTGCGTCCTTGGAGTTCCCTTGCTCTCGCCGTCCCCTGTCTCATCGCGTTCGCTTCTGCGGTGCCCGGACCCGCCGCCGGTCAGCCTCCCGCCGACCTCCAGCTGAGCTCCCTCGGGATTTCGGTGTCCACCCCCCTGGCGGTCCGTCACGGGGCGGACGGAACAAACCGGCTCTTCGTCGTCGAACGGAGCGGCACCATCGACATCTACCAGCCGGGTACCGGCCTCCTGCCGTCCCCCTTCCTCAACATCGTCTCCAAGGTCGACACCACCTTCGAGGGCGGGCTTCTGGGCCTGGCGTTCCACCCCGACTTCGACCAGAACGGCTACTTCTACGTCAACTACACCCGCAGCGGCACGGGCGGATTCTCGTTGATCACGGTGATCGAGCGCTACCAGGTGTCCGCCGGCGACCCCAACGACGCCGACGAGACCTCCGCTGTCGAGATCCTCACCATCGGCCAGCCGGCGTCGAACCACAACGGCGGCGACATCCATTTCGGCCCCGACGGCTTTCTGTACATCGGTATGGGGGACGGCGGGTCCTCCAGCACCTCCCAGAGCTCTTCGAGCCTGCTGGGGAAGATGCTGCGCATCGCCCCCTGCGACGATGCGGTTTGCACCGCGGCCTACACGATCCCCCCGGGCAATCCCTTCGTGGGGGACACGGTACCCGACGAAGTGTGGTCCATCGGTTTCCGCAACCCCTACCGCTGGAGCTTCGATCGGGTGACCGGCGACATGCTCGTCGCCGACGTGGGCTCCGGATCCCGGGAAGAGGTGTCCTTCGAATCGGCGGGGGGCGCCGGCGGCCTCAACTACGGCTGGAACTGCCGGGAGGGGGACATCCCGGGCCCCGGGGGCTGCAGCGGCAGCTTCGTCGACCCGGTGATGGTCTACCCCCACACCGACGGCAACTGCTCCATCACCGGCGGCTTCCGCTACCGCGGCTGCATTCCGGGTCTGGTGGGGACCTACGTGTTCGGCGACTACTGCACCGGAAAGATCTTCTTCGGCACCGAGACCAGCCCCGGCACCTGGAGCGTCAGCGAGTGGGACGACCTGCCCAGCAACATCTTCGGGTTCGGGGAGGACGAAAGCGGCGAGCTCTACCTGCTCCAGGGCAGCAGCATCCACCGCTTCGAGAGCCCCAGCACATGCGTTGACGGGTCGATCTTCCTGGACAGTTTCGAAGCGGGGAACCTCACCGCCTGGTCCACGGTGTTCCCCTAGCCGGGAGCGCTTGGAGCCCATTGGGGTCGCCGCAGTGGAGGCCAGCGAGCCAACGTTTCGGTAGACCCCGATGCTTGGGGCCGTGGTGCTCCCGATCTTCGGGTGCTAACGTGAAGATCTGTGTTCAGTTTTTTGGTCTTCCAAGGACTCCGATGAATCAGTCCGTAATCTCCTTCTTGATCGCAGCGAGCCTGATCGGCGCCGCTCCCCAGGGTGTGGACGACGGGGCCGTCGTGCTCGCCGAGGACGATTTTTCGTCGCCCGAACTTTCCGCGGCCTGGACCCTGTTGCGGGAGGACAGGGAGGGATGGCGCCTCGCGGACGGTAGGCTCTCCATTCGAACAAAGGGCCTGCTCTGGGGTCGCGAGAACTCGCAGCGGAACGTCCTCCTCCATGAAGCCGCGGCCGCTACCGAGGGCGCGGTCGCCGCCGAGCTCACGGTCGATGCGGGTCTGGCGTTGACCCATCCCTACGAGCACGGGGGCCTGATTTGGTACCTCGACGATGACCATTGGGTCACCCTGACCCAGCTGAACCACGCACAGGATGGGACCCAGAAAGTCATGCTGGTCCACGAAGTCGGTGGACAGGGTCAAGACCCCGCTTCCAAGGCCGTGCCGTATAAGGCCGAAACGGTCGAGCTTCGCCTCGAACGGCGAGGTTCAGCCTTCACCGGTTTCTTTCGCCAGCCCGGTGCCGAGACCTGGCAGCGGCTGGGCTCGGTTGAGCTTGAACCCACGGGATCCGTGCCGCGGTTCGGCGTGGTTGCGGGACAGGGCGACGATTCGCAGCTGCATTGGGTCGAATTCGACGACTTTCGCGTTCTTGCCCTGCCCTAGCCGAGGACCGAGGGACCCACGGTCGCGGTGAACCCACGGGCCGCCGGGGGGCGGCCCTGGCGATCTAGCGGCTCACCCGCCTCCTGACCCCCCGCCGGCGCCCGTCGCCGGTCCTACCGGGGGACCCGCCGTTGGAAGGGGAGCCGTTCCGAGATCCGGACCCCAGCAGATCGCGGACCAGCCAGGTCCCAAGGCCCACGGCGACGGCGAGGGGGAGGAGCACCGGGGTGAGCCACGACGATAGCTTTGAGCCTTGGGCGAAGGTGAACTCCGCGGGCCGCCTGGGGTCGTAGAAACAGGGGACGTTTTCGCCGAGTCCCAGACGGTCCAGATTTCCTGAATCGGCCCCAAAACCCGTCGACACGATTTCCTGCCCCTGCTGGGTTCGGTAGCGGGTCGCCACCCGGGGCCGCACGTAGATTCGGGAGACGTTGCGGGATCCGCTGGAGCCGGCCCGGGTTTCGAGGTCCACTCGGCGATCGAGGATCGTGCAAGTAGTGGATTCGTAGCCCTCGTAGCCCCGGAGCTGCGCTTTGGCTCCGGCGAAGGCGATCCAGCCCCCGAGCGTCGCGAAGACCAAGGCGACGGCGCGGCGGGCCCATCGTCGCCGGGGATCCCCGGGTTCGAACCGCTGCCAGGCCGCGGCCCAGGCGACCAGAGTCGCCAGCGGCAGCAGCAGGAAGAGCCAGCCGAGGAGAACGGATCCGCCGGCGGAGGTCGCCCCCTGGTGGGTTAGCTCGGAGTAGAAGCTCAGGATCTCCGGCTCGCTGTTGGTCCGAAGGTCCCGGGCCTCGACGTCCACCGAGAGGTCACCGGCGTCGAGGCCCCGCCGGGCGACGATTTCGAGCTTGATCTGTCCGACGGCGCCCTCCGGCAGGGAAAGGGTGGGCCAGCGGATCGTCTGGTCCAAGGGGGCGGTGTCCGGCAGGGTGACCCTTCCGCCGTGGGACGCCCCCACGAAGTAGGCGGAGTTGTTGAGGCGGGCCTCCACCATCAGCAGCTTGGGCTCGGTCCCGGGGTTGACGAGGGTGGCCGTCAGCGTCGCGGTCTGGCCGAAGGTCAGGGGAGTGCCTGGACCTTCGAGGGTGGAGGCTGGGTGGGGAGACGTCGCCTCGACAGAGGGGCCGGGCGCTTCCCCGGGCCCCCCCGCGACGACCAGCCAGTCCCGGCGTCCCCAGGCCCTAGGGTCCTGGGCCCCCGGGCCCGACATCACTAGGCGGCCGCGGGCGCGGGATTGCAAGAGGGGAAGGGCAGCGTGTCCGTCTCCATAGTGGTCGCCGACGTACCGCCCGAGGTCGTCCCGGGCCTCCACCGAGGCGCCAACCTCCAGCAGCGCCTCCACCCGTTCGATGGGACCGGACGCGGCGTACATCAGGGCGGTCCGACCCAGGTCGTCGGGGGTCTCGGGGTCGGCCCCGCCCGCCAAAAGGACGCGGGTGCGCTCCGGATCGCGGCTGTTCATGAGGGGCGTGCGGCCGTAGGCGTCCGGGATGTCGGGGTCGAGGCCGGCGTCCAGCAGGACCCGCAGGAGCTCGGGATCGTCGACCAGGCCGATCAAAGGCGTCCCCGACGGGTGGCGCGGGGCCGACTCCGCCAGGCCCACCGACGCCAACCGCCTGACCTGATCGGTGTCCCCGGCGCCGACGGCCTGCCGAAGCCGCTCGTCCCGGGCTTCGAGAACCGCGGTGCCGAAGGGGATCGCGGGGAGGACCGACGCCGGAGCAATGGGCAGAAGCATCGCCGCCGCAGCCGTCAGGAACACCAGGGCCCCCGCCAGCTCGAAGGACCCTCTCCGGGTGTCCCGGTCCTTCATTCCCCGGAGGGTCCCCAGCAGCATCGCCGCCGCCGCCGCCAAG
>JBCDIS010000247.1:0-9874 GCA_038748685.1 Acidobacteriota bacterium | reverse complement strand
GTATAGGGGCCCCCCGCACCTGTGGAGGGTGGCGCCGGGAGACGTTCCCGGGCCTACCCGGCGTCTTGGGACGCCGACATCCCGAACCCCCTACTTTGGAGACCCCCATGACCAAAACCCGCATCGCCGTTTGGGGCACCCTCGCCGTCGCCCTCCTGTCCATCACCTTCGCCACCCACGCCGTGGTCAACGCGCCGGTGAACATCGTCTACCCGATCAGCCTGCAGTCCTACGAGAACTACTTCGAGGTCAGCTTCAGCACCACCTGCCCCGGCGGCCAGTGGACCGCGGAGTGGTTCCTCGACGGCACGCTGCTCGGCCAGGGGACGTACTACGACCAGCTGAGCGCCCAGTTCAGCCACAAGGCGACCTCGGGCTGGCACGTGTTCCAGGTCGACACGTCCTGCGGTAGCGACGCCGTCCGCTTCTTCGTTCTCTGACTCGAATCAAGCCTCCGGGGTCCGCCCCGGAGGCCCCACCGGGCAGAAAGTTCCGACTCGAATGAGGGGATTCGTCCCAGGCTTCCGCTGTACGGGGTAAGACTCGATCACCAGGAGCCTAGAGATCCTGCTCGACCGGTCCCCCGTGCCGCGGAGCGACGCGGGCCCCGTAGGACGTAGGAGAGGTTCGGAGCCCCTGACGAAGCAGCATTCGATGCGGAATTCTCGGAGCCTGGTCACCTAGGCCCGCGGCGGTCCCAAGAGGGGATGGCCGCGGGCTATTTTTCGTTCGGCGCTCCCGACGGACCTCGGCTCAGGTCCGCAGGACCGCCCCGAGGGCCGCGAGGCCGCCCCAGGTGAAGAGGGCGGTGAGGACGATCGACGTCCCCAGCACCAGCAGGATCTCCGCCCCCACCACCGCGGCGAGCACGAAGCGGCTGGCCCCCATGCGCACCATGAGGCGGATCTCTTGGCGGCGCAGGCGCAGGGAGAGGGCCAGCACGAGGGCGAAGAACGCCGCCGTCGACGCCGCCACCAGGGCGAAGTAGGCGGTGAGGGCGTCCTTGAGGCGCAGGACGATGTCGAGGATGGTTTCCACCACCTCTACAGGCCGGACCGCCCGGTAGCGCTCCGACAGGGCGTAGTCGCCGAGGAGCAGGTCGTGGGCCTTCGGGTCCGCCGGCAGCACCAGGACGGAGGTCAGGGTGGCGTCGTCCAGCTCGCCGTGGAAGTGGAAGCCGCCGCGGTTGCGGTCGTTGATCTCGGCGAAGAGGAAGATGGCGGCGGAGGCTTCGAGGTGGTCATCCTCACCGACTTCGCGGTCGGGATCGTCGAGGGCGTTCTCGGCGGTCACCTCGCCGTGGCCGTGGAACAGGCCGTCGAGGGCCCAGGCGGTCTTGACGTCGGCGAAGAAGGCGTCGTCGTCGGGCCCGCCGGTGGGTTCGAGGATCCCCACCACGTCCAGCAGCAGGGGGTAGGCCCCCGCCAGGTTGTAGAGGTTCGACATGTCGGAGCGCACCCGCTCCCCCGGCGAGAGCGCCGCCTTCCGGGCCACCTCGGCCCCCGCCACCACCTCCCCGAGGAGGGCCGGCAGGCGTCCCTCGGCGGGGGTGAGGCCCCGGGCGCGGTAGTACGCCGGGCTGGTGCCGACGATGGGCGCGCCCCCCGCCCGGTGGCGCACGTGGAGGGGCACCGCGGTGCAGCCCTCCCGGGCCGCCAGCCGGCCCCGCTCGCCGTAGGGCAGGGTCTCGGCCACCTCGCCGCGGAAGTAGAGGGACGCCATGGTGAGGTCGAATTCGTTGCCCTTGGCGCCGATCAGCACCGGCGACGCCTCGGCCCGGGCGAGGAGGGCGGTCTCCAGGGTCTGGGCCGCCAGCCAGGTGAAGACCGGCAGGAAGAGGGCCACCGTCGTGCCGAGGATCAGCACCAGGCTGCGCCACGGCGACGCCCGCAGGTAGCGGACCGCCAGGTAGAGGGGATCGGCGACGGCCCTCACGGTTCGACCTCATCGTGTCCGGGATCGCTACAGGCGGCGACGTCGAGGGAGCGGGCGAAGCGGGCCCGCAGGACCGGGTCGTGGGTCACCAGCAGGAGGGACAGGCCACGCTCTTCGGAGAGCTCCTCCAGCAGCTCCACCACCGACAGGGCGGTGTCCGGATCGAGGCCGGCGGTGGGCTCGTCCGCCAGCACCAGGGACGGCCGGGTCACCAGGGCGCGGGCGATGGCCACCCGCTGCCGCTCCCCCTGGGAGAGCCGCTCCGGCGCCCGCCGGGACTTGCCGCCGACCCCGAGCCGCTCCAGCAGCTCCAGGGCGCGGCCCCGGGCGTCGGCGTCGAGGTCCAGCTCCAGGTTGAGGCGGTAGGGCAGGAGGACGTTGTCGAGCACGTCGAGGTAGTCCACCAGGGGGAAGTCCTGGAACACGAAGCCCATGTGGCGGATCCGGTGGGCGCGGCGCTCCACCACCCCGAGGGACGCGACGTCCCGCCCTTCGACGACCAGCCGCCCCGCCTCCGGCACCCGCACCCCCGCCACCAGGTCCAGCAGGGTGGATTTGCCGCAGCCGGAGGGCCCGAAGAGCGCCACCCGCTCCCCCCTGGCCACGGTCCAGTCGTCGAGCCGCAGCCGGAAGGGGGCGTCCGCGCCGGCGCCGGTCCGCTCCGCCGGGTAGGTGAAGCGGAGCCCCTCGGCTTGGATCACAGGATCCCTCACGGGTTCTCCTCCGCGGGGGGGTCCGGCTCCACGCCGTCGGCTTCCTCCCGCCTTTCCTCGGCGGCCCGGCGCTCACGCTCCTCGGCGGCCCGGCGCTCACGCTCCTCGGCGGCCCGACGCACGTCCTCGTCGAGCCCCGCCTTGAGCATGTCGAGGGGGCTCATCAGACCCCGGCGCGACTTCGCGGCGGCGCCCTCACCGTCGTCGCCGACGAGCGAGTCGTAGCTTTCGATCCGCTCCATGTCCCGCATCCGGGTGTCGACGATGCGCCACCCTTCCCCGGCTGTTCCCCCCACCGCCTCCAGCGTGTAGATCGCCCGGTAGCGATTGGTGCGGGGGTGGCGGTGCCCGCGGTGGGTCACCACCCCGCCGACGCTCCAATCCGCGTCGACCCGAACCCGCCCCGCTTCGGAATCGAGGACCGTCACCTCTTCATAGTCCACCGCCAGCACCTGGATCGAGGTGGACTCCTCCTCCATCCGCGCCAGGGTGGTGAAGTGCTCCACGTACTCCCGGGTCAGCGCCTCCCCGGTGAAGCTCGCCGCCAGGAGGTCGTGGATCGCCCCGCGGTCGGCCCCCAGGGCGTAGACCCCGTACACCGGCTCGTGCAGGGCCCGAAACGCGTCGGCGGGGTCGAGGGACGGCTCCATGTCGGGGGCACAGGAGAGGAGGAGGAGGGCACAGAGGGGCGCCCACTGGGTCGGGAGGCGGGACACCTCGGAATCATAGACCCCCGCGGACGGGCGATCAATTCAGGCCCCGAGCCGCGGGGCCCCGCTGGGCTACGCCTTCTTGACCTCCTGGGTTCGCACCTCGACCTTTTGCCCCAGCTTCTCCAGGATTCCGGGAATCAGGCGCTCGCTGAAACCCGCCACCAGGGCGAAGCTCGCGGTCGCTTCCGGGTTGCTCGTCAACCCGCCCAGGAGCAGCTCTCCGTTCTGAAGTAGAAGAAAGAGAGCGCCGAAGCTGCCCCCCAGGATCATCCGGATGGCGCCGTCGATCTTCATGGAGCGCATGGACGCGTATTTGGAGGTCGCGATCGTGCGGAAACGCTGGAGCACGGAGATCAGGGCCCCCGCCACGCCGCAGGCCGCCATCGCAAGGTAATACTCGACCTGGAGCTCTCCCCCAGGCGATCAAGCCGGCGATGACGATGAACATCAGCGACGCGACGACCACCGCGGAGCCCAGGTAGTTGCCCCGAAAGACCTCGAGGCGGCGGGTGGTGAGGTACTCCCGCGGGTTCTTGAAAAAGTCCCGCTGATCTTGGGGCACCCTCGCTTCGAGGGCGTGGGAGAGGCTCATGCAGATCATCCGCAGAACGCGCTCCCTCTTGCCTTTGGAAAGATCGGCGGCCTCCATCTCCAGGTAGAGGTCCATCGCCGTTTCGACGGAGGCGTCGCCGTCCACGCAGGCGACCTCGTCGTACTCGCAGCCCAACCCCCCTTCGTCGTCCAAGAAGATGAAGCACTTCTTGCTGGAGACGAGGGGGGTCCCGACCCGCTGGCCCATGGAGGTCGTTTCTCCAGGCTTGTAGGTCCGGAACTTCGACGGCTTCGGCTCCTCGTCCCCCGGGCCTTCAGGTGGCGCGTCATCGTCCGGCGTCACGTCGTCGTCCGGCGTCACGTCGTCCGGCGTCACGTCGTCGTCCGGGTTTGAGACGACCTCCTGCTCCGCAACATCTTTGTCCTTCGGATCCTTGTCCTCCATCGCTCCCTGCTCCTTTCCGAGGCATGCATGGAATCTCTGCTGCGTCCTAGGTTGGGGCCTTCGGGCTAGGCCGGCCTCTATAGAAGAGGACGGACACGGTAACCCCATTTCCAGCCCCATCCCGCCGGACCCCTCCCGCGAGGGGGTCCGAGTCCCGCCGCGGAGACCCGAGTCCCGCTGGAGAGACCGGCGCAGCTGAAAAACGCCCATTTTCCGCCCGTTCCCCCTGGCACGGGGCTTGCGATTCCTGGTCTTCGAACCTTAGGCGGCACCTTGGGCCCCGGGGTCGCCGGTCCCGGAGACCGGCGGCCCCGGGGGTCCGTGCGGCCGAAGACCCCCAAGAGGACCTCCCATGCACTCCATCCTGCGTCACCTGCGGCCGGCCCTCGCCGTGCCCGCCTTACTCGTCTCCCTCGCCGCCCCGGCGGCGGCCACCGTCTACGTGATCTCCGACACCCGCGACGTCGTCGCCGTCGACCTGAGCTGCACCCTGCGGGAAGCGCTGACCGCCGCGGTGGACCAGGTGGCCGTCGACACCTGCCCCGCCGGCACCGCCAGCAACACCATCGAGCTCGGCTTCGGCACCTACGAGTTCGACCAGGCACCGTTCCTGATCCCCAATTCCATCGCCCCCGTGGACCTCGAGATCACCGGCATCAACGGCCTGGTGGTGGGGACCCGGGTGGACCTCGGCGGCGCCAACGCCTTCCTCAACGTCAGCGGCATCGGTATCGGCACCGAAATACCCCACCGGCTGCGCATCGCCGGGGTCCAGATCCAGGACGCCGGGGGCAACGGCCGGGCCGCGGTGCAGCTCTCCGGCAGCGGCGCCCTCACCCTCGACAACGTCAGCTTCGTCGGCAACGCGTGCGTTTCGAACTGCGCCTTGGCGGCCTCGGCGGTGGGCTTCTCCGGCTCGGGGGACCTGGCCATCCGCGACTCCTTCTTCCGGCGCAACGAAGGGCTCACCAGCCTCTTCCTGCGACCCGACGGCGACGCCACGGTGCGCATCGAGCGGACCCGCATGCTGGAGAACCCCGGCGGCCTGCAGATCCGGGCGGTCGACACCGCCGACGTCGTCCTCGAAGACCTCGACATCGAGCAGGCCGGGGTGGACGGCGACGCCTCCCTGGTCCTCTTCCTCGACCTGAGGGACCAGGTCACCGCGGCGGCCCGCCGGGTGGCGCTGCGGGACAACATCGTCACCACGGGCACCCCGGCGTCCTTCAGCCTCACGGTGGACGCCGCCCTCACCCTCGAACGCTGGAACCTGGAGCGCAACCAAAGCCCGAGCTCCGGCGCCCTCGCCATGTCGGCGACGGGCCAGGCCACGGTCACCGTGCGGGACCTGGTGGCCCTGCGCAACACCAGCGCCAGCGGCACCTCCGCCTTCGAAGGGGCCGTGCGCATCACCACCGTCGGGGACGCCACCCTCGACTGGCAAGGGGGGGAGCTGCGGGACAACGTCACCGCCTCCGGAGGCTTCCAGCCCACGGCGGGGCTCAGCGTCGTCGGTCGCGACGGCGGCGAGATCCTGGTGGACCGGGTGAAGCTGCTGGCGAACCGCCACGTGAACACGATGGACCAGCCGGGGGCGCTGCAGGCCACGGTGATCGCCGACGGGGTGGGCTCCAGGGCGACGGTGCGCAACAGCCTCGTGGCCGACGCGCCGGGCATCGGCACGCGGCTCAGCGCCCTCGACGACGGCATCGCCGAGCTCGTCAACGCCACCTTCACGGGCAACGACAGCACCGTGGTCTTCGTCGCCGGGGAGGACCCCGTCGCCGCCCCGAGCCGGGTGCAGAACTCCATCTTCTTCGGCAACGACGACGACTCCCTCGACCTCATGGGGATGGCGATCCTCGTCGAGGCCAACCTCGTCGGCGTCGACCCCCTGTTCATGGACGACGCGGCGGGGGACTACCGCCTCCTGCCGGGCTCCCCCGCCATCGACGGCGGCTTCTTCGCCTCGGGGCAGTTCCTCGGCCCCCTCGACCTCGGGGGCCGGCCGCGGATCACCCCGGGGACGGCCGGAGGAACCCCGGTTCCCGACATCGGCGCCCACGAGTTCCAGGTCGACCTGCTCTTCGACGACGGCTTCGAGTCGGGGGACCTCCTCCGCTGGTCGAGCTCGACGCCGTAGCTCCGCTGCTTCGGGGGTCGGCGTAGGGAGCTCGACCCACAGAGAAAGAGGATCTGGGATCGCGGCGGCGGTCGGCGTAGGATCGACCCATGCCGTTCGCCACCGCCGTTCCACTGGGCCGAGGCGCGACCGGGGAGGTCCTCAAGGCGTGGGACGAAGAGCACGGGCGCCACGTCGCCCTCAAGCTGCTCCACCGCACCGACCCCGAATCCCTGGCGCGCCTCCAGCGGGAAGCCCGCGCCCAGCGCCGGATCGACCATCCGAACATCTGCGACGTCTACGGGGTCTCGGAGACCCCGGACGGCCGCCCCTACATCGCCATGCGCTTCGTCGACGGGCTGCCCTTGGGCGAGGCCCTCAAAGGCGAGCCCCTCGAACGCAAGCTCGACGTGATGGCGACGGTGGCGGAGACCGTGCAGGCGGCCCACGCCCAATCCCTCATCCACCGGGATCTGAAGCCCGGCAACATCCTCGTCGAACGGCGGGACGACGGTCGCCTGCACCCCTTCGTCCTCGACTTCGGCATCGTCCGCATGGAAGACGTCCCCGGCGCCACCGTCACCGGGGAGGTTCTCGGCACCCCCGGCTACCTGTCGCCGGAGCAGGCCAGCGGCAGCCGCGGGATCGACCGCCGCAGCGACGTCTTCGCCCTCGGGGTCCTGCTCTACGAGCTGGTGGCGGGGCACAACCCCTTCCTCGGCGGGTCGAAGGTGGAGTCCCTGCTGCGGGTCCTCGAAGGGCCGCCGCCCCCCCTGCGCTCGGCGGCGCCCCAGGTGCCCGCGGACCTCGAAGCGATCGTCGACCGGGCCCTCGAAACCGAGCCCCGGCGTCGCTACCCGTCGGCCCAGGCCCTGGCGGACGACCTGCGGGCCTTCCTCGCCGGTCGGCCCACCCAGGCCCGCCCCACCACCTTCGTCACCCGGGTGCGCCGGCGGCTGCGGCGCCACCCCCGGGCCACGGCGGCGGCGGCGGTGGCCGTGGCCGGGCTGGTGGGTCTGCTGGTCACGGCGGTGGCGGGGGAGCGGGACGCCCGGGCCCGCGCCGCCCTCGCCGAGCGCCTCGCCCAGCGGGCGGGGGAGATCGAGGCCCGGGCCCGCTTCCTCCAGCTGCTGCCGCAGCACGACGTGGGCCCGGCGATGGCGCGGCTGGAGCGGGAAGCCGAGGACCTGCGGGCCGTCGTCGAGGCCAGCGGATCCCGCGCCCGGGGGTCCGGGGACTACGCCCTGGGCCGCGCCCTCTACGCCCTCGACCGCCCCGGCGAAGCCCTGGACCACCTGCGCAGCGCCTTCGACGCCGGGTCCGGCGCCGACGGCCTCGCCGCCGTCACCGCCCGCGCCCTGGCGGCCCACTACGACGACCGCCGGATCGAGATGGCGGGGACCCCGGGGGCCCGGGAGCGGCTGCGGGAGGACCTCGCCCGGGACGTCGAACGCTACCTCGCGCCTCCGGGGGAGGCCCCCCCCGAGGACCCCTGGTCCCTCGCCATGGTGGCCTTCCACACCGGCGACCTCGACACCGCCCTCCGCCATATCGGCGACGCCCAGGCGGCCGAGCCCTGGCGCTTCGAGGCGGATCTCCTGGAGGGCCTGGTCCACCGGGAGCGGGCCCTCGACCTGCTCAGGGCCGGCCGGCGTGGGGAGGCCCGGGACGCCCTCGACGGGCTGCTGACGTCGAGCCGCCGCGCCGCGGACAAGGCCCCCAGCGCCGCCGACGCCCACTACGCCCTTTGCGACGCCGCCCCCCTGGAGGCCCGCTTCCTCCCCCTCGACGACCCCGCCGAGGCCCTCGACGCCTTGACCCGCCTCGAAGACCGCGCCCGGGCCGACTGCGGCCGCGCCCTCGCCGTGGACCCCCGCCGCCACAAGGCGCCGGTGCGGCTGGGGATGCTGCTCAACTTCACCGCCCACCTGGCCCTGCGCCTGGGGGAAGCCCCCGACCCGCGCCTGCGGGAGGTGGAGGCGCTGGCGGCCCAATCCCTCGCCATCGAAGCGCGCAATGCCCAGGCCTACGCCCTGCGGGCCGCCGGCCGGCTGACCCTCGCCGGCCACGCCCTGCAGCTCGGCGAGCCGGTGGACGACCCCCTCTTCGAAGGGGCCGTGGCGGACATGGAGCGGGCCCTGGAGCTGCGGCCCGGTCGCCCCTTCGAGTGGGAGTGGCTGGGGACCTGCTACGGCTATTGGGCCTTTTCCCGGACCGACGCGGGGATGCCGTCGAGCCTCCCCCTCTACCGCAAATCCGTCGCCGCCTACCGCCGCGCCCTGGAGCTGGGGGCTTCCTCCCCCACCACCGTCCACGCGTCGATCTGCGAGGTGGAGGCCCGGGCGGGGGAGGAGGAGCTGGCCCACGGCCGGGATCCGGCGGCCACCCTGAAGCGGGCCCTGGACGCCTGCGGGCAGGCCCTCGAGATCTCCCCCGACTATTCGGAGGCCCACACCCAGATCGCCGCCGCCCACCTCACCGCCGGCCGGGGGGACCTCGCCCTCGAAGCCCTCCGCCGCCGGCTCGACGCCGCCCCCGGCGACCCCGAAGCCTCCCGGCACCTCGTCCGCGCCCACCTGCTCCTGGCGGAGGAGGCCATGGACGTCGGAGACTCCGCCGCCGTCCACCTCGCCGCGGCGTCGAGTGCCCTGGGGGCCATCGCCAACCCCCTGCCCCGGGAGCACCGCCGCCTCGAAGCCCGGGTCGCCCTGCTCGCGGCCGCCGATCTCCACGCCTCCGGGGGAGGGTGGCGCGCCGCCCTGGCGCGGGCGCGGGGCCTGGTCGACGCCCTGCCGGGGGACTCCCCCTCGCCGAAGGTGGAGCTGCTCCGCGTCGAGACCTTAAGACGGAGTGCGGAGATGACCGCCGGCGCCGACCCCGGCGGCTCGAAGAGGATGGCCCGCCGCGGTCTGGAGCGGGTGACGGAGGCCCTGGCGCGTCGCCCCGACGATCCGGCCCTGCGACGGGAGCGGGCGCGGCTCGACGCGGTCCTCGCGAAGCCCTAGACCTCGCCCCCGCCGCCATCGCCCCCGGAGTCGCCGGCGAGCCCCAGCTCGCGGATTCCGGAGTAGGGGCGGGGCTTGCCCCCGCCCGTCTTGGACCGCCGAGGTTTCGGCTCCTCGGGTGGGCGCTACCTTCGCCTATCGATCCCTACCGGAACAGCCACATCCTCTTGCTATGCGGGCGGGGGCAAGCCCCGCCCCTACCCCAGAGACGGTTCGGCGGGAGTCGATCCATGGGGACGCGGTTGGCTTTCTTGCTGTGCGGGCGGGGGCAAGCCCCGCCCCTTGTATGCTTCTCCGTAAATCGACGACCGAGAGATAGCGCCGTCGTCGGGGCTGTGGGAACTGTGGGAAACGCGCAGCGTTTTCCAAAGACTGTGCGGAAAGTGCTT
>JBCDIS010000246.1:0-9901 GCA_038748685.1 Acidobacteriota bacterium | reverse complement strand
CCTCGAACCGTGGCGGAGGCCGGGGGCGCCGATGACTCCGACGCCTTCGAGCGGCGGGGACGGGCCGATGGTGGTGGCCATCGACGGCCCCTCCGGCGTCGGCAAGAGCACCTGCGCCCGTCTCCTGGCGGAGCAGCTGGGCCTGCCGGTTCTGGACACCGGCGCCATGTATAGAGCCGTGGCGCTGGCGATGGTGCAGCGGGGGGTCGACCCCACCGACGGCGCGGCGGTGGAACGCGAACTGGGGGACGTCCAGGTGGAGCTGCGGGCCGACGGCCGAGGCGGCCTCGAAGTCTGGCTCGACGGCGAGCCCGTCGGCGACCGGATCCGCGCCCCCGAAGTCACCGAGGCGTCGTCGAAGGTCTCGGTCCACCCGGCGGTCCGCCGCCGGATGGTCGCGTACCAGCGGCAGGGGGCCAGCGTCCACGGCGCCGTGGTGGAGGGCCGCGACATCGGCTCCGTGGTCTTCCCGGACACGCCGTTCAAATTCTTCCTCGGCGCCGATCCCGAGGTCCGGACTCAGCGGCGATTCCGCCAGCTGGCCGAAACGGGCAGGGGGGTGGACCGGGCCCGCGTTCGGGCCGACTTGGAGCTCCGGGACGCCCGCGACCGGGACCGCGTGGAGTCCCCCCTGGTGTGCGACGACACCTACCATTTCATCGACACGTCGGGCCTCGAAAGCTCCGAAGTGGTGGCTGAAATGGCCCGCGCGGTTGCGGCCCGGAGGGCCGCTGAAAGGGCCTCCGGGAGCGGTTGACACCCTAGGTCCCTACTCCTATACTCCAAGGCCCCGAGTTCTCAGGCAGTGAAGCCCTGTGGGCAGCCCTCGGGCGCGAGACCCACCACGCTCGACCCGTCCCCAGAGCAGTCGCGATCAAGACCCCAAGCCGTCGATCATTGCGACTCGGCTTGCCCGAGAATTCGGCCAGTGCGCCAGCGACAGACGCTCCGGCGTCTGATCCCATAAGAAGGAGGCATTCGTAACCATGGAACAACAAAACGACGAGACGACCGGCAGTATTGTGGCGGTCGACGACCTCGAGCAGCTCGATTACGAGCAGCTCGTGGCCCTCTACGACGAGAGCATGAGGCATCTCGAAGAGGGGGAAATCGTCACCGGCACGGTGGTCGAGATCACAGATAGTGAAGTGGTCGTCGACGTCGGGTACAAGAGTGAAGGACTGATCCCGATTCACGAGTTCACCAAGGACGGCGAGGTTCGCGTCCAGGTGGGCGAGGATGTGGAGGTCCTGCTCGAGAAGACCGAAGATCAGGAAGGGCACGTCCTGCTGTCGAAGGCGAAGGCCGAGCGCATGCGCGTGTGGCAGCAGATCGAAGGCGCTTACAAGGATGGCGAGGTCATCACCGGCCGGGTGATCGACCGCATCAAGGGCGGCCTGACCGTCGACGTCGGCCTCCGCGCTTTCCTGCCCGGCTCCCTGGTCGACATCAAGCCGGTCAAGCACCTCGAGTCGCTCAAGGGCCAAGACCTCGAATTCAAGGTCATCAGCCTGGATCGTCGGCGCAACAACATCGTGCTGTCGCGCAAGGCCGTGCTCGAAAAGGAATTCGCGAAGAAGAAGGCCGAGACCCTCGAGAAGCTCAAGGAGGGTGCGCTGCTGCCCGGCGTGGTCAAGAACATCACCGACTACGGTGTGTTCATCGACCTCGGCGGCATCGACGGCCTGCTCCACATCACCGATATCTCCTGGGGCCGGGTCAACCACCCCTCGGAGCACTTCGGCGTCGGCGACGACGTCGAGGTGGTGATCTTGAAGTTCGATCCGGAGACCGAGCGCGTCTCCCTCGGCTACAAGCAGCGCACCGAGGATCCCTGGACCCTCGTCGACAAGAAGTACCCCATCGGCTCCCGCGTCCCCGGCCGGGTCGTCAGCCTGGTGGACTACGGTGCGTTCGTCGAGATCGAGGAGGGCGTCGAGGGCCTGATCCACGTCAGCGAGATGTCGTGGACCAAAAAGGTCGTCAACCCCGCCAAGATCCTGTCGGTGAACGACCAGGTCGAAGCCATCGTCTCCGAGCTCGACATGGGCCAGCGTCGCATCAGCCTCTCCCTGCGCCAGACCGAGCGCAACCCCTGGGAGGAGCTGGCGGACTCGTTCCCGGAAGGCTCGATCATCGAGGGTAAGGTCCGAAACCTCACCGAGTTCGGCGCCTTCGTCGAGATCACCGAGGAGATCGACGGCCTGATCCACGTCTCGGACATGAGCTGGACCAAGCGGGTCAAGCACCCGAGCGAAGTGCTCAAGAAGGGCGACACCGTCAAGGCCCGGATCACTAACATCGACGTGTCGAACCAGCGGGTCTCGCTGTCGATCAAGGAGTTCCTGCCCAACGAGTGGGACGACTTCGTCGTCAGCCACCGCGTCGGCGACACCCTCGACGGCAAGGTCGTCAACGTGACCGACTTCGGTCTCTTCATCGACATCTACGAGGGTCTCGAGGGTCTCGCCCACATCAGCGAGATCGACCTGCCGGGGGGCCGGCTGGAAGACCACTACCGCGTCGGGGACTGGGTCAGCGCCCGTATCCTGCGCATCGAGGAAGACGAGAAGAAGGTCGGCTTGACGATGCGCGGCGTGCCGCAGCCCGATGAGGCCGAGATCGCCGAGCTCGAAGCCGCGGCCCGCCAAGCCGCCGCCGGAGAGGTCGACGAGATCGCCACCGCGTCCGACGACGCCGGCGATTCCGAAGAAGAGTGAGGTTCGTCGGGCCCGCCGGCTCCGTCCGGTGGGCCCGTTTGCTTTCCATCCCTGGACTGGAGGTGACGATCTTGTCGAAGCAGGATGCCATGACGAAAGCCGAGTTGGTGGAAGAGGTCGCAGGCATGACCCAGCTCACCAAGAAGCATGCGGAAATCATCGTCAACACCGTCTTCGGAAGCATCGTCGATTCCTTGCGGGACGGATCCAAGATCGAGCTTCGGGGTTTCGGCAGCTTCCGGGTCCGCAGCCGCGGTCCGCGGATCGGTCGCAACCCCAAGACCGGCGCCAAGGTCGAAGTTCCGGCCAAGCGCATCCCCTACTTCAAGCCGGGCAAAGAGCTCAAGGAAATGCTGAACACCTGAGGCAGGACCTTGCCGGATTTCCGGTGAGAGCTTCCGCTCCTTTCCCGCGTCCACCACGATGACGAAGCGCGCCGCCGCCTCGCCACCATCCCTGCCGCTCGCCAATCCGTGGCTGGCCGCGTTCTTGGCCTGGCTTCTGCCCGGTTTAGGGCACGTCTACCTCGGCCGCCGGGCCCGGGGCTTCGCCTTCACGGTGATCGTCTTGGGCTCCCTGGCCCTCGGCGCGAGCCTCGACGGCCGGTTGCCGTGGCATTTTTCCGGATCCCCCCTGCTGATCCTCGCCACCTTCGGCGGCCTCGGCAGCGGCTTGCCGTATTTGATCCTCCATCTCGGCATGGGCTACGCCGGGGATGTCCAGGCCGCCGGCTACGAGTACGGCAGCGCGTTCATCCTGACCGCGGGCCTGATGAACTTCCTTCTGGTGTTGGACGCTTGGGACATCACCTGGGGTAAGGAGATCGACCCTCCGCCGTCCGACCCCGAGGACGATCCCGATGCGGATCCCGCCAAGTCCGACGGCAAGGCCAAGTCCGACGGCAAGGCCAAGTCCGACGGCAAGGCCAAGTCCGGCGGTAAGGGGAAGGGCAGGAGCAAGAAGGCATGAGTCATTTCCTGCTCATGGTGATCTACGCCGCGATGATCAGCCTGTTTTTCGCGCTGCTGTCGCGCCGTGAAACGCGGGAGAGGGTCAAGCTTTTCGCCACGCTGTTCATCAGCTTGGTGGGGGGAGGCCTGCTCCTCGCCTGGATCATGTACTTCTTCCCCTCCGGCCCGCCGGCGCCGATTCCTTGAACGGCCGAGCTTGACCGCATGAGCGACCGCGAGCTGCTGATCGTCGCCGGGGAAGCCTCCGGCGATCTCCATGGCGCGCGTCTACTGAGTGAGCTCAGGCACCTCGTCGGCGACGTGCGGGCCTTCGGGCTCGGCGGCGACGAGCTGGAGGCAGCCGGCTTCGACGCCCTCGCCCACAGCTCCGAGATCGCCGTGGTCGGCATCACCGAGGTGGTCAAGATCCTGCCCCGGGCCCGTCAGATCTTCCGCCAGCTCCTCGAAGCCGTGGAACGCCGCAAGCCGCGGGCCGCCATCCTCATCGATTCCCCCGATTTCAACATGCGGCTGGCCCGCAAGCTCGCCCGCCGGGGCGTCGAAGTGATCTACTACATCAGCCCCCAGCTCTGGGCCTGGCGTCGAGGTCGCGTCAAGGCCGTAGAGCGGGACGTCGACCTGATGATGGTGCTCTTTCCTTTCGAGGCCGGCTTCTACGCCGAGCATGGGGTCAAGGCGGCTCACGTCGGCCATCCGCTGGTGGACGAGATCCCGCGGCTCGACCACCGGTGGGATGCCGAGCCACACGGGCCCGTCGGTGATCTGGTGGTCGCCCTGATGCCCGGATCCCGCCGCAGCGAGGTGAGGGCCCTGCTACCGCCGATGCTCGGAGCGGTCCGCGCCATGAGGGCGGTCCGCGGAGTCCACGCCCGCCTGATCCAGGCCCCCACGGTCCCGCCGGAGCTGTTCGACGAGCTGCTGGAGGAGTCGGGGGTCGAGGTGGAGCGGGTCCGCTCCCACCGTCACCGCGCAGTGGCGGACTGTCACCTCGCCCTGGTGGCGTCGGGGACAGCGACCCTCGAAGTGGCACTCCTCGGCACCCCCATGGTGGTGCTCTACCGCCTCAACCCGATGACCTACTGGCTCGCTAGCCGGCTGGTGGATCTGCCCCATTTCTGCATGGTGAACCTGGTCCTCGAAGAGCGGGTGGTGCCGGAGCTCCTCCAAGACG
This sequence comes from Acidobacteriota bacterium, assembly GCA_038748685.1. GTDB lineage: Bacteria > Acidobacteriota > Thermoanaerobaculia > Multivoradales > J023 > JAUIJL01. Next base: position 5,039 of record JBCDIS010000246.1, on the reverse strand, counting down.
AGACCGAACCCGCCAACGTCGCCCGGGAGGCCCTCTCCCTGGCCGCGGACGACGACCGGATCCGCGCCATGCGGGCCCGGCTGGCGGATCTGCGGGGGGCCCTCGGCAGCAGCGGCGCCAGCGGCCGGGCCGCCGCCGCCGTCGCCGAGCACCTGGGCTGGGGGGCTTCGGCGTGAGCCGCTCCCCGTCGCCGGCGCGGTCCGCAGGTCGGGGTGATCGCCCCTCCGGGCCCCTGCGGTTCCTGCTGCCGTACTTCCGGGCCTACACGAAGCAACTGGGGCTGGCTCTGGTGGCGACCGCCTTCTACGCCCTGTGCAGCGTGCTGCTGATCGCTGTCTTCCAGGTCGTCCTGTCGGATGTCTTGAAGACCGACCAGTCGGTGGCGGACCTCGCCCCGGGTGGGGGAGCTTCCAGCGGCGGAGCGGACTCCGCGGAGGGGGAGGCGTCCTCGGACGGGGACCCGCTGGACCCGGCGTCGGCCCTACCCTTCGGGCTCGGCAAGCTGGACCTCGAGCAGATCTTCCAGGACGCGTACCGGGACCTCAAGCGGCGCTATGGCATCGACGAGCAGGAGGTCGTCTACTTCATTCCGCTCCTCTTGGTGATCGTGGTCGTCGTGCGGAGCACCAGCCAGTTCGCCAACGGCTACTTATTCCAGGTCATCGGCCTCGGAGCCACCAACGACCTGCGCAACGATCTCTACGAGCGGATCCTGCGCCAGTCCAGTCGCTTCTACGCGGACCATCCCTCCGGCGAACTGGTGAGCCGCGTCGGCAACGATGTCGCCGTGGTGCAGAACTCGGTCTCCACCCGCTTCGTCGACCTCTTCCAGCAGGTCCCCACCCTCCTCGGGCTGATCTGGTTCCTCCTGTCCCTCAACCTGAAGCTGGCCCTGGCCTGCTTCCTCCTGGTGCCGGCGGTGGCTTACCCCATTGCGCGCTTCGGCAAGGGCATGCGGCGCACCAGCCACCGCAGCCAGGAGCGGTTGGCGGACCTTTCGAACCTCGTCGCGGAGGCGGTGCGGGGTCACCGGGTGGTGAAGGCCTTCGGCATGGAGGCCTTCGAGCTCCGCCGTTTCCGGGGCGCGACGGCCAAGCACCTCGCCGTGCGCCTCAAGGCCCAGCTCCTCGCCTACGCTTCAGGGCCGGTGATCGAGACGGTGGCGGTCCTGGGGGCCGCGGGCTTCCTCATCTACGCCGGCCAGGCGGTGCGCAAGGGGGAGATCGAGCCCTCCACCCTGGTGACCTTCATGGTGGCGGTGCTCGCCCTCTACGACCCCATCCGGCGCCTCAACAAGGTCAACCTGACCCTCCAGGAGGCCCTCGCGGCGACCCATCGGGTGATGGACGTGATCCAGCTTCCCAACGACATCGAGGACGCCCCCGACGCCGTCCATCTGCCGACCCTCGAACGCGAGATCCGCTTCGAAGGGATCCGCTTCGCCTACGAGGACAAGCCGGTGCTCGACGGTATCGACCTTGTGGTGCCGAAGGGGGAAGTGGTGGCCCTCGTGGGGCACTCCGGCGCCGGCAAGTCGACCCTGGTCAACCTACTGCCTCGATTCTTCGACCCCAGTGAAGGGGCGGTGACCCTCGACGGTGTCGACATCCGTAGCGGGACCCTCGAAAGCCTCCGGGCCCAGATTGGCATCGTCACCCAGGACACGGTGTTGTTCAACGACACCGTGAGGGGCAACATCGCCTACGGCCGGGACGACCTGGACATGGAGCGGATCCGCGCCGCGGCGGACGCCGCCTGTGCCCTCGACTTCATCGAGGACTCCGCCGAGGGCTTCGACGCGTGGATCGGGGAAGGGGGCCTCAAGCTCTCGGGGGGCCAGCGCCAGCGCCTGGCCATCGCCCGCGCCCTGGTGAAGGACCCGCCGATCCTGATCCTCGACGAAGCCACCTCCCACCTCGATAGCGAAGCCGAGTCCCTCGTCCAGACGGCCCTGGGGCGCCTGATGGAGGGGCGGACGGCGCTGGTGATCGCCCACCGCCTGTCGACGGTCCAGCGGGCCGATCGGATCGTGGTGATGGACGGCGGGAGAATCGTCGAGCAGGGGCAGCACGAAGACCTGCTCCGCAAAGGCGGTATCTACCGCCGCCTCCACGACCTGCAATTCCGTGACGGGCGGGAGAGCGAATCTTGACCGCCCGGCAGAGGCCGCGGCGCGGGGAGAGTCCATGCGAAGCATGACCGGTTTCGGAAGGGCGAGCGGGGAGGGGGAGCGTTTCAGAATCACCCTGGTCCTACGGTCGGTGAACCATCGTTTCCTCGATCTGGTGCTGCGGCTGCGGGACGAGCAGCGGGACGCCGAGCCGGCGCTTCGGGAGCTCTTCTCGGGGCAGTTGGAGCGGGGCCGGGTCGAGATGTCCTGCGAGATCGAGGCGGTTGGCCGGCGGAGGATCGAGCCGAAGGTGGACGAGGACCTGATCCGGGCCCTGGGTGACCTTTCGGCGGACCTGGAGCGCCGCGCCGTCGTCACCGGTGGCCTCGGGATGGGGGACCTCCTCCGCCTGCCCGACGCGGTGCGTCTCGAACACGAAAGCGTCGAATGGCAGGAGGACGATCGGGCCCTGCTCCTCCGGGTCGCCGAAGACGCCCTCGCCCAGATGGTGGAAGCGCGGACCCTCGAAGGGGCGAAGCTCGCGGAGGCCTTGGCGAAACGGATCGACGGCCTGGAGGCCCTGCGGGAGGAGATGGTCCAGCTTGCGGCGGCCCTCCCCGCCCAGATGGCGGCCTCTCTGGAGCAGCGGATCCAACAGCTGCTGGACGGGGTGCTGCCGGACGAATCCCGGATCGCCCAGGAGGTGGCGGTGCTGGTGGATCGGGGCGACGTCAGCGAGGAGCTCGACCGGCTGGGTTCCCACCTGGAGCACTTCCGGGAGGTGGCGGCCTCCGTCGGCAGCATCGGCAAGCGACTCGACTTCCTCGGTCAGGAGATTTTCCGCGAGCTCAACACCATCGGCTCCAAGTGCCGCGACAGCGAGCTGGTGCAGCGGGTCCTCGACGGCAAGGTCCTGTGCGAGCAGGTTCGGGAGCAGGTTCAGAATGTCGAGTGAGGCACCGTCGCCGCGGGGCGGGATCTTTGTGCTTTCGGCGCCGTCCGGCGCCGGGAAGACGACCCTCAACCGCCGTCTGTTCGAGCGCTACCCGAGGGTGGCCGAGCGCCTCGGATTCTCCGTCAGCCACACGTCGCGGCCGATGCGCCCCGGGGAAGTGCACGGCAAGGACTATCTCTTTGTGTCGGCGACGGATTTCGACGCCATGGTGGCGGAGGATGGCTTCCTCGAATGGGCGATGGTCCACGGAGATCGCAAGGGCACCAGTCTCGACGAGGTCGCCCGGCTCCGGGCCGACGATCTCGACGTCCTGCTGGAGATCGATGTCCAGGGTGCGCGTCAGGTCCGGCGCCGCGTGCCGGAGGCGATCTCCATCTTCATCCTGCCTCCGTCTTACGGCGAGCTGGAGCGGCGGCTGCGGGGCCGGGGCTCTGAAAACCAGGCTCAAATGGACCGCCGCCTGGCCGACGCGGTGACCGAGATCCGGGGCTGCGTCGACTACGATTATGTTATCGTCAATGACGATCTGGACCGTGCCTGCGAGGCCCTCGCCTCCGTTTTCCTCGCCGCGCGCCACCGCCGCGATCGCATGCGGGGGCAGATCACGGAGGTTCTCGAGACCCTCCCACCCTCATCCCTAGCTTCAGAATCCGAGGCTCCAGCGTAGCCCGCAGCCAGCTTCGAGCCACCGGCGCGGCCGGCTCATCCCGGACGCGCGGTGCTCTTGTCCCAGGAGACGATCCCCATGATGACGTTGCCCGAGAAGATCGACAGCAAATTCCGATACGTGCTCCTCGCCGCCCAGCGGGCGGAGCAGATGATGCGCGGTGCGGCGTCGAAGCTCGACAAGCCGACCAAGCCCACCACCGCCGCCATGGAGGAGATCCTGACGGAGCTGGTGGAGTGGGACTACGGCCAGCCTGAAGTCACCGCCGAGGTGGCCGCCGCCGAGGGCGAGGCCGCCGAGGGCGAGGACGCCGGCGCCTGATCGACGGGGATTCCGTGGCCGAGCGCTCGACGCAGCCTTGGAACGAGCTGCTGAGCTACCTGCGGGGCCTCGGCTACGACTCGCTGTACCTCTCCCCGGACCGGGGTCTCGGGGGCCCGAAGCTCGGCGATCGGGCTGAGGGTCGAGTGGGACGGCCGGTGCTAGCCAGCGGCAACCCCCGGGCGGAGCTGATGTTCGTCGGTTCAACGGCCCGCGGCGGCGGGAGCCGACGGGAGTCTCCGTTCGAAGGTCCAGCCGGAGCCCTCCTAACCAAGATCATCGAGGCCATCGGTCTGCGACGGGTCGACGTTCGCCTAGTGGGCCTGTCGGTGCCGGGGGGATCCGCCCAACCCCTAGCTCCCGGGGACGTGAATGGGGGGGCGACTCTGGGGAGCGAGATCGATTCCGTACGACCCAAGCTGATTGTCGCCCTGGGCCTGGACGCGGCCCGCGCCCTGCTAGGGGACGGAGGGGAGATGGGATCGTTGCGCGGAGTCTGGCACACGGCTTCTGGCGTGCCGGTACGGGTGACCCATCCCCCTGAGCTACTGCTGCGGGACGTGAGTTTCAAGCGGCCGACGTGGGAGGATATGAAGGTCGTGCGGGATCGGCTGGCGGAGCTGCGGAGCGGGTCGTGAGCCCGGCGGCCCGCTGGCTGCGGCGGGTACGAGCTAGCCAGGGCCCCGGGGTTCGCCTGTGGACCTGGCCTGAAGGGGGGGAGACCACCGTCTACGGTGAGCTCGCCGCGGAACCAGGCTGCGTTTCCGTTGGATCCCCGGAGGATGTCCGCGGAAGGGGCGACGGGGACCGCGTCTGGGTCTGGAGAGACCTAGGGGGGCCTGGGCCCGAAGCCTTGGGGGCGATCCTCCAGAAGCTGGGGGAAGGGCAGAGGTTCGTGTTCATCACCCATTTCCGGCGGCCCCTCGGAGGGCAGCCGGTGACGACCCTGAGCCCCACGGAGCTTCTGCTGAGCGCCGAGGAGCTGG
>JBCDIS010000245.1:0-9943 GCA_038748685.1 Acidobacteriota bacterium | reverse complement strand
TCGATGGGCTGGCCGTCGATGAATTCCAGGACGAAGTAGGGCCGACCGTCCTCCGTGGTGCCGCCGTCGAGCAATCGGGCGATGTTGGGGTGGCTCGAGCTGGCCAGGATCTGTCGTTCGCGCTGGAAGCGGTGTTGGATCTCGTCGCTGTCCAGACCTCGCTTGATGACCTTCACCGCGACCCACTGCCGAAACTCCCGATCGGCGCGGGTGGCCAGGTAGACGGTGCTCATGCCACCTTCGCCCAAGGTGCGGAGGATCCGATAGGCGCCGATTCGCCGCCCCTCAGGCTGCCTGTCCCGGCCTGCGACCAGCCGATCGACCTCTCCGTCGACGGCGGCCTCCAGGAAGTCTTCCGTCTCCTCGCCCTCGGCCGCGTCGTGGGCCGAAAGCAGCTCACGAACTTCGAGCAATAGCTCCCGATCGTCGCCGCAGGCCTGGATCAGGAAGGCGGTTCGCGCTTCGCCTGGCATCTCGAGGGCGCCGCAGAACAGCTCCTCGACGCGCTGCCAACGATCACGGGCCATCGCCGGGCTCCCGGCGCAGCTCGCGATAGAGCCAGGCACGGGCGAGCTTGTAGTCGTTGATCACCGTGCCGGTCGAGACACCGAGCACCTCAGCGGCTTCGTCGATGGTCAGGCCGCCAAAGAGGCGGAGCTCGATGACCTTTCCTTTGCGTTCATCCAGCTCGGTGAGTCTCTGTAAGGCCGCGTCCAGCTCGATCAGCTCGGGGGGCCGTTCGTGGCTCGCCACCGCCGATTCGTCAAGGCTGATCCGAGGCGCGTCGCCACCGCGCTTGGCGCCTTGGCGGGCCCGCGCGTGGTCGACCAGGATCCGCCGCATCACCTGGGCGGCCACACCGAAAAACTGGGCCCGATTGCGCCACTCGATTCGCCGTTGGTCGACCAGCTTGAGGAAAGCCTCGTGAACCAGGGCCGTCGGCTGCAAGGTGTGCCCGGGGCGCTCGCGCTGCATGTAACTCGACGCCAGCCGATGCAACTCGTCGTAGACCATGGGAAGCAGCTTGGTCAGAGCCTCCCGGTCCCCGGTGCTCCACTCGAGGAGCCAGCGCGTCACGTCGTCTTTCGCGGCTGCACCCATGGCTGTTCTCCCGGCGATATCGGCCCATGCCCGAGGTGGCTCCGAAGGGGGGCGGTCCCCCGGAGCTCGGGGTCTAAGCTTCGGGTTCGCGTCCTTGCCAAGCGTACCAAGACCTCGGGATCGAGGGCCGGATGTACCTGGAGATCCACCCGGCCATGAGCCACGAGCGCCGTCCTCGGTGCCTTCCTGCCGTCCCCGTCGTGGCTGTCCATCGTGGGCGAAGCGTTGCACCCCGGTTGTTTCTACATACCCCCTCACCAAGGAACGTTCGAGGCGATACGCGAGGTCGGCGCCCAGTGTGGTGCTTCAGTTGAAACCCGGCTTCCATCGGCTCCAAGGTACGGAGTCAGAAGGAGTCGCCACGGCCCGTAGGCCGTCCCCCCTCTACGCCTTAGAAACCGCTCAGCCGACCGGCAGGAACAGGCCCTGTGCCGCTCACTTCTTCGCGGCTTCGCCCGCAGGTCGTATCGGCCCTCGCCATGGGCGAATGGTCTCAATGGCCCCCATGTTTCCCGATGGAACCGGAGCGGCAACTAATCGCTTGCGGAGCGCCTCGCGAAATACCGGTTAACCCGGTCGTAGGCCCGGTAGAAGGTGAGCATCTCGTAGCCGTGGCTTTCAAAATACGGAACCAGCGCTTGCGCCTTCTCACTTTCATTCATTTCAATGCACACGAGCTCGGGGGCAAATCGTGCGATGTCGAAGCCCGCGAGCGCCTTCTTCTCTCCGCCTTCGATATCCATGGACAGGAAGTCGATCTTCTTCACCTCGAGCCCATCCAAGAGATCGTTCAAGGTGATTTGGGGAACTTCCACCACGCGCGGTTCGCGGTCTCGAGTCCCCCGGAAGCGATCCTTCCAGGTCGAGTCCGTCGAGGACACATCTCCGGCGACGTAGAAAGGAATCGTACCTCCCGACTGATCCGTCACGGCGTACGCTTCAAAACGGGTTCCCGGACGGTGCTTCTCATACCCTCGACGGTACCGTTTCAAAGCGTCGACACTGATTCCAGTCCAGCCCAGGTGCTTTTCAAGATAAAGCGTCGTGCTGTGGTGCTTCCACGGTCCTGCTCCGACATCCAAGAACACGCCTCCCCGGCGGTCTTCAAAGAAGTCTCGGATGATCAACTCTTCGTCGTTTTGCGAATACCGCTTCGTCTCAGTCAGGAGAATCCGATGTCTGGCGTTCTCATTCTTACCGACGTTGTCGTCGGGATGGGCCGAGACTTCAGCCTTCGAAGCGACACATCCGAGGATTCCCATGGCGATCGCCATCGATACGACGAGGTGAAGTGCCGTCCAAATGGACCACGGGCAGGAACTCGCGGCTCGTCGGCCAAGAAGCTTCTTCTTCATCGGTCGATTCTCGTCGAGTTTTCTCCAAGACGCCAGCCCGTGGCCGAAGGTTCAGCGAGCTGATCGAACGGCTACGGCAGCAGCTGGCGCCGAAGTTCGACCTGCAAGAGACACCTTGGCGCGTCGGTCCCTTCACTCTCGACGGGCAGCAGATCGAGAGGCTGCTGCCGCCGGCGGATAAGGTCTCGGCCACCACGGTGAGCTGACCCACGTCCTCCTGCTCTACGACTCGGCGCTGCAGGTGCCGCTCATCGTCAGGGATCCGCGCGAGCCGGAGCCGGCGATCGTCGAGGCCCTGCCATTGGCAACGGCCCCAGCGTCGAAGGTGTGGGCTTGGCTCACTGACGGTTCGTAGTGACGGAGGAACCTCTTTGGGCGCCTTCGGAGAACTCGAAATCGGCGGCGGCGGGGGCTTTGGTCTTTGGGGTGGCCGTGAAGGGAGCCTGTTTACGGGGGCGTTCGCCGCCCCGGCTTTTTGGAGCCAGGTCGAGGGTCTTTCGGGTATGCTCAACACCGAAGAATTGACGAGAAGAGGCACCGAGAACCGACTGTGGCAGCGACTGACGCGGTGACCAGTACCCCCACCGGACCGCTCCCTGGTAGACCCCCAGCGCTAACGCCGTCGGCGTCAGCTTCTTCCCTGTGCTCTTCGGCGTCTCATCCGGCCCCGCGGGACGCCGTCTACTCAGCGCCCCCGGGGCCGCCCCACCTTCCCGAGAGGCCACACCGCAACTCGCCCCATCCCCGGGGGCAACTGCTGTGACAGACCGCCGGGGCCATGCCTCCGGCGAACCACTTCCGGTCAACACCAAAAAATTGCGAGTCGTTAACGGACGCCGAGCTCGTCGGCGCCAGGAGACCCCAATGATTTGCCGCAGATATGTCTTGATCCTCTTCCTCGTCCTCGGCCTTCCCCTTGCATCCTCCGGTCAGAACACCGCGGAGAAGGAGGCGAGCGACGCGGCGGCCGACACCGTGGCGGAGGAAAGTTCGGAACGCTTTGTAGATGAAATCACCGTCACCGGTCAGCAGCAGGTACGAGGCCTGCAAGATACTCCGGAAAGCGTCGCCGTGACGACCGGCTCGCAGCTGGAGGAAAGCTCGACAACGGATCTGTACGGGCTGATCGATTTGACGCCGAACGTCAACGCTTCTTTCGGCTTCAAGGGATTCTCGATCCGCGGCATCGACCAGCGGGGCTTCGGCGGCGGCGGCGGCCAGCTGGTGAACGTCACCGTCGACGGCGCCACCCTCAACAACATCGCCACCTTCTTCGGCCCCTACAGCGCCTGGGACCTGGAGCAGGCGGAGATCTTCCGCGGTCCCCAGTCGACCCAGCAAGGTCGCAACGCCCTCGCCGGCGCGATCATCCTGCGCAGCGCGGATCCGACCTACGAGCAAGACTTCAAAGGCCGACTGTCGGTGGGCAGCCTGGGGAGCTCTCAGGTCTCCGCGGCGGCGAATCTACCCCTCGTCGAGAACAGGGTCGCGCTTCGCCTTTCCGTGGACAACCGCGAAACCGATGGATGGGTGGAGAATCCAACCCGCGATGAAGACGACTACGATTTTCGCGAAGCGCTCACCGCCCGCGCGAAGCTGCGCTTCGACGTCACGGAGCGTTTCAGCGGTATGTTCACGTTCTCCTACACCGACAGCAGGGGCGGAGAAGACGTGATCGAGTCCAGTCTCTTCCCGGAAGAGCGTTTCAACTTCTCGGATGAGCCCGGGGAGGAAGGTTCGATCCATGAGATCTCAACCCTAGAGCTGAGCTACGTCCTCAGCGATCGCTGGTCCATGCAGTCCACGACGACGGTCTACGACCACGAGTACATTCGCATCGAAGACGCCGACCTGTCGCCGACCACCGGCAACCTGCTCGTCGCCGATCAGGAAGCCAGCTCGCTCTTTCAGCAGCTGCGATTTCTCTACGCCGGCTCCCGGGGCTTGAGCGGCGTCTTCGGGCTCTACTATGCGGATCTCGAAGAGGACTCGACCTTCGAGGCGACACTTCCCGGCATCGTGCTCGGCCTGCCGCCGGGGTTCTCAGTGACCGGCTCCCTCGTCAACGCCATCGAGACCGAGAATTTCGCCATCTTCGGCGAAATCGATCTGGCGCTCTCCGAGCGCTGGACCTTGACCGCCGGGGCGCGATTCGACGACGAGGAGCGTCGCGATGCGAGCCGCACGGAGACCTTCATCAATCCGCCGATCTTCACGGTGCCCTCCGAGCCACCCCAGGACCTCTCGGCGGAGTACGACGCCTTCCTTCCGAAGCTCGGGCTGAGCTATGACGTGACCGAGAACACCATCGCCAGCTTCACCTTCCAGGAGGGTTACCGGGCCGGCGGCCGCTCGCAGTCCCTGATCTCCCTTTCGGTGAGCGACTTCGAACCCGAGCGCACGCTCAACTACGAGTTCGCGCTGCGCACCTTGCTGCCGGAGCGCGGGCTCCGTTTCAACGCGAACGTTTTCTACATCGACTGGGAAGATCAGCAGGTGAGCGTTCGCACGGCCCTCGACTCGGAGTTCGACACCATCACCGTGAACGCCGGTTCCTCCCGGGTCTATGGCTTCGAAGGGCAGCTGGACTACAAGGCGACGGAGAAAGTCAGTCTCTTCGGAAGCGTCGGTTTCGTCGAAACCGAGTTCACGGAATTCGTGGACGGTGACGAAGTCTTCAACGGCAATGAGTTCCCGTTCGCCCCGAACGTCTCCGGCACCTTCGGCGTGCGGTGGCGCCCGGCCCAGCGCTGGTTGCTGCAGGGCACCGTGAACTACCAGGACAGCTTCTTCTCTGACCAAGACAACGACCCGGCCTTCAAGGCCGACGAGCGGACCCTGGTCAACCTGCGCTTGAGCTACGACTGGGATGAATTCACCGTCGCGGCTTTCGCCCGCAACCTCTTCGACGAAGACTATTTGATCCAGGGGTTCCCCCCCACCGGCGCCCGCTCCGGTGAGCCGCTGGTGGCGGGCCTCGAGGTGTCCTTCGGGCTCTGATCGCGCTCGCGCTGGCTCCTGGAACTCAAATTCTAGGAGCCAGCCGTCGACTTCTGCTCGATTCGGAGATTCAGAACGGGCCGAGATCGGCCTCCGACGGGGGGTGGTTGTAGGGGCCAATCAGGGCCCGATGTTGATGGGACCGTCTGTCACAGAAGCGATCGTTCACGGGGGCCTAGGGTGGGATCGGGGGAGACATCCCCTAGGGACCGGTTCCGTCGAGTCAGGATGGCCCGCGCATCAGCTCCAAGCTGGCCACGGCCACGCCCAGGGTGCGCTCGTCCTCGGAATTCCGGTTCCGCTTCTTGGGCACGAAAGAGCCGCTCTCCAGCACCACCTCCAGGCCGTCTGATGCGGTCTCCCCCAGGTCGACCTCTATCGGCCACAGGCGATCCTCGGGTAGCTTGTCCAGCTTGCGAGAGAACACCTTGCGGCCGTTGACCCGGATGCGCAGGCGGGTGCCGTCCGGGCCGCTGCTGGCCAGCTCCAGCCGCAGGCCGGTGGCGCCCCGCGCTAGGCGCGCTGGAATGGACACCTTGGCTCGGCCGTCGGTCCAGCGAATGGGCCCCAGGTCGGGCCAGGTGCCTGGGTTGTGGAAGCCGGACACCCGGACCCCGAGAAGGGAGATGTTGGGTTCGAAAATCAGGTTGGCCGGCCGCGTCTGCTCGGACGAGATGTCGGTGCCTATGGGCAGCAGCCGGATCGCCTCCGAAACCTCGCCCCGCAGCTCGAACAGCTCCAGATGGTTGTGGCCGATGCGATACGCCTCCTCCGCCACCAGCAAGGAGAAGGCGCCGTCGCCGCGGGACAGGGTCGCGGCAGCCAGTTGGCCGTTGACCGCCGCCGCCAGGCGCACGGGGCCCGGGGGCGGGCCGCCGCCCACCGCCTCCAGCCGGCCGGTGAGATGGCTGGGGACGAAATGGGGGTCGGGCTCGAGGTAGAAGGCCTGGGTCGGCAGGTCCAGCACCGGTACTAGGCTCGACGGCGTCTCCTCGGTCCACGCCGCCGCCGGGCGGCCCACGAGCCGGCGCAGGGGACCGGCCTGGTAAGGTCCCCCGGAGTCGGCGCCGGTGCCCACCAGGTCGGCCTTGCGGTGTAGGAAGTCTCCTAGGTCGAGGGCCTCGGAGCTCAGCACCTGGCGCTCCCGGGAGCCGGCCTTGTGACGGAAGAAGGTAATGCCGTCACGCATCGGCCGCGGACCCACCAGGCTATGGCCATCCACCGGCCACGGCACCTCGACCCCGGCATGCTCCGCCACCGTCGGCAGGATATCGATCGTTTCCACCAGCCGATCGTCGACGACGCCGGCCCGCTGCCCCGGCGCCTTGATCAGCAGCGGCACGGGCACGATCTCGGCGACATTGTCGGTGGTCAGGTGGCGGCGCTCCTCCCCGGGCCGCAGGAAGCTGGCGCCGTGGTCGGCGGTCACCACGAGCAAGGCGCGGTCGTAGAGGCCCACTTCTTTGAGCCGCGCCACCAGCTGGCCGAGCAGGAGGTCGGCGAAGCCCACCTGCAGCAAGTGTCGCTGGTAGCCCTCAACCGCCGCCGCCGGATCCTTCGTGGTACGGCCCCCCCGGCCCGGCAGGTGACCATCGAAGCTGTAGCGGCGGCCCGACGGCAAGTGGTCGAACGGGCCGTGGGGCAGGAGCACGTGCAGGAAGTGAAAGGAACCCTCCTCCGACGCCCGAAAGCCTTCGAAGAAGGCGTCCACCTGGGCCAGCCGATCCGTCTTGACTCGGCGGTCCCAATCGGATTTCCAGTCGTCCCGGTCGGCGAAGAACATCCAGTTCTGATCCACCGGCGGCAAACCGTCGGCCAGGTCCGCCGGCGTCACCAGGTGCAGGTAGAGGACGACCACGTCGTGCCACAGGGAACGCTGGCGGGCGAGGAAACCCGGCCCGCCCTCCTGGGAGCAGACCACCGGCGGGCACAGATGGGTCACCGACTCGCTGACGTTGGCGGCACCGGGTACACCGAGCAGGTTCAGCAGGCTGTCCGGATGGTCGACGGCGATGGGCAAGAGGCCGGGGGCCGGGTAGCGCCCGGTGAGGATCGACGGCACCGCCTGGATGGTGAAGTCGCTGACCGTGGCTGCGCGGCGGAACCAGGTGGCGTCGGCCGCCAGCTCGGCGAAGTGGGGATAGCGCACCGCGTCCAGGGTCCAGGGGTCCTGGAGCAGGGACGTCAACGGTAGTTCGTCGAACACCACCATCACCACCGGCAGGGACGGCGCCTGGCTGGCGACGGGCGTGACGCTGGCGCCGCCTGGGGTCAGCAGCTTGCCGACGCCCGGCCGCAGGGCGAAGGCGAGGGGGAAGATCACCAGGCCGGCGGCGAATAGGTTGAGCACCATGCGGGTGGCCGGGAAGAAGCCGCAAGCCGCCGCCGCCCCGACGCCGATGGCCAGGGCGGCGGGAATCAGGGCAGACGCCGAAGCTTCTTCCCCGAAGGTGCGATTGAGGGGCGGCAGGACGATCAGCAGCACGAAGAAGGCGACGAAGGTGAGGTGCACGGTCGGTCGCCACCGCGGCCAAAGGCGGCCCACCAGCCCCTCGGCGGCCACGAACGGCAGGGCCGGCACGGAGCAGGCGAGAAACGCCAGCAGCACAAGATCAAGGGGCTCGGACCTGCGCACGGCGAAGAACTCGGGCTTGGCGCCGAGCAGGTCGAGCAACGGCTGGCCGACGGCAAAGGCCGACAGGCCGACGAGTTGCAGGGCGTCCAGGACCGGCCGTTGCTTAGGGGGGATCGGGGGGCTGGTCAAAGGAAAGCACTCCCGACGGACCGGCACTGGCCCGTCACATCTCTAGTTCGAAGAGACTCGATGAAGAATTGATCAAGATTCTCGCCCCAGGGCGCTCGGGGCACCAAGTCCGCTGGGACAGGCTGGACGCCACCGCCCGCCGACGGCCCGCGGCGGGGTGTAGTCAGCGGCAAACTCGCCGTAATGGCGCCACCCACGGGTCGTGAGCACGAGCTCCGCCGGACGGTCGGTCATGAACGTGGCCAGGGGGGCGGTCTGGACCCTCGAAACCGCCGCATCAACAGCCAGGCCAGCGCCAGGCCCTCCTCCTTGGTGGCGGAACCCATCGGTTCCGCGCGTAGGAATGCGGCGAGGACCCAGAGGACCGCCGAACCAAGCCCTAAAAGACGACGATCCCGGCCCCGCGGATCGCGGAGTCGGGACCGTCCCGAGACGCCGTCCGAGCTCGGCCTACCAGCCCTCGGCCCGCTCGGAATGGTGCTTCATCCAGCCGCGGACCCAGCCGCTGGCGCCGAGCTCTTCCATCCGCACTCGACGGAACCGCTTGACGCCGCCCTTGGCGCTCCAGTGGCTGACCACCTTCTGGGGCTCGATGAAGCGGTCCAGCTGGGTGTGGAAGCCGGAGGTGGTGCTGTAGGAGTGGCGGACCCGGTTCCAGCTACCGCCGCAGGAGGCCATGCGGGTGTAGGTCGCCCGGCGCTTCGAGGAGGTGTCCCGCTGAAGGGTATTCCAGGCGCCGTCGTAGCAGTACTGCTCGCTAGAGCCGTAGCCCGGCCCACCGAGGGTGAAGCAGTGATGGGTCCGGAAGTAGTTCGCACCCGCCGAGCCGCTGGCACAGGAACCGCTGCCGGAACGACCCATGGGCTGGGCGCCCACCAGGTCGGAGTCGGTCGCCGCCACCGGCTTCTCCAGCCGATCGACCACGGACCGGTAGGCCAGGAGGCCTCCGTCATCCGTCTCCGCGATCATTCGCGGGACTGGCAGATCGGCGGGGGCGAGACGGTGGAAAATCTCCGCGGCCGTCCACTCGGGGTCGATCACGAAGACCTCGCGACCGGCGTCCGCGATCTCTTCGATCATCAGCTCGTCGTCCTGGGGGACTCCCAAGAAGTAGACCTCGTTGCCGTTGGAAAGGTCGAAACGGGCCAGCTCGACCGCTTCCACCTCACGCACGTTGGCGGGCTGGAGCTCTTCGAGGGGTGTCATGGCAAACAGATCCTGGCCCTGCGCGGGAGCCAGGCCGAGCGAGGCGACGAGAAGACTGAGGATCAAGGTTTCGTTTTTCATGGTGTCGTCCTTTGGGAAGAATCCGTGGGAGGGAGTTGGCCGAGGGTTCGGCCACCTTGGGTTCGAGGCCTGAACGACCCCAGGGATTCGATCCCCTCAAACTTTTTCCACGGGCTCGAGACGGCCCTGGAAACCCGTCGATCTTCCATGAAGTTCTGGTCCTCCCTCGAGCGGGTCGCCAGGGCCCCGGAGTTGGAGGTCGATCTGAGATCCCCACAGCCCGTAGGCGGTCCGTCCCCGCCCCTCAACGACCTCTCAGCCGTCCGGCAGGCACAGACTCTGGGCCGCTCCCTTCTTCGCTGCGTCGCCCCGACGGTCCTACCGGGCTGTCGTTGTCGGCTCGGTGTGGCCCGCGAGCTTCTGGACCGTGGCCTGCGATCTAGTCTGGAGTCTTCCCGGAGACAAGAACTGCGCAGGCGACTGCGAGAGCTTTCGC
>JBCDIS010000244.1:0-9987 GCA_038748685.1 Acidobacteriota bacterium | reverse complement strand
GTCTCCGGCGCGGGTATCCGGGGGGACCGTTGCCCTGGCCGGCGCCAACCCCTCGACCCCCCCCCCTCCCCCGGGCTCCCGGGACCCCCCCCCGGCGCGGTCCCCCCCGCCTTCGCCGCCCGGGGGGCGGCGACCGCCTGGACCGTCGCCCGTTGGACCCGCCGCGACACCGTGACCCTGCGGGTCGAAGGGCACGGCCGACGGACCTTGCTGGGGGGCAATGCCGCGGATCCGGCGGGCCTCGTCGGCTGGCTGGGAACCCTCTACCCCGTGCGGATCGACCTCCGCCAAATCGTCGATCTCGGAGGGCCGGGGGCCGCCGACGGCGCCCGCCGCGCCGCCGAGGACGCCCTGCGGAGCACCCCGGGCTCCGGCCTGGGCTACGGCCTGCTGCGCTACCTTTCACCGGACGACGACCTGCGCCGCCGTCTCGCCGAGGCCGACCGCGCCGACGTGCTGGTGAACTTCCTCGGCGCCGCCGACGCCCTCGTCCCCCGCAGCGGCCCCTTCCGCTTCCGAGATCCCCTGGAACTGGTGCGGGGCGCCGGAGTCCGCCGCCCATTCGCCCTAGAGGTCGACGGCTGGATCCAGGACGGACGGCTTGAGGTCCGGCTCACCTTCGACCCCGAGCGCCTCTCCACCGCCGACATCGCCTACCAGGGGGCCCGTTTCGAGACCCACCTCGGGCGCGTCACCAGCGTCGACTCCCAGGCCGCCCCCGCCGCCGCCGACTTCCCCCTCGCCAACCTCGACGCCGACAAGATGAAGAAGCTGGCGGCGGTCCTCGGCCGCAAGAAGCCTTGAGCCCCCGACCATGAGCTTCGAGAACGTCGAGGACCTCTACCGGCCGACGCCGATGCAGGAGGGGATGCTGTTCCACTCCCTGGCGGAGCCCGGCACCGGAGTCTTCGTCGACCAGGTGACGGCGGTGCTCGACGGGTCCCTCGATGTCGACGCCTTCCGCCGCGCCTGGGGAACCCTCGTCCACCGTCACACCGCCCTGCGGACCGCCTTTCTGTGGGACGGCCTCGACGAGCCCCTGCAGGTGGTGCAGGGGGAGGTGGAGCTCCCCTTTGACGTGGACGACTGGCGCCCCCTGACCGACCAGGAACGGGAAACCGCCGTCCGGGAGACGATCCGGGAAGACCGCCTGCGGGGATTCGACCTCGCGACGGCGCCGCTCCTCCGCCTGACCCTCCGAAGAACCGGCGACGCCCGCTGGTGGTGGCTCTTCACCTTCCACCACGCCGTGCTCGACGGCTGGTCCGTTCGACTGCTGCTGCGGGAGCTGGAGGTCCTCTACGCCGACGCCCGCGGGCAGCGGAGCTCCGCGCTGCCCGAGCCCTTCCCCTTCGCCCGCTACATCGCCTGGCGGGATCAGCAGGACACCGAGGGGGCCCTCCGCATCTGGGCCGACGAGCTGTCGGACGTCGGCGAGGCGAACCGGCTCGACGTCCCCCTCCCTGATCGGGTGACCGAGGACCGGGGGACGCCTGGGGAGCCCGTCGGCCCCACCCACAGGCAGCTGGACGGCGCGCTATCCGCTGAGGCCACCTCCCGCCTCATGGCCTTCGGGCGGCAACACCGGCTGACCCTCGGCACCCTGCTCCAGGGGGCGTGGGGGATCCTCGTCGGCGCCCTCTCCCGCAGTGACGACGTCGTCTTCGGCCTCGGGCTCTCCGGACGCCCGCCGACCCTACCGGGGATCGACGGGGCCGTCGGTCTTTTCCTCGAAACGCTGCCGCTGAGACTGCGCCTCGACGGAGAGGGATCCCTGGTGGAATGGCTGCGGGACGTGCAGCGGCGCCAGCTGGCCCTGGCGTCCCGCGCCCCCTGCGGCCTCACGGATCTCCAGCGCTCCGCCCCCCTACCGCCTGGGGAGGCCCTCTTCGAGACCCTCTTGGTGATTGAGAACCACCCCGCGGACCTCGAACCGGGGTCGGACTCCGGCTCAGGGGTCGGACTCGGCATCACCGAGCTCGACTTCGTCGAGCAGAGCAACTACCCCCTCGCCGTCCTGGCGATTCCAGGGCAGGCCCTGGAGCTGCGGGTGGTTTTCGACGGAGACCGGTTCCCTACCGCCTACGTCCGTCGTCTGCTCCATCGCTACCGCACGCTGCTGGAGACCTTCCCCCACCACGCCGACACGGCCCTGCGACGGGTGCCCCTGGTGGGGCCAGGCGAGTCCCCTGGGGCGCCGCTAGCCGAGGTGGAGACGGACCTGCCCCCGGTTCCGGTGGAGATCGCCGCCTGCGCCCGGCGCTCCCCCCAGCGGCCTGCGGCGATTCTTGGCGGCGCCACCCTGACCTACGGCGAGCTGCTGACCCGGGCCGACGCCCTGGCGGCGGAGCTACGCCCCTTCGGGGTCGGACCCGGGGTCCCCGTCGGCCTGTTCGCCGAGCGCTCCTTCGACATGCTGGTGGGCATCCTCGGGATCCAGCGGGCCGGCGGCGCGTACCTGCCGCTGGACGCCGGCTATCCGGAGGAGCACCTCGAGGCCGTGCTGGCGGACGCCGGCGCGCCGGTGGTGGTGTCCCAGGACCACCTGGCGGAGCGCCTACCCAAGGGCGTCCATCGGGTGGTTCGATTCGACGGGATCCCCGAGAACGCCGCGGCAGCCGGGCCCGACCCCGGACCCGACGACCTCGCCTACCTTCTCTACACCTCCGGCTCCACCGGCGGCGCCAAGGGGGTGCGGGTCACCCACCGAAACCTCGCCTACTCCACCCACGCCCGCCTCGGGGTCTACGGCGCACCGGTGGACCGCTTTCTCCTCCTCTCCCCCTTCGCCTTCGACAGCAGCGTGGCGGGTATCTTCTGGACCCTCGCCACCGGCGGCGCCCTGGTGCTGCCGGCCCCAGGCGAGGAGCGGGACGTCCAAGCCCTCGGACGCCTGATCCGCGATCACCGGGTCACCCACACCCTTTGCCTTCCGGCCCTGTACGGCGTGCTCCTCGACGAGGTGGAGGCGGAAGCCCTGCGATCCCTCGACACGGTGATCGTCGCCGGTGAGGCCTGCCCCCCCGGCCTACCGGGGGCCCACCGCCGCCTTTTGCCGGACGCCCGACTGTTCAACGAGTACGGACCCACCGAGGCGACGGTGTGGTGCGTCGTCCACCAAGTCGATGACGCGGAGTCCGGGGTCGTCCCCATCGGCCGCCCCATCCCGGGGACCGGAATCCACCTGCTGGACCCCGCGGGGCGTCCGGTGCCCGCGGGCATGGCGGGGGAGCTCTGGGTGACGGGGCCCGGAGTCGCCCAGGGTTACTGGCGTAGGCCCGACCTCGACGCCGAGCGCTTCGCCGCCCTTGATCTCCCCGGCGGCGACCTCCCCGTCAAGGGCGACCGGGCCTACCTCACCGGGGACCTGGCGGTGGCGGACGACAACGGGGTGCTCACATTTCTCGGCCGCGCCGACGGCCAGGTCAAGGTCCGGGGGCATCGAATCGAGACCCAGGGAGTCGAGGCCCAGCTCCTCCTCAGGCCCGAAGTCGCCGAAGCCGCGGTGAAGGTCACCGCAACCCAGCCACCGAGGCTGGTGGGCTACGTGGTCCCAGCCCCCGCGGAAGGCAACGCCCCCGAAACCGAACCCCTCGACGTCCGGCTGGATCGTGCTCTGCGGGGGGCCCTCCCCCCTTACCTGGTGCCGGATGGGATCCAGGTGCTCCGCGCCCTGCCCAGGCTCCCCAACGGCAAAGTAGACCTCCGCGCCCTGCCGGAACCGGCGGCCGGCGCATCCCAAACCGACGACGGCCCGCCCCCGCGGGACGAGGTGGAGGCCACCGTCGCTAGGGTCTGGGGGCAGCTCCTCGGGGTCGACGGCGTCGGAGCGGACGGCCACTTCTTCCGCCTCGGGGGGGACTCCATCCTCGGCATCCGAGCCGTGTCCCAGCTGCGGCAGGAGGGCCTGCCGGTGGAGCCCCGGGACATCGCCGCCCACCCCACCGTCGCCGAGCTGGCGACGGCGCTGCGGGCCCGAAGCGCCGCAGGCGGCGATCCGCTTGACGACGCGGACCCCGCCGGGGATCCCGTCACTGGACCGGTACCCCTGCTGCCGGTCCAGCGCTGGTTCCTCGACCGGGGAATCGCGGCGCCCCACCACTGGAACCTGTCGGCCCTCTTCGAGGTGCCGGCGGACTTCGACGTCGACGCCTTTCGGCAAGCCCTGGGGGCGGTCCTCGGGCACCACGACGTCCTGCGGGCCCGATTCGAGCAGGACGGCGACGGCTGGCGACAGATCCTGGACAGCCCATCGGCCGATATCCCCTTCGACGTCGAGGAGAACGGCGCCGACTTCGATGTTTGCGCCGCCGAGGTCCAGGCCGGCTTCCGCCTCGACGCCAGCCCCCTCCTCCGCGCGCTCTACGTCCCCAGGTTCGGGGATCCGGGCCGCCTGCTGATCGCCGTCCACCACCTGGTGATCGACGCGGTGTCGTGGTCCATCGTCCTCGCCGATCTCGACACCGCCTACCGCCAGAGCCGAGCCGGCGAGGCGATCGCCCTCCCCCCCAAGACGGCGTCCATCGCACGGCACGCCGAGGAACACCTGGAAGACGGCGGGGGCGGAGCCCTCGACGACGGCGGTACGGCTCTACCCTTCGACGGCATACCCCCCTCGTCGACGGAGGCCGACGCCAGGACCTGGGTCCAGCCCGTCGACGCCGCTCCGCTGCTGGAGGCGGTGGGGGCTGGCGCCCCGGTGGATGCCGTGCTGACCACGGCGCTGGCCCGGGCCCTAGGATCCTGGATCCAAGACTCCGGCGGTTCAGGACCTCTGCACCTCGACGTCGAAGGCCACGGCCGGGACCCTGACCAACTCCAGGGGCTCGACCTTTCCCGCACCGTCGGCTGGCTGACCACGGTCCGCACCCTGGTCCTCGACCTCGATGCACTGGCGGGCGATCCGCCGAGGGCATTCCGTGAGGTGCTGCGGATCCTGGAGGCCACGCCGCGATCGGCCCCGGCTCCGGTGCTCTTCAACTACCTCGGACGCAACACCGCCGTGGACGACGACGCGATCCTCCGGCCGATGCCGGGGGCGGAGGCGACGTCCCGGGATCCCAGGAACGCCCGCTCCCACCCCCTCGAGATCAACGCGTCCCTTCACGGGCCCACCCTGGAGGTCCGCTGGACCTACGTGGAAGGGCAGCTCGGCTCCGAAACGGTGGAGCGTCTAGGGAAGGGGTTCGAAGCCGCCCTTCGGGGGCTGGCCGCCGAGGCCGCCGAGCTGGGTGATGACCCGAGCGCCGCCGCGGTTCGGCTGGCCCTCGAACGGGCCGGATTGGATCAAGTGGACGACGCCTTCCGGCTCACCGAGGTCCAGGAATCCCTGCTGGCCCACCACTCCCGGGCAACCGTCGCCGGCACCGACGACGCCCGAGACACGGACGGCGGCGGGCTCCTGGTGGTCCGGGCGAGCCTAGAGGGCCCCCTCGACGCCGACCATTTCGACCTGGCCTGGGGGCAGACGGTGGCCCACCACCCGGCGCTGCGCTCGTCGATCCACTGGCGGGATCTGCCCCACCCGGTGCAGGCGGTCGTGCCCGAGCCTCCGTTCGACATCCACCACCTCGATCTGCGGGCCCGGGACCCCGAGCAGCAGAGTCGCGATGTGGACACCCTCGTCGCCGAAGCCAGGCGCGCGGGCCTCGACCCCGAGTTGGCTCCGGTGTGGCGGCTGACTTTGGTACGCCTGGGGGACCGGGAGCACCTCTTGATCTGGGTCTGTCACCACCTAGTGCTGGACGGCTGGTCCTCCATGGCGGTCCTCGGCGAGGTCTTGGGGCGCTACGGCTGTCTCGGCCGCGGCGAGACCTACGCGCCGGCGGCGGCGCCGGAACTGGCGGCGGTGGTCCGATGGAGCCGGGATTCGGCGCCGGCGGCGGAAGGCTTCTGGCGGATATTCGGCGCCGAGGCCAGGGACGTCCTCGGCGCGCCGAGGCTGGCCCGGGGCTCCGCCGGCGGCGGACCGGCCACGGGCCACATGCGCCGCCCGCTGGAGCTCCCGGACCGGGATGTTCGACGGCGGGCCCAGGACTTGGGCATCACCCCCGGGGCCCTCTTCCTCGGCTGCTGGGGCCTCGCCCTGGCGGAGGCCACCGGTTCGGAGGACGCCACCTTCGGCCTGGTGGCGTCGGGCCGCTCCGCCCCAGCCGCCGCTTTCCCCGACCTCGGGGGCCTGGTGGGGATGCTGGCGAACGTGGTGCCGATGCGGGTGGAGCGCATCCTTCAGCGGTCCCTGGAGGACGCCTTCGGCGCCGTCTTCAGGCACCAGCAAACCGTCCAGGACTACGAGCACCTGCCCCTACCGCGGCTCTTCGCGGCGGGGGGCGTCGCCCTGCGCCGATCCCCCTTCGACTCCCTCGTGGCCTACGCCAACTACCCCGCCGGCGAAACTACCGGGGTGCCGGGGCCGTCCACCGATCTCGTGTTGAGGAAGGTGCAGGGCGATCTCACCTCCGCCTTCCCCCTGACCCTCTCCATCGAGCCCGGGGAGCGGACCTGGGTCGACCTCCGCTACGCCGAGGGTGCCTTTGACGCAGACGCGGTGAAAGCGCTGATGGACCGCTTCGTCGCCCTGCTGGGGGCGGCGGTCCAGACGCCCGTCGAGGCCACCGTCGGCCAGATGATCGAGGCCGCCGGGGTCGACGGGCCCCAGGACGGCGAGCTAGCGACGGCCTTCGCCGGGGCAAAGCCCGTGGTCGAAGCGCCGGCGCGGCCCCGGGGGGGCACCGGCGCAGAGGCGCCGGAAACCGCGACCCAGGCCCATCTGATGCGCATCTGGAACGACCTCGTTGCGGTTCAGGAGTACGGCCTCGACGACAACTTCTTCGACCTCGGCGGTCACTCCCTGCTGGTGCCGTCCCTGGTGCTGCGGATCCGGGTGGACTTCGGCGTCGAGCTGCCGCTGGGGCTGATCTTCCAGGACGCCACCGTGCGGGGCCTGGCGGCGGCCATCGACGCCGAGGGGGACGGCGGCGACGGGCCGACCTGGGGTCCCCTGGTGCCCATCCGCCCGGATGGCGACGCGCCCCCCCTGTTCATGATCCACGGCCTCGGCGGCGAGGTGGGCTGGTTCTACAACCTTGCCAACTACCTGGCCCCGGACCTCCCGCTGTACGGGATCCAGGCGCCGCCGGAGCCCCAGGGCACCCTCGAGGCCATGGCGTCCCGGTACGTCGGGGAAGTTCTGGCGGTGCAGGAATCCGGCCCCTACCGGCTCGGCGGCTATTGCATCGGCGGCGGCGTCGCCTATGAGATGGCGCGCCAGCTCACCGCCGGGGGGCGGACCGTGGAGCTGCTGGTACTGATCGACAGCGTGCCCCAATCCCACGCCGAGGGCCGCGGCGCCCCGGGGCCGACCCTGTTGGCCCGCCGTATCCGCCGTCTGCTGACCAAAGATCCGCGGGAGATGGCGGCCTCCGTGGCCGACGCCGCCCGCCAGGCGGCCCAGAAGCTCACCTCCCGCCTCGATCGGCCGAACCCGGGGAGCGGAGAGCCGGCCCCTCCGGAGCTCGACGACGTCCTCGACATGCGTACCCTGCCGCAGGTGTACCACGACGCTTCCCGCCGGCACTTCGCCGCCATGCGGGACTACCGCCCGGGCCCTTACACCGGGGACGCCTGGCTCCTGCGTACCGACGACCCCCGCTTCGACGAAGACTTCGGCTGGGGCGAGCTGGTCGAGGGCCACCTGGGGATTGAACGGGTTCCGGGGCGCCACGCAGACGTGCTCAAGGAGCCCCACGTGCAGGAGGTGGGGGCGAAACTATCGGCGATCCTCACCGGGCTCGGCGATCCTGGGGACGATGGCGGCAGAGAAGGAGACATCGGCGGGGATGGAGACGTCGGCGGGGATGGGCCACCGTGAGGGTCGTTTACCTGTCGATCGGCATGTCCAGTGCCCTCAACGCCAGCTTCGAGCTGAGCCGACGGCTCAACGCGGCGGGCCATGAGGTGGTCTACCTCGGCCACGCTGACGTGGGCCCTCGGGTGGAGGCCCAGGGCCACCGGTTCCACCGCCTCGAAGCCGATCGTCGCCACCTGGAGCAGGCCAAGGCGGAGGCCCCGAACCCGCGGGATCTTCTGCGACCGTGGCGCCTGGCCCGATCTATCGGCAACCGCCGGCGGATCCGCCGACGCTCCATCGCCGAAGACGAGGTGGTGGAGACGGTGCGACGCCTCGAACCGGACCTGCTGCTCATCGACATCGAGTTGCACGTCGCGATCCTGGCCACGGCCCCCCTAGGGATCCCCACCGCCCTGCCGATGGTGTGGTTCTCGATCTACCGTTCCCCCGGTCTGCCGCCCCTGCACACATCCGCGAAGCCCGTCCCAGGAGCCGCCGGTAAGCGGAAGGAGTGGCTCGCCTGGACCCGCCTTCGGCTCGAAACCCTGCACATGGAATGGCGCCGACGCCTGGGTCGATGGCGGCGGGGGGACGTTTTCCCGGCGGTGGCCTACGACACGGTGGACATCGACGACGTCCGCGCCGTCGCCCGCCACTGGGGTTTCCCCGTGCAGCGGGTCTCCCGCCGCCACTGGCTGCGGCCGTGGACCTACGCCGACCTGCCGGTGCTCTGCTTCAACGATCCGGCCCTCGACTTCCCCCACGATCCGCCCCCGAATCTCCACTACCTCGGCCCGATGGTGGACCGCCGCCGCGCCGAGGCCCAGATCCCCGGCCCGTCCGCCGACGCTTGGGCGGCGTTTTCCCAGCGCCGCGATCCGGAGCGCCCGCTGGTCTACGCCTCCCTGGGCACCTACTGGGCCGCCGACACCGAGTTCCTAGGCAGAATCCTGGAGGTGTTTCGACGGCGCCCGGAGTGGGACCTGGTGCTCGGCCTCGGGGGCCGCCTCGACGCTGAGAGCCTGCCGACCGCGGGGGACAACGTCCTGGCCCTCGACTTCGCGCCGCAGCTGGAGGTTCTCGGGCAGGCCGACGCCGCCCTCACCCACGGCGGCATCGGCACCATCAACGAGTGTCTTCTGCTGCGGGTCCCCATGGCGGTCTACTCCACAGGCTTCGTCGACCAGGACGGCTGCGCCGCCCGCCTCGATCGCCACGGTCTCGCCGTGGTCGGCGACAAGAACGCCGACGATTCCCACGCTATCGAACGGGCCCTGGAGCGGGCCCTGGGGGACCGAGAGCTCCGGGGCCGGGTGTCGGCGGCGGCGGACCGCCTCCACGCCCTCGAAGCATCCGGGACGGCGGTGGAGCTTCTGGAAACCCTGACGGTGCGGCGGTGACGAAATCCTTGAATCCTAGACCCCGATCCGGACGAATATCGGAGTACGATCGTCATTCCAGAACGCACAAGAGAGTGAGCAGCGCACCGAACGCAGACGATCCGCCGTGGGCGACGCCGACGCCGCCCCGGATTTCCAGTCTGAGTCCGGCGACCGAGGGACCCTCGATTCGCCCCATCCAGTAGACAACACCCCCAGGCCATCCTTCAGCCAACCTCTCCTCCGCCGAGTCTCTCCAGCCACATGCCCTCGAGCCCAACACCGTCCACCGCCGCTGCCCCGTCCACCGGCGAACCCATTCCCCCAAGCCCTGTCCAGGAGGACCTCGCCGCCATCCAGCGGCGCCTGCGACCCGACTTCGATCGCATGGCCGGCAAGGGCCTGCTGATCACCGGCGGCGCCGGCTTCCTCGGCTACTACCTGACCCGATCGGTGGTCCACCACAACGCCGTCACCGACGGTCCCCCCATCGATCTCTGGGTAATGGACAACTTCCAGCGGGGGGTCCCCGACTGGCTCGACCGCTTTCGGCAGGTCCCGGACGTGCGCTGGCTGAAGCACGACGTCATCGAGCCGGTCCCCGACGAGGTGCCGGATGTCGCCTACATCGTCCACGGGGCGTCCATCGCGTCGCCGGCCTTCTATCGCCTCCACCCCATCGAGACGATGGACGCCAACGTCCGCGGGCTGCGCCGCCTGCTGGACTACTGCGCCGAGCGTGCCGGCGGCGGCGATCCG
>JBCDIS010000243.1:0-10060 GCA_038748685.1 Acidobacteriota bacterium | reverse complement strand
GAACGGGTAAGGCGGTCGCCGATGGGGTGGGACCGCTGCGGGGTGGGGGTGGCGGGGTGGCCCGGCCGTGAAGAGTCACGGTCGGGCCGAGGGCGGGCTCAGTTGCCGAACAGATCCTCGAACAGATCTTCGAGGAAGAAGCTGTTGCGGAGGTTGCTGATCTTCCAGGCGCCGCGACCCAGGAAGCCGACGACGAGGGCGTCGTCCGCCGCGTCGTAGTCGAGATCCATGGCCGGGGCGTTGGGCTGGTTACGACCGAGGCGCTTCCAGTTGGTGAAGCCCTGGTTCTCCTTCGCCACGAAGATGCCGTTGAAGCCGGAGACCACCAGACGGTCCTTGCTTCCCTCTTCCACGTAGGCGATGGCACGCAAGGCGACGATGTCGAAGTCGGCGGCGAGGGTGCCGCTGACGTCGGTCCACGTGGCGCCGGCGTCGGTGGTCTGGAAGACCCCGAACTGGTTGATGGCGTAGGCGGTGTTCGGGTCCGCGGGGTCGATGACGATGTCCCGCACCGATTCGCCGCCGCCGGTCCCTGGGAAGGTCAGGGACTGCACCAGGGGCGCCGGCGGCGGACCCGTGCGGACGAAGACCGAGTCCCCGGAGCCGATGTACAGGATGTCGGGGTTGCCCGGGGCGCCGTAGGCGATCGGGTCACGGGCGCCGCCGTTCACCGGGATGCCAGGGCCGATCTCAGTCAGGGTGTCCCCCTGGTCGAAGGACTCGTAGGTCGAGTTGGCGCCGCCGATGATGATGCGCGTCGGGTCGACCTCGTTCAGCTCGATCGGGGTGACGAACTGCGGCACCACCGGCGCGCCGCCCCCCACCACGTTGAGACCGGCGAAGGCGAAGCCCAGGAAGTTGTTGTCGACATCCCAGAAGGAGCGGTTGAACGCCTGCAGGTTCTGGGCGCTGGAGTAGCGGATCGACGTTCCGGGGGTGCTGGTGTCGTCCACCGCCGTGTCGCCGCCGTCACCGCCGACGAAGAGGAACCACTCGAGGGTACCCTCCATGTTCTGCATGGGGGTGCCGTTGTCCTGGGTCCCGGCGATCACCGTGTTGGTGTTCGAGTCGTAGGTCAGGTCGTGCTGCTCGTTGGTCTGGATGTTGCCGTTCAGGGACTGCCAGTCGCCGGTGTTGTCCCGGGGGGAGGTCCGCCGGTAGATGCCGCCGTCATCGGTCTCGATCAGGCTGCCGGCGGCGTCGAACTTCATCTCCCGCGAATCCGCGTGGGGGGAGCTGTTGGACGCCGTTCCGCCACCCACGCCCCCGAGGGTGTTCGAGTGGGTCAAGTGGACGAACTGGCTGCCGGCGGCCTGCGAGGCGTCGCCCCGGAACAGTCGGCCCGAGAAGTTCTCGGCGCCGATGGAGTTCGGGAAAGGCGCCCCGGGGGCGCCGGAACCTTCGGTGAAGCCGGGCTGGCGGTCGCCGCCGATGTAGACGATGTCGGGGTCGACGGGGTCGGCGACGATGGAGGTGTGCAGGAAGCCCTGGCCACCGGGGTGGACGCCGATGAAGACGCCGTCCTCGACGGTGCCCGGGAGATCCATGGCGGTCCAGGTGGTCCCACCGTCGCCGGAACGGAAGACCCCCGCCAGGCGTCCGGCGTTGACGACGGCGGCATAGACGTTGTCGTGCTCGCCGACGGCGAACTCCACGTTGTTGGTGGTGCCGCTGATCAGCAGGGCGTCGATGGCCGCGTCGCTGACCTTGGCCCAGCTGGCGCCGGCATCGTCACTGCGGTAGAAGCCGTTGGCGCCGCCGGCGGCGTCGGCGAAGGTGACGCTGGTGAACAGGCGGTCGACGTCGTTGGGATCCCCCACCAGATCGTTGGTCACACCGAGGGGAAGACCGGTTCCGGAGCCGCTGACCTGGGCGAAGGTGGCGCCCCGATCGGTGCTGCGGAAGATGCCGATCTGGTCGAAGGTGAAGGTGTCGGCGAAATCGACGGAGATCGTGATGTTGCGACCCCGGGGGGCGACGCCGGACACGTTCTTGCCCGTCAGCACGCCGCCGCCGTCCAGCTCGCGCCAGAAGAAGCCGCCGCTGTTGGAGCGCAGCAGACCGGTGAGCTCACCGCCGAGGGTACCGAAGGAGCTGAAGGTACCCACGCCCGCCACCAACGTCAGGCCGAAGGGGTCCGTGGGGTCGAACTCCAGGGCACCGATGGATAGGGACGACTTGAAGTCGGTGAGGGGGAACCACCGGGGCTGGGCATCGGTGGCGTTGCGGGTCTTCCAGATACCGCCGTTGACGGTGCCGGCGAACAGGATGTCCGGGATGAAGGGATGGGGGGCGACGGTGTGGATCGCTCCGACCGCCTCGTTGTCAGGGGTGACGTTCTCGACCTGGGCGTCCTGGATCGGGCCCGGCCCCTGGGGGCGCCAGAACGGCCCGAAGAGGAATCGCTCCGTGGTCTGGCTCGACTCGAAGGTCGGCGCGGAGGAATCCGCCGGGACCTCGGCGAGGGCGGGGGTCGCAACGGCGCAGGCCGCCGCGAGGGTCAGGGTCAGCACGGTCCCACGCCCGAGCCTCCGCAGGGGGTGGGGGGACGCTTTGAGCATCGCTTCAGACAGTTCGAATCTGCAACTCAAGATACACCTCGACGTTTCAGTCGTTCGAACGCGAACGTTCGATTCTCGGCTGTGATCTTTCCCTCGGGGATCGATCGACGATGACGTGACGACGGTCGGGCGAGCCGATGCGCGAGGGCGGTTGCAGCACGCCGTCCCCGGCGGCAGAACTGGCGACGGGGACGGCGCATCGATGTAGGTCGGTTCAGGGGCTCTGGGGGCTCTAGGTCTCTCTGGTCTCCAGGGGGGGCGTCAGCGTTTTACTGAATAGGCTGCATTTCGGGCCAAGATCTCTCCTTTCTAGACGGAACGGAACCGCCGAGAGCGAGAGAGTGCCTGGACCGGTGGCCGGCACCATGGGGTGCGGCACCGCTAACGAACTGGAAGTGGAGACGAGCTGAGAATCCAAAAACGGGGCGTCGACGCGGCACTCTGAAGCGCAAACTGAAGTGCGAACTATTAAGTTCCAATGAAGTGTCGCGTTAACCAGATCCCTTGACAATGAACCTTAGCCACTATAATTTGTCGTGTCAAGACGACGGGTTTGCGAGACCGCGCGCGGGCACAACCTACGGGAGACCCCCAATGC
Organism: Acidobacteriota bacterium; assembly: GCA_038748685.1. Classification (GTDB taxonomy): domain Bacteria; phylum Acidobacteriota; class Thermoanaerobaculia; order Multivoradales; family J023; genus JAUIJL01. Next base: position 6,901 of record JBCDIS010000243.1, on the reverse strand, counting down.
TGCAATTTCCGAGATGGTCCTCGAGGCCATCCCTGCAGATCCGTCTGCTCTTGATCTCGGCCATGCTCATGGCCACCGCGGCCGCCGCGACCCCTTCCTCCAGCACCATGGTCCGCGACGGCGTCGTGGTGGACGTCGAAAGGTCCATGGCCTTCCTGGCCGCCCCCGACGGCGGCATCGAAGCCGTCGACCTCACCGCCGGCGCGGTGGTGTGGACCTCCAAAGCCGCCGACAAGCCCCTCGCCGTCACCGGCGATCTGCTGATCGCCCAGGCCGAGCCCACCGTCGCCGGAAGCCTGGAGATCGCCGCCCTTCCCCTGAACGCTCCGAACCGGCGCTCCATGTCCGCCAGCGTTCCGCTGCCGGAGGGTCTGTGGAGCCGTCTCGACAACGGCTTGAGCCGCACCTTCCAAGCCTGGGCCCAGCCGGCTGACGGAGAGCTGCTGGTGGTCTGGAACGCGAGTCAGAACAGCGCCACCCTCCAGGGCTACCTGCGCAGCGAGCGCGAAGGCCAGGCCCCCCGCAACCTCCCCGTCCAGCTCGAAGGTGCCGCCACCATCGACCTCGCCAGCGGCCGGGTCGCCGAGGCGCCGATCGCGGAGGCGACGGTCCGCCCCCGGACCCTCGCGGTGGACACGCCCCACACGTCGTACTCGCGGACGTACCTCTCGGCCGACGGCCGTCACGTGCTGTCCAGCCAGCACAGCGCCAACCGGGACTGGACCCGCGCCCACCGCTGGACGATCGAGGACCGGGCCACCGGTCAGGTGATCGGCGAGATCGACCACTTCCTCGGCACCGCCCCCTTCGTGGTGGTGGGCCGTAGCCTGATCTTCGAATCCCGCCCCCACGTCCTACGCCGCGACGGCGAGTTCGTGAGCGCGCCCCTCGAAGTTCGCGCCGTGGACCTCACCGACGGCACCCCCCTGTGGACCCGTGAGCTACGGGACGCCGAGTTCCGCGGCCCCTTCCCCCACTGATCCTCCTCCGTTGATCGGGCCTCGGCCTGATCCCGCCGGGTGATCGGGGGCGTCGTCCCCCGGTCATCCACGGACCGGCCCATCCGCAACGGGTGGGCTCGGTCCCCTCGGGCCCGCCCTCAGCCCCGGGCCGTCAGGTCCTCGTAGGCCACCTCCGGCCAGCCGTAGCGCAGACGCAGCCCCTCCACCCCGGGTGCCGCCAGCCGGCACATTTGCTCGTGGAACAGGGGCACCATGATCGCGTCGTCGGCGAGCTGCTGTTCGAAGCGGTTGTAGAGCGAGTTGCGCACCGCCGAGTCGGTCTCCGCCCTCGCCTGCTCCACCAGCCGATCCACGCCGTCGTGCCCCGCCAGACGACCCGCCAGGCCCTCCACCGAGTGGAAGACGTTGGCGAAGGTGTCGGCGTCGGGGTACGCGGCGATCCAACGGGCCGCCAGCAGATCGACCTCGCCGGAGGCCGCCACCGCCAGCAGATCCTGCGAGCTCGTACACACCACCTCCAGTTCCGCCCCCAACTGCTCCAGGCTCCCCACGAAATGGTTCCAAACGGTTCCGAACCTCCCGATCAGCTGGGGATGCACCCCCACCGCCAGACGCAGCCCGCGTAGCGGACGGCCGTGGATGTCCGGCGGGTCCAGATAGCGGTCCGGGGCGGGCCCCACCAACCCCGGCGGGATCAATCCGTGGGCCACCACCCCGGCGCGCCCCAGGGGCCCCGCCAGGAGGCGCCGAATCCCGGCGGCGTTGCGCACGAACCGCCGCCGCACCTCGGGATCGGCGAAGGCCCCCCGATAGCGGTTCAGGGTCAGGAAGTAGGTGGAGAACGCCGGGTGCTCCCGAAGCCCCGCCGCCACCTCGGCATCTTGGATCAGCTCCTCCAGGGCCTTCGGATGGGGATCCGCGAGCAGGGAGTAGCGCCCGGCCCGAAACTCGTCGGCGGCGACCTCGGGGGGGATCTGGAAGTCGAAGACGAGCCGCTCGCAGCGGGGCAGGTCTTGACGCCAGTAGGACGGGTTGGCGGCGAGCTCGAACCGCTGACCGATCTCGAAACCCACGAGGCAAAAGGGCCCGGTACCGGTGCAGCCCTCCCGCCAGGTCCCGACGAAGCGCTCGCTCCCCTCGGGCACGACGGCGGTGGCCGGATTGGTCAGCAGAGCCGGGAGAATCGCCAGGGGCTGGTCGAGGTGGAGGACGAACTCCCGATCCGACAGGATTTCGAAACCCTCTAGGTCGTCGCGGCGCCCCAGGACCACCTCTTCGGCGCCGACGATCGGCAGGTTGACCGCCTCGAGCTCGCTTTGGGCCGAGGATCTCAGCATCCTCTCGAACGAGTAGCGGACGTCCCGCGGGGTGACCTTCCGCCCGTCGTGAAAACGGACGTCCCGCAGCCGAAAGACGTAGCGCCGCCCCCCCTCCTCCGAGCGCACGGACTCCGCGAGGTGGGGGACGAGGTTGGCCCCTTCGTCGAGCCGCATCAGGGGCTCGAAGACGTTCGCCACCGCGTCCGCCACCTCCGCCAGGTAGCTCTGGGCCGGATCCAGGCTGTCGAAACGCTCCCGCAGCGGAATGTGAAGCCGCCCGGAACGGGGCGGTGCCGCCACCGGCGTCGAGCCCTCGGTCAGCAGCCCCAAAGCGCCGTAATCGAGGTAAGGCGGCCGTTCCAGGAGCCGGATCCCCGAGACCTGGGTCGACGCCACCCGGTAGTCCACGTCGTGGAAGAGGGGCAAGATCCGGTGACCGAAGACCAGCTCGTCTTCGATCCGGCGGTAGAGGTGGATCCGGCGCCTCCGATCCCCCTCCCTCCGTCCCTGCTCCAAGAGATCGTCCAGGCCCGCGTCCGCCAGCAGGCGTCGATAGATGCCGACCCGGGAGTGGAAGGGCCCGTAGGTGAAGCTGTCCGGGTCGGGGTAGTCCTGGAACCAGCGGGTGATCACGAAGTCGACGTCTTCGCACCGTTCGAGGCGCTCCGCAGTGCCAGCCTGGGGCAGTTCCTCGAGGTCGACCTCCACCCCCAAGAGCGACCACTGCGCCAGCAGCGCGTCGGTGACCAGCTTGTACTGATCGAGGAACTGGCTGTGGACCAGTCCCTTGAGCCGAACCGGCAGGGGGGTGAAGTCCTGCATCGCCGCCACCGCCTCCAACCGATCCAGGATCTCCCGCTCACGGTCCGGGTCGTGCCCCAGGGTGCCCGGCGGCAGGATGCCGGTGGCGGGGACGGCGAAGCGCGCGAAGAGGCGCCACACCATCCGCCGGCCGTCGATCACGCCCCCCAGGATCCGCCGAAGGTCGGCGTTGCGGGAGCGGGGGCCGCCCCCGTTCCAGATCAAGAAAACGGAGTTCTGCTGCGTGATTTCGAAGACCTGGCCGCGGAACGGATCGGCCCGGAGGAAGTCCTCGACGTCCGCCGGGGCGAGGTCCCGGACCAGATCCAGCTCACCGTGACGCAGGGCTTCGGCGATCTCCTGGGCGCCGTCGTACAGGTGAACCTCCACCCGGTCGAGGGCCACGGCGTCGCGGTTGCGGAACCTGGGGTTGGGTTCCAGCAGCACGCCGTCCCCCACACGCCCCGCCTGCCGGAAGGGGCCCGTGCCGAACCGATCCGACGAGCGACGCAGGGCGATCGGGGTGGACGCCAGCAGGGCCGGGAAGATCGCCAACGGAGACGCCAGGCGGAGGCGTATCTCCAGCTCCGAAACCACTACGATCCCCTCGATGTCGTCGGCGGCGCCGTCGAGGAACGAACGGTAGCCCAAGAGGGGCTCGACGGCTCCGTCCAGCCGCCCACGCCCCATACGGGCCGCCTCCTCCAGGGATCCCTTGACGGTCGAAGCCGTGACCGGGGTGCCGCAGGCGAAGGCCAGGTCCGGCCGCAGGGTGACGTGGTACCCGAGGCCGTCCCCCGACGCCCGGAAGGCCTCCGCGAGACGCGGCGACGGGTGTCCGTCCCCGTCGATGTCGATCAGGGGTTCGAAGACGTTGAACAGGACCTCCGCGTCCTGCACGGTGTAGGTGGCCGCCGGCTCGCGGGTGGTCAGGCGGCGGGCCATGCCGAGGCGGAGGACGCCCCCGGACAACACCTCGGGGCCGGCGGCGGCCCCTTCGAGTCGGCGGCGCAGCTGGTCGGCGTCGTCGAGGTAGCCCCGGGCCCGCACCCGATCCCCCCGCAGATTCGCCAGCGTCGCCGCCAGGGTCAAGAGGTCGACCCAAGGCTCCTTGGCGTCCCCCCGACGCGCTAGGGCCAGACCCCTCTCCAGCCAGGACTGGGCCTCGTCCACCCGCCGGGCCTGCCAGGCGGTCTGGGCGAGCATGCCGGCGGCGGCGGCGGCCTGGGCGGGATCCACCGACTCGATGATCTGGACCGCCCGTCGGCCCTCCCGCATCGCCACGTCGATGGCCCCGGTGGCCCGCAGCGCCTCCGCCAGGGCAAGCCGCAGCTTGGCCTCGGACTCGGCCGCCGCCAACGTGTCGTCTTCGATCATGTCGAGGGCGGTGCGGGCGGCCTGGATCGCGGTTCCCCAACCGCAGGCGGCGATCGACTGGCGGGCCAGCCGGAGCCCATAGTCCACCGCCTTCTCCGACACCTCCGCCTCCGAGAAATGGTGCAGTAACTCCGGATAGACCCGCTCCAGACGCCCCTCGAATCGACCCTCCAAACGCTCGGCGACCCGGCGATGCAGAGTCCGCCGCCGGCGGCGTGGCAAGGCCCGGTAGACGACATCGCAAACGAGGGAGCTGGAGAAGCGGAGGGATTCCCCGCGCCCCCGGCGCTCCTCCAGCAGGAGCCCCTTGTCGATCAGCACGTCGACCGCGTCCTCCACCTCGTCCAGGGCTTCCCCCCAGAGGGCCTCGAGGCTCCGCATCTGGAACCGACGCCCCAGTACCGACGCCGTCGACAGCACCCGCAGGGGCCCTTCGTCGAGGCGGGCCAGTCGGCCCTCCACCGCGTCCTGGATGGTCGGCGGGAGGTCCTGGGGCGCCACTCCGTCCGCCGACAGGGTGGCGACCCGGCGGCGATCCATCGTCAGCGTCCCCGACTCGACGAGGTTGCGCACCAGCTCTTCGGTGAAAAACGGATTCCCCTCCGTAGCCTCGTAGAGGCGGTTCGCCGCCTCCTCCGCCACCTCGCCCCCGCCCAGCAGGTCCGACACCATCCGGCGGTGCTCGTTCTCCGCCAGGGGGGGAAGGTCCAGGTACTGGCAGCGGGCATCCTCCTCGACGCTGCGACGGAGCCGGGTGAGGGGATGGTGACGCCCCACCTCGGAGGTGCGGAAGGTGGCGACGATCAAGGTCGGGGTCGGACCCAGACGCCGCACGAGGTATCTCAGCAAGGGGATCGAGGCGTCGGCCCGATGGAGGTGCTCGATCATCAGCACCAAAGGTCGGCCGGCCCCCAGCCGCACCAGGGTCCGGGCCACCAGCTCGTAGTTCGCCTCCGCCTGGGTGGGCACCTCCGACGGCGGCTCCGGATCCCCCAGCTCGGGGAACTCGCCGAGGGCCGGAAAGAGCGCCAGCAGCTCGGGCCCCAGGTCCGAAAGGTCCGGGACGCCACCGGAAGCGGCGAAGGCGGCCCCGGAGCTCGGCGTCCCCGAGGTGGGTCTCGAAGGCGTTTCCTCCGTCCCGGAGACCCCCCGCTCCCCCGTGCCGGATCGCCCGGTCCGCTGCCGGAAGTGGTCGGCGATCAGCTCGCCGAAGGCGCCCAGGGGCAGGCTGCCTTCCCGCTCGCCGAAACGGCCCCAGAGGACAGCGGCCCCCTGACCCCGGGCCTCGTCCCCGAGCTCCTGGAGCAGTCGGGTCTTCCCCATTCCCTCCTCGCCCCCCAGCAGCACCATCTGGCACTCGCCCCCCTGGGCCGCCCGCAGCCGCTCACGGAGCTGGGCCATCTCCACCGAACGCCCCGCCAGCGGCGGCCCCACCCCATCGACTGCGGCCCCCAAGGTCACCGACGCGGCCCCGGACCGCAGCTGGCGAAGGTGCTCCCGCAGCTCCTCCGCCATGTCCTGTCCCGACGACGGTCGCTCGTCAGGGCGCTTCGCCAGGCAGCGGCCCACAAGGCGCTTCAATCCCCCGGCTGCCGCCTCCAACCCGCGGGGAGAAGGCGGATCGTGGACGATCTGGTGGAGGACCCTGGCGGTCTGCCCCGCAAAGGGGGTGTGCCCGGCGAGGCATTCGTACAGGATCACCCCCAGGGAGTAGATATCGGATCGCCCGTCGAGATCGAGGCCGAGGACCTGTTCGGGGCTCAGGTAGGCGAGGGTTCCCGGCAGATTGCCGCTCTGGGTGAGCCGCGGGGTGGCCCGGGCCAGGGCCAGGCCGAAATCCATCACCCACACCCTTTGGACCCGACGCTCGTGCAGGGACACCATGACGTTCTCCGGCTTGACGTCGCGGTGCACGACCCCCTGGTCGTGGCTGTAGTGGAGCGCCCCGGCAGCCTGGATGAGCACCTCCAGGATCGCTTCGAGGCCGAGGGAGCGGCCACGGAGCAGCCGGTGCAGGGTCTCCCCCCGCAGCACCGGCATGACGAAGAACATCCACCCGCCGTGGCTCCCGAAGTCGAAGATCGGCACGATGGACGGGTGGTCCAACCCCGCCACCAGCTGGGCCTCCCTCTGGAACCGCTCGACCCCAGTCTCGTCGAGTCCTTCCGTCGGGATCATCTTCACCGCCACGTCCCGCCCCAGCCGGGGATCCTTGGCGCGGTAGACCACCGCCATACCGCCGCGCCCCAGCTCGCCCACCAACTCGTAGCGACCCGCCAGCTTGGTACCGATCATGGGGTAAGGATACGCAGGTTCTTCATCGCTCGGGGAGGCTGCCTTGGACCGAGGTCGGAGCCCGGGAGGCTCGTCGACATTCACCCCAACGAAAACAGCCCGCTCCGGCCGCTGCTGCAGGATTGCAGACAGCGACCGGAGCGGGCT
>JBCDIS010000242.1:0-10104 GCA_038748685.1 Acidobacteriota bacterium | reverse complement strand
GATGTGGCCAAGGCCCACGACGAGTTGAGCGCTGTCCTTGCCCGCTGTCAGCGGATCCTAGGTCTGGATCACGAGCAGACCCTCCGAGCCCAGAGCCTTATGGTGCTCTCGTTGCATGACGTGGGGGATCTCGGTGAGGCTCGACGGCAAGCCGAGAACCTCGTGGCAGCGCGGGAGCGATTGAATGGGGCCGCTGATCTTGAAACCGTACGCGCAAAGGGCCATCTCGCTGGAATTCTAGGTTCCTTGGGTGAGCTGGAGGCGGCTCGGCAACTCGCCGGCGAGGTCGCCGGCCATCGTCAGATCCTTCTCGGCGACGACCATCCCGACACACTGACGGCGAAGGCAAACTACGCCGGAGCTTTGGGTGCTGTGGGGGACGTTTGGAGGGCAGCCTCTTTGGAGAGAGAGGTTCTGGACGCCCGTCGCAGGATCCTCGGCGCAGAGCATCCAAACACCCTGCGCACCGGAGCCAATCTGGCGGCAAGGCTCAGCGAGCTTGGCGAACTGCGGGCGTCCCTGGAATTGGGGCAACAGGTGTTCGATGCTCGCCTTCGGATCCTCGGTCGAGAGCACCCGGAGACGCTCAGGTCCAAGATGAATCTTGCCGGTGTTCTCTACAACCTCGGCCACCACCGGCGCGCGAGGAAACTACTCGAGGAGACAGTGTCATCTCGTAGGACTCTGCTTGGCAGCAATCACCCCGACACGCTGCATAGTCGGGCCAATCTCGCTGGAACATTGGCCGCGATAGGCCATTTCGCGGCGGCTAGGGATGTCGAGGAGGAAGTACTGGTGACACGAATCCGCACCTTAGGGGAAGACCACCCCGACACCCTGAGATCCAAAGCGAACTTGGCGGTCAACTTGGAGCGGCTTGGGGAGATAGTAGCGGCCAGCACGCTGACTCTCCAGGTAGCCGAGGCACGCGTGCGCATCTTGGGTTCTGATCACCTGGAGACCCTCATGACCCAAGCGAATCTTGCAAGCCTACTCGGAGACCTCGGGGATGTTGAAGGGTCCTTGGCCCGGTATCGCAAGGTCGAGGCCGCGATGGAGCGCACCCTGGGGGCAGGTCATCCGACGACCCTGAGTACGAAGACCAATGTAGCAATGGCGCTCTGGCGGAGTGGAAGAAAAGCAGAGGCTCTACAACTCTACGATCGAGTTCGCGACGAGCTTCGGCGAAGCCTTGGGGAAGATCATCCGGAAGTATGGGACGCGATAAAAGGTGTCGCGAGCCTCGCGCACGAGATGGGAGAGACGGAACGGGCCCTTGAACTTCTGGAATCTTGGTTCGGACTTCGATTCGGCGACGGGTCGGGCGTACAGGCCAGAACACTAGGCGACGCCCTGGGGTTTACTTTGCTGGGGCAGGTCCAAAGCAGCCTTGGTTCTTACCCTCCGTGTGACAACGACCGCAAGGAACAAGCCCTGGAGTCCTTTGTCCTGGCATTGGACGCGCTTGAATCTCAGACCTTGCGATCCGACTCAGCGGAGGATGCCAAAGTGAGGTTCCTGGCTCAGTACTCGGGGGCGTATTCTCGGGCCATCTTGGCCGCCCTGGACCTTGAGAAATCCGCAGAAGCGCTGCACCTTCAAGAGCGATTTCGTAGCCAGAGCCTGCTGTTGCGATTGGAAGGGCAGGGGCAACAGTCGACGGAGATCCACGACGACGCTTCGTACCGAGAAGAGTTGACCAGAATCGCCCGCCGTTACGACCGGCTGACGGAGGCGATCCACGCCCTCTACCCCGAAACCGACCCAGATCTACTGGAGGAACAGGCCCAGCTGCGGCGGCGAAGGAACGTGATCCAGGGAAAGATCCTCGACGCCCGCCGGGCCGCCGGCGACCTGCCGGAACCCTTGGACGTCGACGAGATCCGGGCGCACCTCGATCCTGGGACTCTGATGCTGTCCTACAGTGTGGGAGAGGACGCCGTCCACCTCTTCGTGATCGATCGGGACGGACCCCTCGACGTCTACGTCCTGCCGGTGGGACCTGAGGAGTTGCGAGATCAGGTGCTGCGTCTGCGATCTATGGACGGTACTGCGGAGTACTCCGCGTCGGCGAGTCGGGCCGCCATGGGGCGGTGGCTCTACGACAAGCTCATCGGCCTTGCCGCGGCCCGCGTCGACGGGGCGGAGCGGCTTCTGGTGCTCGCCGACGGTCCGCTTCACCTGCTGCCCTTCGCCTCCCTGGTGCGCCCCGCCGAGGACGACCCGCGGGGTTGGCGATTCCTGGTGGAGGACCTGCCGATCCACCACGTGCAGTCGGCGACGGTGTACGCCGAGCTGCAGGATCAGCGGCGCCCCGGGGCGGCCGCCGAGACCCGTTCCTGGGTGGGTTTCGGCGGCGCGCTGTATCCAGCGGCCCTGGATTCTGGGTCCGAGGACGGCGGAGGGGAGTCCGCCGGAAGCGGACGTCTCGCAACCCTGCGGTCGACGGTGGACCGAGGCTATTGGGACGGTCTCGCCGAGCTGCCCCACTCGGGGCGGGAGATCCGGGAGATCGCCGGTCTGCTGGGGTCCGACGCCGCGAGGGGTTTCCTGGGGGCGGAGGCCACCGAGGACCGGTTCCGCGAGGCGGCGGGGAACGCGCGGATCATTCACCTGGCGGTCCACGGCCTGGCGGACCCTGAGCAGCCCATGGACTCGTTCCTGGCCCTGAGCCTGATGGGGCGCGGGTCGCCGGGGGGAGAGCCGTCGGCCGGGGAAGCGGCCGAGCACAACGGCCTGCTCCAAGCCTGGGAAGTGGCGGACCTGGAGCTCGACGCCGACCTGGTGGTGCTGTCAGCCTGCACCACCGCCGTCGGCCCCGACCGCGGTGGCGAGGGGCTGATCAGCCTCAGCCGTGCGTTTCAGATCGCCGGCGCCCGCTCGGTTCTGGCGAGCCAGTGGAAGGTGGACGACGCGTCGACGGCGGAGCTGATGATCCGCTTCTATCGGCACCTTTTGGCGGGCCAGAGTAAAGACGAAGCCCTGCGGTCTACTCAGCTGGAGCTGATCCACGGAGACCACGAAGCCTGGAGAGCCCCCCACCACTGGGGGGCCTTCCAGCTGATCGGCGACTGGCGGTAGTTCCTCGGCGATTCAGCCGACGAGGGCCCGCAGGTGCGCCACCGTGTCCGTCGGCTCGGGCCGTCGGGTGTAGTCGGGGTCGACGTCCCGATGGGCGATGACGCCGTCGGAGGCGACCACGAAGCGGCCCGGCAGGGGCAGCTCCCAGGAGTCGTCCCCGTTGAACTTCGGTAGGTCGAGGCCGAAGCCGGCGTAGACCTCCCGCAGGTCGTCCGGCAGGGCGAAGACCAGGCCGGCGCTGCGGGCCCAGGCGTTGCCCGAATCGCTCAGCACGTCGAAGCCCAGCTTGTGCCGACGGGCGATCTTGGCGCTGTGTTCAGGTTGTTGAGGGGAAATCGCGACCAGGGTTGCGCCGAGGTCCTCGATCTGTGACGACACCGCTTGCAGAGCTTCCAGCTCCGCGTTGCAGTACGGTCACCACACGCCCCGGTAGACCGTCGCCACCAGCGGCCCGCGGGCCAGCAGGTCTTCGGAGGCGACGGTCTCACCGGCCGTATTCCCGAGGGCAAAGGCTGGGAAGCGATCCCCGGCTGAGATCGCGCGGTCGGCGAGGCCGGAGGCGCGGAGATCTTCGGTGGCGCGGTGCATCACGTCGCGGGCGGCGGCGGGGATGCGCTCGGCGGAGCCTTCCCGCAGCTTGGAAAGGGTGGACTCGAGGGTCATGGGTACCTCCGGTTGGGGACGGATCATGGCGGCGGATGTCCCCAGGGTATCCCATCCAAGCTGTAGGCGGGACTCCTACAGGATCCTCGGACCCCTCCCGCTGACGGCGGCCGTCGACTCCATTAATCTTGAGGATCTCTACTTTCACAGGTTGCCGGAAGGCCGTACGGGCCGCCGGAAACGACCGAGTGACATTCGAGGGCGGGGGCCTGTGCCCCGCGGACCCCGGCGAAGGAAACCCCCATGCGAGACCCCGAAGATCACGACGCCATCCTCGTTCTGCTGATCACGCCCCATTCCGACCACGGGGATTCGATCGAAGCCCTGCTGCGTTCGGCGGGGGACCATTGGTTCAGCGTCCGGCGGGTGACCCCCGGGGACGGCGACGAGCCGATGCCCTGCGATGTGGCGCTGTTCGAATCCGCCGGATCCCCGGACCTCTCGGCCCTCCGCGACGCCGTCGACCGCTACGACGCTCCGTTCGTGGTCATCGGCGACGAGGACGACGACATCCTCGCCGCACGGGCCGTCGGCCTGGGGGCCCAGGACTATCTGGTGATGGGGACCTTCGCCGTCGACGGACTGCTCCGCTCCCTTCGGTACGCCATTGTGCGTCACCGCTTGATGGCGGAGCGGCGTCATGCGGAACAGGCCCTGCGGGACAGCCGGGCCCGCTATCGCCGGTTCTTCGAAGAGGACCTCACGGGGGACGTGGTCGCCTCTCCGGAGGGTCGAATCGTCGAATGCAACCCGGCCTTCGCGACGATGTTCGGCTTCGAATCCCCCGCCGCGGCGAAGAACGTTCATCTGCGGGAGCTGTTCTCAGGGTCGGATCTTCGGGACCTCGTCGAGGGGGTGCGGGATCGGGGCCGCCTGCAGAGGTTCGAGGTCGCCGCCCGGCGCCGTGACGGGGCGTCCCTCATCCTCGTCGGCAACGCCATCGCCTCGCGGGGGGCAGACGGCCGGGTACAGGACATCCACGCCTACTTCATGGACGATACCGAGCGGCGGCGGACCCAGGAGCAGCTGGTCCAATCCCAGAAGATGGAGGCGGTGGGCCGCCTGGCGGGGGGTATCGCCCACGACTTCAGCAACATTTTGACCGCCATCACCTTCCATGCAGAGTACTTGCTAGCGACCCTCGAACCCGACTCCCCCCTGCGCCGGCGGGTGGAGTTCATCCGCGAGGCGCGGGAGCAGGCGGCGTCCCTGACGTCGCAGCTGCTGGCCATCAGCCGGCGCCGGGTCCTCAGCCCGCGGAGTCTCGACCTGAACTCGCAGGTGCGAACGGCGACGGCCATGTTCCGGCGCGTGATCGGGGAGAACATCAGAATCGAGACCCACCTGGACAGTGAGATCGGAGCGGTTCGCTTCGATCCGGGCCAGCTCCAGCAGGTGGTCCTCAACCTGGTGTTGAACGCCCGGGACGCGATGCCCAAGGGGGGAACCCTGGAGCTCGTGACGCGGCCCGCGGAGGCGGACGGGGTGGCCGAGGAGTTGGGGCCGTCCAACGCCTACATCGAGCTGCGGGTCCGCGACACTGGGGTCGGGATCGACGCCGAGACCCGCAGAAACATTTTCGAACCCTTCTTCACCACCAAAGAGCGGGGCCAGGGCATGGGTCTCGGGCTGTCCACGGTCTACGGCATCATGAAGCAAAGTGGGGGCCACATCGCCGTCGCCAGCGAGCCCGGTCGGGGGACCACCTTTCGGGTGTTCCTACCGAGGGCGGAGGGGGAGGCGGCCCGCGATTCGGCGCGTCAGGATACGGCGTCCCTGGAGTCGCCAAGTCGGGATCTGGAGACGGTGGTGGGGGGCACCGAAGGGATTCTGATCGTCGAGGACGACGAGGCCCTGGGGCAGCTGACCCTCGAAGCCCTCGAGCTTCAGGGCTACCATGGGTGGGTGGCTCGGTCGGGGAGGGAAGCCCTCCACCTCGTCGAGAGTCCGGAGGCCGAGATCGATCTCGCCATCGTCGACATGGTCATCCCCGACATGCCGGGCACCGAGCTGGTGGGCCAGATCGCAGACCGCCGACCGGACCTGCGGTTCCTGATGACTTCGGGTCACCTGGAGCGGTCGACCCTGGTGGACGGTGCGCGGCAGGTGCAGATTCCGTTCCTCCCCAAGCCCTTCACCACGGCGGTGCTGACGGAGAAGGTGAGGGAAGCCCTGGAGATCGGGGGAACGTCGGGATCGGGGGCTCTTTCGGCCGGCGGTTGGTGACGGCGGGCTATCCTGGGGGGGTACGAGGAGATGCATCGACGAAGGACAGGCGCTTGGGACGTTCATCGATCACCGCGATCCGCCCCCGGTCTGCCGATCCTCTTCCTGGCGACCCTGGTGCTGCTGGTGTGCAGCTTCTACGTGTACCAGCGGAGTCTGCAGCCGTACCCCGGTTTCCAGCTCGACCCGGCCACCTGGCGGGTGACGGCGGGGAACCGCGACTGCTTCGGCGCGGCTGCCTGTCCGCGGACCGGTGACCTCGTGCTCAGCCTGGGGGATTTGACCCGCGAAGCCTACGAGTCGTCCTGGGCCCGGGTCCTCCCCTGGGAGCCGGACGTGCCGGTGGTGGTTCGACGGGAGCTCGGGGACGGTGAGGTGGTGGAGCTCGAATTCCTCTGGAAGGCCGAGTCCCGGCCCCCCGTGGTCAGCCTCGTGTCGTGGCTGACCGCTGTCATTCCCCTGGTGTTCTGGGCCATGGGGGTGCTGGCGACGGTCTTCGTACGCCCCCGCGACGGTCGTCACCTGCTGCTGATCCTGCTGAATTTCGACGTCGCCCTGTGGGTCGCGGCTGGGACCCTCTCGGCGACCCACCTCTACGGATCCACCTTCGTCTTCCACATCTTCATCTGGTGCTTCCTCCCCCTGGTGATACACCTGCATCTGGAGCTTCTGGGGGTTCGATCCGGTCCCGCGCCGCGGCGATTCCTGATGGTCCTTTACGGCCTCACCGCCGGGATGATCGCCCTGGACCTCGGGCGCGTTCTTCCCCCCAACGCCTTTTTCTGGCCCCTGGCGCTCGGGCTCCTGGGCTCCATGGCGATCCTATTCGTGAAGGCAGCGCAGCGGGGGGGCGACTCGGACCACCGGCGGCGACTCAGCGTGCGTCTCATGCTGCTGGGGATCAGCTTCGGCCTCGGACCCCTACTGCTGGTGGCCGGGTCCACCGCCCTGGTGGCCCGCGGCCCCGCCGATCCCCTCGTGGATCCGTTGGTGGCGACGGCCCTATTCCTCCTCACCGTGCCGATCTGGCCACTTTCCTACGGCTATTCGATCTACAAACACCGCATGGGTGCCCTCGAAGTCCGGGCGAACCGGATCCTCGGCACCTATGTGTTCGTCATCGTCGTGGTCCTGCTGTGCGCCCTCCTGGCCCTGGGTTTCCAGCATCTGGACGGGGTTGGGGAGCCGGCCCTCTTCGCCCTCCTCCCCTTTGTCGTCTTCGTCGCCCCGTGGCTGCGCAGGAAGTGCCAGCGGATGGTGGACGAGCACGTTTTCGGTTTGCGCCATCGTCCAGGGGACCTGATCGGGGTATTCGCCGAGCAGCTCCCGGCGGCCACCCTGGATCCCCAGGGCCTGCGGCGGGTGGTGGAGGAGGAGATCCTGCCGGCCCTGCTGATCAGACAGGCGGCGATGTGGCTCGTGTCCGGCAACGACGTGGAGGTGCTCTTCGAAGTGGCCCTCGACGATTCCGCCGGCTCGGCGACGGCGGACCGGGGGACCGTCGATCGGCTCCTGGGGACCCAGGGGCGCTATCTCCGGGAGTCCGACGCGGTGGATCCGGCGCTGGCCTGGGTCCGGGCGGCCCTGCCGATTCGGGTCGAGGGTCAGCTGGCGGGGGTGTGGCTCCTCGGCCGCAGGGATCCGGACGACTTCTACTCCCGCGCCGACCTCGAGCTTCTGGAGCGCATGGCCCACCTGATCGGCTCCGTCCTCTTCGCCCAGGGGGAGATGTCGCAGCGTCAGGCCCTGCAGGACCAGCTGTTCCACGCCCAGAAGATGGAGGCGGTGGGGCAGCTGGGGGCCGGGCTGGCGCACGACTTCAACAACCTGCTGGCGGTGATCCGTATGAACTGCGATCTGCTTCAGCACCAGCGCGCCGCGGAGCCCTCGAAGGAGAAGTACCTCCGCGGCATCTTGGACGCCACCCAGCGGGCGGAGGACCTGACCCGCCAGCTGCTGACGTTCAGCAGTCAGCGGGTGGCGCAGCCCCGGGCGGTGGCTCTCAACCGCCTGATTTCGGATCTCGGCCCGCTGCTGGACGCCATTCTGGCGGACGGGGTGCGCTTGGTGTGGCGCCTCGCCCCGGATCTGCCCGCCGCACGGGTGGATCCCGCCGGCCTCGAGCAGGCGGTCATGAACCTGGCGGTGAACGCCTGTGACGCCATGCCCGGGGGCGGCACCCTGACCCTCGAGACCCGCGCCGTACCCGCCGCCGACGGGTCCGCCGAAGTGTGGCCCGCCATCGTCGTCACCGACACGGGCACCGGTATTCCCCGGGAGATCCGGAACCGGATCTTCGAGCCCTTCTTCACCACCAAGGTGTCGGGGAAAGGGACGGGGCTCGGTCTGTCCATCGTCTACGGGATCCTCGAGCAGCTCGGGGGCCGGGTGACCATCGACAGCCCGCCGGGGGGCGGCACCTCCTTCACGCTGAAGCTGCCCCCGGCGCCGGCGGAGGCCGCCGAACCGCCCCCGAGGGAGGAGCTCCGGACCGCGGAAGGGTCTTCGATCCTATTGGTGGACGACGACGGCCTCGTTCGGAAGGTGGTGGAGGAGGCCCTAGCGGCCGCCGGCTACCGGGTGCTGGTGGCGGAGAACGGGGCCTCGGCCCTGGAGCTTTTCGACCGTCGCGGGGCCGAGCTGGACCTCCTGCTGACCGACGTGGTGATGCCGGGGCTGAGCGGCGTCGACCTGGCCTCGGCCCTGCTGGACAAGGATCCCGACCTGCGGGTCTTATACATGTCGGGGTACAACAACGAACGGCTCCTGACCGACGAAGTCGACCGAACGGAGGTGTCCCTGCTCCAGAAGCCGTTCTCCGAGAAGGACCTGCTGGAGTCGGTGGTGATCGCCATGGGGGGCGCCGCGGGGGCGGGCCTGGCCCCTAGGAGATCAGGCCTTCCTTGAGGCAGTACCGGGTGAGCTGGGCGTTGTTGCTGAGGTTCATCTTCTGCAGGACCCGGGTGCGATACGTGCTGACGGTCTTGACGCTCAGGAACAGGCTCTCCGCGATCTCCGTGACGGTCAGGCCGGAGGCGAGCAGCTTGAGCACCTGGAACTCCCGGTCGGAAAGGTGCTCGTGGGGCGCCGTCTCGAAGTCGGTCTGCAGGCTGATGGCCATCTGCTCCGCCAGGGTCGAGCTGATGAACTTGCCCCCCGAGTGGACCTTGCGGATGGCGTCGAGGAGGGTCTCCGTGGCCCGGGTCTTGGTCACGTAGCCGTCCGCCCCCGCCCGCAGGCAGCGGATCGCGTAGTGGTCCTCCGGATGCGCGGTCAGCATGACGATGCCGACCTGGGGAAAACGGGACTTCAGCTCTTGGACCGTCTCGAGGCTGTCCCGCCCGGGCATGGTGACGTCGAGGAGCAGGACATCCGGCGAGGTGGCTTTGACCAGGTCCAAAACCTGGCGGGTCTCCTGCGCTTCCCCCACCACCGCCATGGAGGTTTCCAGCTCGAGAAGGCCCTTGATCCCTTCCCGGAGGAGCGTGTGGTCGTCTGCGATCGCAACCCGAATCATCCAATCCCCCCGTTCGCCAGAGTGTGCTCGATGGAGAGAAGACACAGCCGACGGCCGACGGGCCGCTAGGCAAAAACCTCGCCCGTGGGTTCCTGGTTGGATAGCGGATCGGAGCCGAGGGCCGACCGGGTGGCGTCCCCGCCGGCCAAGGATAAAACCCTAGCGAATCGAGGATCCCGGTTCAAGGGGACCGGGTGGGCAATGGGCTCCCCGGAGCTTCGACGGGGGGTGGAGTTGCGGCGGAATGCCGCTCGCCGAAGCTCCGGGGAACCCAGACTTAGCTCAGTGCCAGGGGGTCCACCAGGGGCCCCGGTCCTTGTCCGAGAACGCGGGCTCCTCGGGGTCCGCCAGTCGGGTGAGGGCGGCCATCAGCGGATCGGTGGGTTTTTTCGTGTGGACGAGGTCGTGGAAGTGATGCAAGCTCATGGGTGTTCCTCCTTGTGATTGTGTTCGACGGGTCGCCGAACGTCTTAGAGCTTCCGCAATAGATCATAACGGTTTTTCTGGGATGCGGCGAAATTTCATTCATCGAATGTCGGTCTTCGGGGAGCCGGGGAAGGGAAAGTGGTCCGCCAGTGTTTGACGCTGAGCGCGGCCGGCGCTCCGGCGGGGGACTT
>JBCDIS010000241.1:0-10122 GCA_038748685.1 Acidobacteriota bacterium | reverse complement strand
TTCGAAGCAGCACGGACTCCGGCGCCGAGGCCGGTTGCGAACGGGATGACGGCGCCCAAGACATCTGCACCGAGAGCCAGCACCTGGGTCTTGGTGACGCCTTCTCCCGCAATGATTGTGGTCGCGATATCGCCAAGGTCGGGGAACGGCGTCTCCCGCAGGCCCGCGGCCGCCGGCGACGCCGCGGCGGCCTTGCCGGTGTCGAGATCGACGACGGCCCAGACCGAGAGATCGGGGACGGGGTGGTTCTGGGGCCACCGGACCTCACCGTCACCGTTGTCGTCGGCGGCCCAGTGGGTGCCGGAGAGGAGGGTGGGGACGGTGCGGTCCAAGAACTGCCCTCCGCCGATCCAGGCCAACTAGGCCTGTGGTGACCTACCTCGCTAGACCTCCCACCTTCAGAACGACCGACGAAAGTGCAGCTCCCTCTCCACCAGCGAACGAATCCATGCCGCGACGGGGAGTCGATCCCGCTCGGCCAAGGCGACTAGGGCCTCGTGCTGCCGGTACCCGATGTTGAGGCTGAGCGTCCTGCGACGCTGCCCCCTGGGCGGCGGGTCGGGCGTCTCGAAAGTGATCCGGTCCCTCGGAACCCCAAGGGACTCGGCCAGGGGCATCTGCTGTGGATGCACCAGCTGGATCCGGACGGGCTCGACGTCCCCGGAGATGCTCGACAGCGGGTACCGTTGGCCCTGGACGAATGCTTCCGTGGTGCGCCAGGGGACGAAGGTGGGCTCCCCGCCGGCGTCGGGGAGCTCGGTGGAGATCTCTCCAGGGGTGGTGACATCCAAAACGTGAACGAGGACGTCTAGGCGCACACCCGGACCTCCACGAGGCGGGCCCGGGCCTGCCGCAGGTGGCGGGCGTCTTCGGCCGAAAGCTGCCGGGGGTCCCAGGCCCCCAGGGCGACGTCGAGATCTTCGGCGAGATCCTGAACCTCATCTTCGGCGCCGACCGTGCGGGCTAGTCGGACCGCGGCGGCGAGCAGGCCGAGGGTGGGGAGGTGCCCGAGGCCTCCGCCGGCGTCGCGGATCTGGGCGGCGAAGTCGTCGGCGGGGCTGAGGCGATAGCGCCAGTAGCAGCCGAGGCAGGCGGCGCAGAGGTGGGCGGACCGCAGGCCGGAGCGCTCGACCATCCTCCTGAGGATCCCGAGCTCCCGCGCGAAAGCGCTTTGGAGGTAGTCGCTCAGCAGCTGGCGACCGTCGTCGTATTGGGGCTCGCTGTGGTCGACGAGGACGGCGGCGCTGGCGATCGCGCGCATGCGATCAGGTTCGTTGGGTCGCGAGAAGAGGGACCGTAGATCCATGGAAAACCCTCCCGAATGGATGTGATGGGCGAACGGTCTCAGACCGACGCACTGCACTCCCAGCACGGTATGGATCGCAGAGAGAAGCCCCAAACAATCCCAGATATTGGTAATTCTACATGTATCTATTTTATAAAAGGCTTAGATGCTAGAGATTTTTGGGGTTCAGCTCCTGCTGTATCTTCCAGAACGGAGGGGCAATGAAGCCTCTTCTTGCAACAGGAGGTAGCGATGAAAGTCTCGACTCAGGTGAAAGCCGGTGCATATGGTGTCCTGGAGCCCCTTGGCTAGAGGTCGTACGTCGAGGGCAGCCGGACCTAGGCTGCCCTTTCTTCCTTTTGTATGATCCTTCTGCAATGCCCTCGCCTACGGAACAATCTCTGTCTGAGCATCAGCGCAGGCGGATTCAGAAAGCCGATGTCGACGAGATCGATCGTCTTCGCGATCAGGAGCGGTATTGGAACTCCGAGGCGGTCCGGGCCTTGCTCCAGAGGGCCGAGGTTCTAGGGCACCAGAGCACCTCCGCCGGCGTCCTCGCCGCGCGTCACGTGCAAGACATCCTGGACCGGCTTCCGGATCCCACAGCGGACCTGCGGGCCCTGTGCCAAGCGGTCCACGCTTCGGCGCTGCGCCATGACGGACAGATGGCGGCGGCCCTCGACCTGTTCACCGCGGCCCTGGCCATCCCCGGCCTGACCCTCGATGGGGAGAGCGCGGTCAGGCAACGGATGTCGCTCGCCCTCGTGCACGCCGGCCGTGCCGAGGAGGGGCTCCACATGGCTGCTGAGACCCTAAGGCGCCAGCCCACCTTGATGAATCGCGCGGTTCGCGCAGCGATTCTCACGATGTTGGGTGACTTCCATACCGCCCTCCAGGACTACATGGAGGTGCTGGATACCTGCGATCTCCGCTCGGAGAAACGGATCTTCATGACGTCGGTCGCCAACGTGGCGCACATCCTCAGCTATGAAGCGATGAGCGATGTGGAAGAAGACGTCGTCGCACGCCTGCTGTCTGCGCTGGCGGACTGCCGAAGCGCCCTCCCGAAAGCGGGTTCCAGCTACTACGCTGCCCGACGGCCGCGCCTCATGCTGGCCAGGGCCGAAGCCCTACTTCTCGTCCGTGCTCGCCCACCTCGGCTGTCGCGGGCGACCTCGATCCTTCGGCGCGTCGTCGACGGGCTGAGCGACTCGTATCCCGACGACGCCCTGGTCGCCAGCGCGGACCTCGCCTGGCTCTATGCCGGAGACGGCCGGACTGCCCTGGCAGGGAAGGAATGCCAGCGGACCCTGGAGCTTTGCGAGGAATCCAAGTTCAGTCTGAAACGCTCCGCGGTTTCAGTCGTGAAGGCGGCCGCTGAACGCGGCTCTCTGTCGGTCTCGCAAGCGGTCGAGATCCGGTCGCTCTTGCGTCCTGTGTAGGCGCGGCGGAAAAGCCACCGCATTCATCTCAACCTGCCTCTGTTGGCGGTCGCGAGCCGACCAGCGCTAGGCCTTTTGGACCCACATTGGACCCACAAACGTCCAGTGGATCGACGCGGGAAGCAACTAACTGCTTGATTCTAAGGGAGATGAGTGGTGCACCCGGGAGGATTCGAACCCCCAACCTTCTGATCCGTAGCCAAATCCGCGCAGATCCATCGACGTTCATGCATGTTCGCATTGTTCTCGTAAGTGCCTTGTTTGCAGTAACCTGCAGTACATGATCGTTCGCTGTTGTCCATGTTCACCCGCATCGATCTGGACCCAAATTGGACCCAAACCGGGCCGTTTGGACCCAAACTCGACCCACCAGCGAGGAAAGATCGATGCCGAGAAAGACACTTACCGACCGGTTCATTCGTAGCCTGAAGAAAGCCCCCAAGTCTGAGGTGGAGTACCACGATACCCGTACTCCCGGGTTGTCCCTTCGTATCTCCAGGAAAGGCAGACGCGTCTTCGTCCTGCGGTACCGACTCGACGACCGACGTCGGCGGCTACGTCTGATGGAGTACCGCGGCACTGGTGACCTGGCCAGCGCCCGCCGGCTCGCCAACACTGCACTCGATCGACTGGATGAGGGTATCGACCCGCAGCGCCCGTCCAAGTCCAGAGGGCCGATGACCTTCGCCGAGCTCGCCGAGAGCTACATGGAGCAACACGCCAAGCCCAGCAAGGCGACCTGGCCCCAGGATCAATGGATGCTCAAGAAGGACATCCTGCCCGCCTGGGCCGAGCGTCCCGCCAAAGACATCCGTCCCCTCGACGTCCGTAGCCTCTTGATCGGCATCCGAGATCGGGGAGCCCCCATCGGGGCCAACCGGGTCCACTCCCTGCTCTCCAAGATCTTCAACTTCGGCCTCGAAGTCGAGCTCGTCGAGTCCAACCCGCTGGCGGTGGTCAAGAAGGTCGCCTCCGAGCGGCCGAACCTCCGGGTCCTGTCAGACTTCGAGCTGCGCAAGATCTGGAGGGCGCTAAGCGACGACCCTTCCGTAGACGGATTGTTCTGCAAGCTGGTTCTGCTGATGGCCCGGCGGCCCACCGAGACCTTGCGGATGTCCTGGTCCCAGGTCCATGGTGACGTCGTCCACTTCGAGGCTGCGCTGATGAAGAGCCGGAAGCACGACCATGTCGTCTACCTCTCGACCCAAGCACAGTCCGTCCTGAGGCAACTGCGCGAGATCACCGGAGACACGGAGTGGCTGTTTCCAGCCAAGCGGCCTGGAAGGGCGGACCAGATGACCTGGGGCAGCACAGCGACCTCTCGTCTCCGCAAGGCCTCGGGGGTAGACGACTGGTCGCCCAAGACCCTACAGAAGACCGCGGCCACCATTCTTGGACGGCTACGGACCCCCGAGCACCTGATCGACCTGATCCTGGCCCACGTGCCCCACACCGTCACCCGGCGCCACTACAACCTGTATGCCTACGAGCCGGAACTCCGCGAGGCGATGCAGGCCCTCGGGGACTACGTCGAGGGTGTCGTCGGCGAGGTGATGCCTACGGCTCGGCCGTCCACGACGATTGGCGGGGCAAGCGAGCGATCCAGGCATCAAGATCGGTCTTTCTGAAGAGCTTGCAGCCTCCGAGCTCGATCGGATCCGGGAAGGGTGGCACGCCATCGGCGAGCTCGACCCTCCCGGTCCGCAGCTCGAAGAATCGAGTCCGCCCGAGGCCCAGGTAGTGCTGGGCCGTCTCCAGCGTCATGAGGCCGCCTTCACCGGCGGCCGCGACGCAGGAGCGGACGACCAGGGGTCGTAGTCGATCCATGAGGCGGTCGAGCTCGCGTCTCGTCATCGGTGGAGCTTCAGCGGATCTTTGGAGAAGCTTGAGGAGGCATCCGGGCAAGTTCTTGCTGCCATAGCGGAAGGTTACGACATTGGAGCCGAGTGCCAAGAATCGGTGGCCTCTGTGTACCGGTCCGGTACGCAGGGAAGGCTTCGGCCGCCAAGGCTCCGAGGACGACTCGGGATGGGACTCGGTTTCCTACCTTGCGCGAGGCCCTTTCTTGGAATCTCCCTTCCTGAGCCGTAGACTCGACGAAACCAGTGCTTTTGAAGGGGAGGGCAGCCATGTTCAAGCCGTATCTCAACTCGGCCATTCTCTTGGCCTTGGCGATCAGCAACGCTGCTCCGGCGGAGGGCCGGACCGGGTCGATCTCTGGCACCCTCCGTGATGCGGTCACCGGTCAGCCGGTTCCCGGCGGCTACGTCTCGGTCTTCGACGACGAGGGTCAGTTGGAGGGAAACGTTCAGGCCGACGACGAGGGTAGGTATGCGTACTCAGTTCTGGAGCCCGGTTCCTACTTCGTTCACGCTGAGGCCAGCACCCACACCCCTGTGCTGTACGACGGCCTGACCTGTGATCCCCTGGAGTGTGACGTGACGATCGGCACCCCCGTCGTGGTGGGGGACGGCGAGACGACGGGTATTGATTTCGCCATGCAGCCCTATGGGCGCATCACCGGTACGGTGCGAAACGGAGCAACGGGAGAGCCGGTCTCCGCGGGGAAGGTCACGGTCTGGCGCCTGGACGACGACTTCGGCGGCCTGGTTCAGCTGGTGGAGATCGTGGACGGAGGGTTCGCCACGGAGCCCCTTTCCCCTGGATCGTATGCGCTGTTCACCGCCAAAGTACCGGGACTGTACGGCCTCGCCTACCCGGACGTCGTCTGTCAGCACTTGAGGGTCTACGAGCTGCGGTCCCATTCGGCCTGCGACTTCGCTTCGGCCCAGGCGATCGAAGTCCCCCTGAATACGACGGTGGACGGGGTCGACTTCGCCCTCCGGCCCGGTGGGTACCTGTCGGGCCGTGTCGTCGCCGACTCCACCGGCCTCCCACGAACCTCCGTTGGCGTCTTCGTGTATGACGCCCGCGGTCGCACCGCAGCCGAGTTCTGGGAGGTGGACGGGGATGGACGGTTCCGGGTGGGTCCCCTGGCCCCGGGAGGCTACTTCCTGTTGGTCACCGATTTCGCGGGTGACCTGCTGAATCATGTCGTCGGTGCGGGCCCGTGCCCCTACAACAGTAGCTGCGATCCCACCGCGGGGGAGCTGATCCAGATCGTCGAAGGGGAAGAGGTGGAGGGCCTGGAGGTCCGTCTCCAGGTGGCCGGTACGGTGCGCGGCCGCGTCGTGGATGCTTTCAGCTCGGAGCCGCTGGACAACACCGAGATTTTCTTCACCGATCGATTCGGCACCAAGGTTTGGGAGGTGCGAACGAACTCCGAAGGGGAGTTCGACGAGTCCCTGGCTCCAGGAAGCTATCTCGTGGCGGCCGACACCAGTGCCCATCGTCCAGAGGTCTGGCCGGGTCGGCCGGCCTCCTTCCTCGACTATGGCTACCTGGATTCAGCGAGCCTGGCGATGGCGGAGGAAGTGGTGATCGAGGCGGGTCGGGACATCGGCGGTCTGGACTTCGCTCTGGAGCCCTTGGCCTCGGTGGACCTGGCAGTGAAGGACGAGACCGGTGGCGAGCCCCTGTTCTGCATGCGGCACTTCTGGCGATCCAAGACAGACCTGGTGCAAAGCGCTCGGGGCTTCCCCTGCGACGGCACCTTCCCTGCCACCTCGTCCTTGCCTCCGGGCACGTACTACGTGACCGTCGAGGCTACCTACTCAGATCCGTTCGCTCCTGGCTACGCGCGGGAGCTGTATCCGGGAGTTCCCTGCTACTTCACGACGGAGACGCCGCACGTCGGCTGCGAGCTTGAGCAGGGGCAACCGGTCACCGTGGGCTTCGGCTCCAAGATCACCGATCTGGAGATGGACCTCGGCCGTGGCGGCCGCCTGAGCGGCACGATCACGGATAGTGCGGACATACGAATCCCCGGATCTCGGGTCGAGGTGTACGACGCCTCGGGTCGCTACCTGGCCTCGATCCGGTCTGGTTACTTCTACGAGATCGACGGGCTCCCCCCGGGAACGTACCGCCTCGTCGCCCGGGGGGGCGACGACCACCTGGACCAGGTGTGGCCCGGCATCTCCTGCTCCGGCGACGGCTGCGATCCGCTGGCGGGGGAACCGGTCACCGTGGCGGCGGGGGAAGATGCCTTCAGCTTCGATTTCGAGCTAGCCCCGGATCCCGGGCCCTGTGCCGAGGACACGGCGCGGTGCCTGGTGGGGGACCGCTTCCTCGTCACGGCGTCGTGGCGGGACGGATCCGGCAACGCCGGCGAGGCGAGGGCCGCCCGGATCACCGACGACTCCGCCTACTTCTGGTTCTTCGATCCCGACAACGTGGAGCTGGTGGTCAAGGTCCTCGACGCCTGCGTCGAGCCCTTCCAGCGCTACTGGGTGTTCGCCGCGGGGCTGACCGATGTCGAGGTCGAGATCGAGGTCGTCGACCTCCTCTCAGACACCCGAAAGACCTACCGAAACCCACAGGGGACGTCCTTCGAGCCCCTGCTCGACACGGAAGGCTTCGACACTTGTCGAGCCCCGTCGGATCCACCAAGTTCGACCCCCTCGAAGCGGGTGACTGAAACCGTGGCTGCCCCGGCTATGGTGCAAGGTACACCTAGGGCCGGCGATCCCTCGTTCAGTCTGCAGGCCCATTGGTGGACCGCCGACGACAACCGGGGCCGAGCTCAGGTCGAGAGGATCACGGACGACACCTACTATCTCTGGTTCTTCGAGCGGGACAACGTCGAGGTGGTCGTCAAGGTGCTCGACGCCTGCCAGGCGCCCTTCCACCGCTACTGGGTCTTCGCCACGGGGCTGACGGACGTCGGTGTCGAGCTCAGGGTCGAGGAATCCGGCACCGATCAGGTGCGGAGGTACGAGAAGCCCCCTGGTCAGCCCTTCGAGCCAATTTTCGATACCGATGCTTTCTTGGGGTGCATCACGCCCTAGGGGAACACGCCCCTCACACCCCCACCACGTCCCCCGCGTGCTCCGCCAGCCACTGCTTACGCTGGGCGAAATCGGGGAGGGCCCGCTCCAGGCGAGTCCAGAACTCGGGGGTGTGGTGCTGCTCGTGCAGATGGACCAGCTCGTGGACGGCTATGTACTCCACGATGCGGGGGGGCAGGAGGATCGTGCGCCAGTGGAAATAGAGCTTGCCCCCTTTGCCGCAGGAACCCCAGCGGTACCCGAGGTCGCGGACGGCGACGCCCCCCGGCTCCGCGCCGACCCGGCGGTGCCACTGGTGAACGCGGCGGCGTAGCCAGGGTACGGCATGGGCGGTGTACCAGCGGATCAAGTGGTCGCGTCCGGCGGGAACCTCGGAGCGGCGGAGCTTGAAGCGGCCGTGTTCCAGCTTGAGGGGGACGTCCTGCTCGTCCACCAGCCGCAGGCGGTAGCTCCGGCCGAGGTAGGGGAAGCCTTCGCCGTCGACGTATTCCTTGTGCACCGGCCGCGGGCGCAGGGCCTCCTTCTCCGCCAGCTTGCGGTAGATCCAGAAGCGCTTCTCCCGCACGAAGGACTCCATGGTGGCGATGGGGCAGTCGTCGGGGGCGGCGAGGATCAGCTCGCCGCCGCGGTCGACGGTCACCTGCACGGAACGGCGCCGGGGGCTGCGGCGCACCTCGAAGCACAGGTCGCCGACGGTGAGGGTACCGCCGGTGAGTTTGTCAGCCGTCATCGGCGGACGAGCTTCGGTTGGTTGGCCTTGGCCAGCTCCATCAGCCGGTCGGCGACGGCGTCGGCGCGGTCGAAGTCGACGATCTCGTTCTCGTCGAGGAAGATGAAGATCTGGCCCCGCAGCTGCTCCTGGCGCGGCGCGTTCTGCCAGAAACCCACCAGGGCGGCGGTGGGGCGCACCACCCTCTCCACCAGCTCCATGGCGAGGTCGGCGAGCCAGCGCAGGTCCGCCCCCCGCACTGGCGCCTCCCGTTCCCGCTCCTGGCGCAGGAGGTCGAAGAACGGCGCGTGCAGGGCCGGGTCGAGGCCCAGGCCGTCGTCGTCCTCCGCACGCCCCTTCCGCACCTCCTCCACAAAGTCGCCGAGGGCCAGGGCGAGCTGCTCCCAGGCGTCGCCGAAGCGCTGCAGGATCTCCTCCAGCCGATCCGAAAGCCCCTGGTAGTGGACGGGGTCCTCGTCGAGCTTCTGGCGGATGTGGCTGCGAACGGCGTGCTCCATTTCCGAGGCCTTGGCGCGGTCGGAGATCTGGCGGCGGACGTGGGCGGCGAATTGGGCGTCGGTGATGGCGATGGGGGGCACCTTCGGGTCGATGCCGAGGGAGACGACATGCTCGTCGATGAGCCGCCGCACCTTGCGGCCGATGCCCTTGCCCAGGGGCCCCAGGCCCTGGCGGTAGCGGTTGCGGGCGCGGGCGTAGACCTCGCCGAGGCGGGCGGCGTCGCGCACGAAGGGAAGGCCTTCGGGGCGGGGGAGGACGAGGTCGAGGGTGGCGAGGAAGTGCTTGAGCTTGACGGAGAACTCCGCCCGCAGGCGCTCGTCCGCCAAGAGCTCCACCGCCCCCTCGACGTCGTCCAGGGGGTCCACGTCGCGGCTGTGGAACAGCCCGAGGACCCGGGCGTGGCGGTCCCGCAGCTTGGGGATCTCGTCCCGCAGGCTTTGCAGCACCCCTTCGATGTCTTCGGCGCTGTAGGCGGCGAGGGCCTCGCTCAGGTGGCGGGCGACGCCGTAGTAGTCCACCAGGATGCCGGCGGTTTTGCCGTGGCCGGTGCGGTTGACCCGGGCGATGGCCTGCAGCAGCTCCGCCTCGCGGATGGGCCGGTCGAGGTACATGACCCCCTCGATGGGGGCGTCGAAGCCGGTGAGCAGCATGGACTTGACCACCAGGAAGGCGAGGGGATCGCCGTCGTCGGTACCGCTGCCCTCGCTGAGGGACCCATCGTCGCCGAAGGACGCGTTGTCGCCAAAGTGCGGGAGCGGCTTCTTGAATCGGGCGATGCGGCTCTCCACCTTGCCGGCGTCGCTCCACTCTCCCCACTCCGCCGGATCGTTGTGGGCGGCGGACATGATGGCGGCGAACTCCAGGGATTCGACGACGGCGAGGTGACGCCAGGCCCGCACAGCGGTGCGCACCCGGCGGGGCTTGGTCTGGAGGGCGAGGTCGTCGAGCCGGCGGGTGTCGTCGTTGAGGGCCCGGGCCTGGGCCACCAAGGCGTCCCGGGCCTGCCCCAAGAACCCTTGGTAGCGCACCGCGGCGCGGCGGCTGTAGGCCACCACCTGAGCCTTGAGGCCCCCCGGCAGGATCTTTTCCACGTAGTGGCTCAGCATGTCGGCGGCTTTGGCCTCGATCAGGCGCTCCGCCTCGAAGATGGCCCCCTTGGTGCCGTATTTGCGCTGGATCGCCTCCCGCTCCTCGTCGCTGTGGTCGGCGAAAAGGTCCTCGAAGAGCTGGTCGAGATCCCGGCCGTCGGCCACCGCG
>JBCDIS010000240.1:0-10285 GCA_038748685.1 Acidobacteriota bacterium | reverse complement strand
TTGATAACGTAACGATATTGGCCTCGTTGTCCTCTGCGAGCAGGAGAAGAGGCTCTGCTGTAGCCTGCTCAACAGCCTGCTCAATTTTAGCCACTCCTGACATACTTCGGCCGCGAACCGCACCCTGCCAAGCTGCCGGAAACCGCCCTGCTCCCAGGCCGGAGACCGGCGCCACGAGGAGCCTCCGATGTCCGACCAGCCGAAGTTCCCCAACGACATCGACCCCCAGGAGACCCGCGAGTGGCTGGAGTCCCTGGAGGCGGTGATCGAGCACGACGGTCCCGAACGCGCAGGCTTCCTGCTCGCAGCCTTGGGCGAGCTCGCCCACCGGCTGGACGCGGCCCCGCCCTTCGACCCGACGACCCCCTACGTCAACACCATTCCCGTCGATCGCCAGGCCCCGTACCCCGGCGACCTCGAGCTGGAAAGGTTCGTCCGCACCGTCCATCGATGGAACGCCATGGCCATGGTGGTGCGCGCCAACAAGGCCAACGACGGCCTGGGGGGCCACATCGCCACCTACCAGAGCGCGTCGACCCTCTTCGAGGTGGGCTTCGACCATTTCTGGCACGCGCCCACGGACGACCACGGCGGAGATCTGGTGTTCTTCCAGGGTCACGCCTCCCCCGGTATCTACGCCCGCAGCCTGTTGGAGGGTCGTTTCGACACCGCCCGCCTCGACCGCTTCCGCCAGGAGGTGGACGGCGGCGGACTGTCGTCCTATCCGCACCCCTGGCTGATGCCCGACTACTGGCAGTTCGCCACCGTGTCCATGGGGCTCGGTCCCCTGATGGCCATCTACCAGGCCCGCTTCCTCAAGTACCTCGGTGCCCGCGGGCTGGTGGACGACCCCGGGCGACACGTATGGGCCTTCCTCGGCGACGGCGAGATGGACGAGCCGGAGTCCCTCGGCGCCATCGGCCTCGGTGCCCGTGAGAATCTCGACAACCTGATCTTCGTCGTCAACTGCAACCTCCAGCGCCTCGACGGCCCGGTCCGCGGCAACGGCAAGATCATCCAGGAGCTCGAAGGCACCTTCCGCGGCGCCGGCTGGAACGTGATCAAGGTGATCTGGGGCTCCGAGTGGGACGCCCTCCTCGCCGCCGACCACGACGGCCTCCTCCGACGAACGATGATGGAGACCCTCGACGGCGAGTACCAGGCCTACATCGCCCACGGCGGCGCCTACATGCGGGAGCATTTCTTCGGCAAGCACCCCGACCTGGCACGGCGAGTGGAGCACCTGACGGACGACGACCTCGAAGCCATGACCCGCGGCGGCCACGACCCCAAGAAGGTCCACGCCGCCTTCCGCGCCGCCGTCGACCACGTCGGACAGCCGACGGTGATCCTGGCCCACACCGTCAAGGGCTACGGCATGGGGTCCGCCGGTGAGGGCCTCAACATCACCCACCAGAAGAAGAAGCTGGAGGGGGACGACATGGTGGGGCTGCGGGATCGCCTGGGGCTCGCCCTCGGCGACGATCTGGCCTCCAAGGGGGAGTACTTCCTGCCACCGGCGGACCACCCCGCCGTCTCCTACATGCGGGAGCGGCGGGAGGCCCTGGGGGGTTCCTTCCCCCGGCGTCGGACCCAAGCTCCGCCGCTGCCCGTGCCGGCCCTCGACACCTTCTCGTCGCTGCTCGGCGATTCCGGCGAGCGGGAGATCTCCACCACCCGCGCCTTCGTCCAATGCCTCACCCTCATGCTCCGCAACAAGGAACTGAAGCCCCATCTGGTGCCGATCCTGGCGGATGAGGCCCGCACCTTCGGCATGGAGGGCATGTTCCGGCAGCTCGGCATCTACGCCCCCTCCGGCCAGCTCTACGACCCCGTGGACCGGGACCAGCTGGCGTTCTACAAAGAGAGCGAGAACGGTCAGATCCTCCAGGAGGGGATCAACGAGGCCGGCGCCGTGTCGTCGTGGATCGCCGCCGGCATGTCGTACTCCACCCACGGCGTCCACATGGTGCCGTTCTACATCTACTACTCGATGTTCGGCTTCCAGCGGGTGGGGGACTTCATCTGGGCCGCCGCCGACATGCAGGCCCGGGGCTTCCTCCTCGGCGCCACCTCCGGCCGCACAACCTTGAACGGCGAAGGGCTCCAGCACGAGGACGGCCACAGCCATCTCGCCGCCGCCACGGTCCCCAACTGCATCGCCTACGACCCCACCTTCCACTACGAGGTGGCGGTGATCCTCCAGGACGGCATGCGCCGCATGTTCGGTGAAGCCGACGAGAACGTTTTCTACTACCTGACCCTGATCAACGAGAACTACGCCCAGCCCGCCATGCCGGAGGGCGCCGAGGATGGCATCCTCCGCGGCATGTACCTGCTGAAGGAGATGGATCCGGGGGATTCGGACCGTCCGCGGGTCCAGCTGCTGGGGTCCGGCGCCATTCTGCGTGAGGTCATCGCCGCCGCCGTCATGCTCTACCAGGACTGGGGCGTCACCGCCGACATCTGGAGCGTGCCGAGCTTCACCGAGCTGCGGCGCGATGGCCTCGCCGTCGACCGCCGGAACCTGCTGCACCCCGAGGGGGACGCGGAGGTCCCCTACGTCCACCGCTGCCTGGCGAAGCGGCCGGGGCCGGTGATCGCCTCCACCGACTACATGGCGTCCTTCGCGGACCAGATTCGGCAGTGGGTCCCCGGTCGCTACGTCACCCTCGGCACCGACGGTTTCGGCCGCAGCGACACCCGGGAGAAGCTGCGCAGCTTCTTCGAGGTGGACCGCTACTTCGTGACCGTGGCGGCCCTCAAGGCCCTGGCGGACGAGGGGCGTCTCGACCCGTCCACCGTGGCCGAGGCCATCCGGCGCTACGACATCGACCCCGACCGCGCCGACCCGACGACGGTCTGAGGCACACCGCCCCGAATCGACATCCCACGACCCCAGCATCTAACGGAGAGCCTCCCCATGGCAGACATCCTGGAAGTCCGCGTTCCCGACATCGGCGATTTCGACGAGGTCGATGTCGTGGAGATCCTGGTGGCCCCGGGCGACACCGTCGCCGTCGACGACTCCCTCATCTCCCTCGAAAGCGACAAGGCGTCGATGGAGGTCCCTTCCCCCGCCGCCGGCGTCGTCCAGGAGCTCAAGGTCTCCGTCGGGGACCAGGTGGGGCAGGACGCGGTGATCGCCTTGCTGAACGTGTCCGGCTCCGGCGGGGGGGACGCCGAAGCCGCCGCGGAGACCGCCGGCGACGCCCCGGCGGCCCCCGTCGCCGCCCAGCCCCCAGAATCGGCGCCGGCCCCCGAGCCGCCCCTGGCACCGGCGACGGCCCCCGAGCCGGCGACGGAGGTCGACGATGACGCCTTCTCCAAAGCCTACGCCAGCCCGTCGGTGCGCAAGCTGGCGCGGGAGCTCGGGGTGGACCTCGGCGCCGTCGCCGGCACCGGACGCAAGGGGCGCATCACACCGGACGATCTCAAGGGCTGGGTCAAGGGCCGCCTCGCCTCAGGCGGCGGCACCGGTGCGACGACCGGAGGAGGCGGCATCTCAGGCTTCGAATGGCCAGCCATGCCCGACGTCGACTTCGCCAAGTTCGGCGAGGTCGAGGAGAAGCCACTCGCCCGCATCCGTCGGGTGGCGGCCCGCAACCTCCACCGCAGCTGGCTCCACGTCCCCCACGTGACCCAGCACGAAGACGCCGACATCACCGAGATGGAAGCGTTCCGCAAGGCCAACGCCGACGAGGCCAAACGCCGCGGCGTCAAGCTCACGCCCCTCGCCTTCCTGCTCAAGGCGTGCGCCGCGACCCTGCGGGAGTTCCCCGACTTCAACGCCTCCCTCCACCCCGACGGCGACAGGCTGATCCTCAAAAAGTACTTCCACATCGGCGTCGCCGTCGACACCCCCAACGGGCTGGTGGTGCCGGTGATCCGCGACGTCGACCAGAAAGGCCTTTTCCAGCTCGCCGACGAGGTGGTGGCCGCCAGCGTCAAGGCCCGGGAAGGTAAGCTGCTGCCCCAGGATTTCCAGGGGGCCTGCTTCACCATCTCCAGCCTCGGGGGCATCGGCGGCACCGCCTTCACCCCCATCGTCAACGCGCCGGAGGTGGCCATCCTCGGGGTGTCCCGCTCCAAGATGCAGCCGGTGTGGAACGGCGAGGACTTCGAGCCCCGCCTGATGCTGCCCCTTTCCCTCTCCTACGACCACCGGGTGATCGACGGCGCCTCGGCGTGCCGCTTCACCGTCCACCTGGCGGGCGTGCTCGCCGACCTGCGCCGACTGCTGCTGTGAGGAGCCCGAGATGTCTTCGATGATCGAGGTCCGCGTGCCCGACATGGGCGACATCGACGAGGTCGACGTCGTCGAGATTCTGGTGGCCCCCGGCGACCGGGTGGACGAGGAGCAGGGCCTCGTCTCCCTCGAGAGCGACAAGGCTTCCATGGAGGTCCCGGCTCCGACGGCGGGGGTCGTCGCCAAGGTCGAAGTCGCCGCCGGCGACCAGGTGTCCGCCGGGACCCTGGTGGCGGTGCTCGAAGCCGCCGGGGCCAGCGATGCTCCAACCGCCGCGGAGCCCGCCGCGGCTCCAGCGGAGACCGCTGCGGAGCAGCCCAGCGCCGTCGACGCCAAGTCGGAGTCGTCCCCAGCACCGATTCCAGAAGCCGCCGAGGTCGACCTCGGCGACACGTCGGACGCCGATCTGGTTTGCGAAGTGGTGGTCCTCGGTTCCGGACCCGGCGGCTACACCGCCGCCTTCCGGGCCGCCGACCTCGGCCGCGACGTGGTGCTGGTGGAGCGCTACGACTCCCTCGGCGGCGTCTGCTTGAACGTCGGGTGTATTCCCTCGAAGGCCCTGCTCCACATGGCCCGGGTGGTGGACGAAGCCGCCGCCATGGCGGAGCACGGCGTCACCTTCGGCGAGCCCACCATCGACCTCGACGCCCTCCGTCGCTGGAAGGACGGCGTGGTGTCCCGCCTCACCGGCGGCCTCGCCACCATGGCCAAGCAGCGGAAGGTGGCCACCGTCACCGGCACCGGCCGCTTCACCGGCCCCCACCGGATGCGGGTGGAGACCGCCGAAGGCCCCAAGGTCGTCGCCTTCGAGCAGGCCATCATCGCCGCCGGCTCCCGCTCGGTACGGCTGCCGGGATTCCCCTATGACGACGACCGGCTCCTCGATTCCACCAGCGCCCTAGAGCTGCGGGACGTCCCCGGGCGCCTGCTGGTGATCGGCGGCGGCATCATCGGCCTGGAAATGGCCACCGTCTACCACGCCCTGGGGACCAAGGTCACCGTCGTCGAGCTGATGGATGGCCTTATGCCAGGGGCCGACCGGGACATGGTGCGTCCGTTCCAGAAGCACGTGGCGTCGCGCTACGAGAAGATCTTTCTCTCCACCAAGGTCTCCCGCCTCGAGGCGGAGGAGGGGGGCCTGCGGGCCCACTTCGAAGGTCCCGAGGGGGGCGACGCTCCAGAGAGCGCCCTCTTCGACCGGGTCCTGCTGTCGGTGGGCCGGACCCCGAACGGTAAGGAGATCGGCGCCGAGGCCGCCGGCGTGCCGGTGGACGACCGGGGCTTTCTCACCGTCGACAAGCAAATGCGCACCGCCGTGCCCCACATCTTCGCCATCGGCGACATCGTCGGCCAGCCGATGCTGGCCCACAAGGCGGTCCACGAAGGTAAGGTTGCTGCGGAGGCGGCGTCCGGGCACCGCAGCTTCTTCGACGCCCGGGGCATTCCTTCGGTGGCCTACACCGACCCCGAGGTGGCCTGGGTCGGCCTCACGGAAACCCAGGCCAAGGCCGAAGGGGTGCGCTACGGGAAGGGGATCTTCCCCTGGTCCGCCAGCGGCCGCGCCCTCGGTATGGCTCGGCCCGAGGGTAAGACCAAGCTGCTCTTCGAAGAAGACACCAAGCGCCTGATCGGCGCCGCCGTGGTCGGCCCCCACGCGGGGGACCTGATCGCCGAGCTCGCCCTCGCCCTCGAGATGGGCTGCGACGCCGAAGACATCGGCCTGACGATCCACCCCCACCCCACCCTGTCGGAAACCGTGGGCCTTTCGGCGGAAGCCTTCGAAGGCACCATCACCGACCTCTACCTGCCGAAACGAAGCCGCTGATCGCCGCCGTGCGTCGGGTCGCCAGCCGCCTACGGGAGCCGGATCGCCGTCGAGGGCCGGTTCCGCACCTCGCGGCCCTTCACCTTGTCGCCCTGTGGGCGCTGGCGGTGGCCCAGCCGATCTTCGAAGCTGTCGGCTCCCAGCCGTCGTTCCTCGTAGCCCACCGAGCCACGGGGGCCGACGTGCTGGCCTTGGTGGTGATCGTGAGCTTCGCGGTCCCCTCCGTCTGGGCCCTGCTGACCTGGGGGGCGGGGCGTTTCTCCCCCGCCGCCGGAACGGCCCTCCAGCTCCAAGGGGTCGGCGTTTGCGTGGGTCTGTTGACGATGCTCGCCGCCAAACAGGCGGAGCTGCCTGGAGTGGTCGCCTGGTCACTGTCACTGCTGGCGGCTTTCGTCGGGGCGGCGGCCTATTGGCGATGGCCGGGGATACGGACCTTTTGCAGCTTCCTCGGCGTGGCCGCCGCGGCGGTCCCGGTCCTTTTCCTCGCCCAGGGTCCGGTGGCTAAACTGGCGTTCGGCGGGGTCGATGTCGACCTCGCCGAGGGGGCTCGACGCGACCTGCCGGTGGTGCTTCTCATCTTCGACGAGCTCCCCCTCACCACCCTGCTCACCCCGAACGGCGAGATCAACGGCGAACGGTTCCCCGCATTCGCCGAGCTTGCTTCGACCTCCCACTGGCTACGCAACGCCACCACGGTGGCCGACTACACCCAATACGCGATCCCGCCGATTCTCACCGGGGCCTACCCGGAGCAGGGGGCGGTCCTCGACGCCGCCGACTATCCCCACAGCCTCTTCACCCTGCTCGCCGGCTCCCACGACGTGCGGGCCGTGGAGCTGGTCAGCCGGCTCTGCCCCACCGAGGTGTGCGGCGCCGGCCCCCGGCTCCCCTTCCGCCGGCGACTGACGGCGATGCTTTCGGACACCTGGGTGATCTACCTCAACTTCGCCCTTCCGGAGGACCTGGCGGCCTTGGCCAGGGTGCCGGAGATCACCTCGGACTGGCGGGGCTTTCGTCGTCAGGAGTTCCAGCCGGCGGACTCCAACGGCAAGCGGCCGATGCTGGGCTTCTATCCTCCAAATTTCTTCAAGGAGAGCTTCAGCCGCTTCCTCGACGAGATCGCCGGCGAGCCGAAACGTCGCTTCTACTACTTCCACTCGGTGGTCCCCCACCTGCCCTGGCGCTACAACCCGTCGGGGGCGGAATACGGCCCCCTCGACGACGTCAGCCGTCCCCGCCAGCGGGTGAGCCGCTGGGGCGCCAACCCGTGGTGGGTGCTCCAGGGACAGCAGCGGCACTTGCTCCAGGTGGTCTACGCCGACCGCCTCCTGGGCAGGATCGTCGAGCGCCTCAGGGACGTCGGCCTGTGGGACGAAGCCCTGGTGATCGTCACCTCCGATCACGGCGTCAGCTTCCGGCCCGGGGATTTCCGCCGCCGCCTGACCCCGACCAACGCGCCCGAGGTGCTACCGATTCCCCTCTTCGTCAAGGTCCCAGGCCAGAGCGCCGGTACCGTAGACGACCGCAACGCCCAAAGCATCGACATCCTGCCAACGGTGGCCGCCGTCGCCGACGCCCCCATCCCCGACAGCTGGTCGATCGACGGCCACGACCTCCTTTCCTCCGAGGTTCGCCAACCGGATCAGAAGATGGCCATCGGAACCAAGGACGACCGGGCCTACCGTTTCGAGCAAACCTGGCCGGGAGCCCTCGACTCGGCTCGGCGCCTGGAACGGAATTTCGGTCGGGACCTCGACGGCCTTTACCGACTCGGCCCCCGCCCGGAGCTGCTGGGCCGCCCGTCCGCGGATTTGGGGGCATCCCCGTCCCGGTGGCGGTTCGAGCTGGAGGACGGATACGCGTTTCGCCGGGTCGTGCGCGACGGCCGCTTCCTGCCCACCCGCGTCCTCGGCAGTCTGTGGTTTGGCGAGGAGGGGCCCCAGGAGGCCGGAGATCGAGTGCCCTCCGCTCTGGAAGTCGCCGTCTCGATAAACGGCGTGGTGCGAGCGAGCACGTGGGCCATCGCCACCGACCGCCACGGCTGGCGACTGTCCGCCATGCTGCCGGAGACGGCCCTGACCGACGGAGCCAACGAGGTTCGTATCCACGTGGCTGGTCCGACGGGCTGGACCGCGGCCTCGGTTACCGGCGGTACCCCCTGGAGCCTAGGTGCTCGGGACGGCTCAGAGATTCTCTTGGCCCCCGACGGAAGGGAAATCGCGATCCAGGACGGCGCGCTGGCGGGGGCCGTTTGGAGCACGCGGATCGGCGTCGAAGGCTGGGCCGCGGACTTGGATCGCCAACGGAGGGCCCGAAGCGTGGTGGGTTTGGCCGGGGGGGAGCTGGTCTTCGAGACTGACGATTGGCTCCCCAACCGAAAGCTTTCCCAGGCGGCGGGGGTAGAAGCCCTGCGCCACACCGCGTTCCAGGCGGTGGCGTCCCAGTCCCTCACCGCCGACCCTCGGACGACGGATCTGCGGATCTTCGCGATCGGTGACGGCGTCGCCTCCGAGCTGCGCTGGATCCGTTCCCCCTGAGGGCCGCCGCCCGATCCCGAGCCTCAGGGCCCACGGCGACGGAAAGGCGACCAGGGAGGAAATCCCAGGGGCGGGATTCCTCCCCTCCCCCCGGCCGGAGATCCTTCCCACGTCCCGAGACCCCGGAGCGCTGGAGAAGCCCTAGCTTCAGGGATTCTGGAGGTCTTGAAGAAATTTGGGAGCTGCGCCGCGCTCCTGGCACAGCCTTTGCTGTCTCATATTCTTGACGGCCCACTCCCACTCAGCTCAACAGGAATGCCGTCCCATTGACAAGCTAGTTTCGACCGCAAGGTCACCGATTTACCACGAGGGGGGCTCGGGGTAAAAAGGCCCGCTCCGGCCGCAGTTCGCATCGTGCGGACATCAGCCGGAGCGGGCCGTTTCTTTTGGCACAGCCTAGCGGCGCGGGCTCATATCCCTGGGAAGCCCTTCGACGCGGGGCGCCCTTGGGTGTACGACAGGTCTTGCCGTCGCCTCAAGCGCCGGCGCCGAGCTCCGCCAGCCGTCGGGCCAGCTCCGCTCGATGGGCCGAGAGACCAAAGGTGGGGCCACTGCCCTCCTCGACTCCAGGCGCCGCCATGGTCTGCCGTGGGCAATCGTGAAGGGTGATCGCCGTGCAGGCGCCGCACGCGTTGACCATCGCCTCGAAGTCTTCTTGGATGTGGTTGCCCTTGTTGTTCGAGCGGATACCGTTTGCCGGGAACTCTTCGAGGCCGACGTCAGCCACCGGGTGGCGGTTGGACGGGCCCACGACGACGAGTAGATCCTCGATACGAAGATGCATGCGTTACCCCTACGGTTGGTTTGAAGGTCGGATCGCACCACAGCGGTTCTGGCGAAAGTCCTGAGCTATTCCACTCAGCGACATCGGCACCCGAGTCGACGAGAGTCTCGGACCCTGTCTCCACACGGAGGCCCGCTCCCGCCGCGGTTCGCATCAGCCGGAGCGGGCCGTTTCTTTTGGCGCAGCCTAGCGGCCGCGCCTACGGCCTAGCCGTCGCCTCAGGCGCCAGCGCCGAGCTCCGCCAGCCGTCGGGCCAGCTCGGCTCGATGGGCCGGGAGACCAAAGGTGGGGCTACTTCCCTCCTCGACTCCAGCCACCGCAACGGTCTGCCTTGGGCAGTCGTGAAGGGTGATCGTCGGGCAGGAACCGCGGGCGTTGACCATCGCCCTCAAGTCTCCCTGGTTGCCTTTGTTGTTCGGGGAGGCGGCCGGGCTCAAAGCGACGAGCAAGTTTTCGGTACGTAGGTTCATGCGTCACTCCTAGGATTGGTTCATGGAGTCAGCTGGCACTATCTCAAGTTTAGCACGAGGACTGAACGATTCAACTCAAGAC
The DNA here is from genome assembly GCA_038748685.1 of Acidobacteriota bacterium. GTDB lineage: Bacteria > Acidobacteriota > Thermoanaerobaculia > Multivoradales > J023 > JAUIJL01. Next base: position 338 of record JBCDIS010000240.1, on the reverse strand, counting down.
ACCGCCTAACGCGGAGCTCAGGATTTGAGAAGGGCGACGATGCCAACCAGGGAACCCTTCCCAGGGTGGGAATTCACTCCCTTCCTTGGCGGGAGCCGGCCCCTACCTGGTCCGAACCGGCGGTCCTACCAAACCCTGGATCGGCGGGGGTTTCTAGGCGCCAGTCGAAAAAGGCGGAGATGCTTCAAAGCTGGCACAGGCCTTGCTAACTAGGAATGCCGACGGCCCACTCACATTCAGCTCACCAGGAACGCCGTCCCATTGACAAGCTAGTTTCGACCGCAAGGTCACCGATTTACCACGAGGGGGGCTCGGGGTAAAAAGGCCCGCTCCGGCCG
>JBCDIS010000239.1:0-10334 GCA_038748685.1 Acidobacteriota bacterium | reverse complement strand
GATGCCGTAGACCATCGACAGGCCGAGACCCGTGCCTTTGCCGAGCTCCTTGGTGGTGAAATACGGTTCGAAGATCCTCCCCATGACCTCGGGGTCGACGCCGGTTCCGCTGTCGGCGACGGTCATGACCACGTAGTCGCCGGAGGGGATCTCCCCCTGCTGGGGATCCTCCAGGGTTCTGTGCAGGGTCAGCGCTTCCGTGGCGATCTCCAGCCGGCCGCCATCCGGCATGGCGTCACGGGCGTTGACCGCCAGGTTCATGATCACCTGCCCCATCTGAGACGGATCGATCTTCACCGGGGGGTGGCCTTCCCCGAGTCGGGTCAACAACTCGACATCCTCGCCGGTGAGGCGCCTCAGCATCTTCTCGACGTCGGCCACCACTTCGTTGAGGTCCATGAGGCGGGCCTCCATCACCTGCTGCCGGCTGAACGCCAGGAGTTGCTTGGTGAGGGAGGCGGCACGGTTGCCGGCGTCTTTGATGTCGTGGAGATACTTGCCCAGTCCTTCGTCGTCGCGGTACTTCGAGATCAGCAGCGAGCTGTACCCTAGGATCACCGACAACAGGTTGTTGAAATCGTGGGCGACCCCCGCCGAGAGCCGCCCGATCGCCTCCATCTTCTGGGACTGGATCAGCTGCTGCTGGAGTCGCTTGTTCTGAGCGATCTCCTGACGGGCCCGTTCCACAAGGCGAACATTCTCGATCACCGGAGCGATCTGGTTGGCGAGGTTGGTCAAAAGCTCGACGTCGCTACGGGGGTAGTAGTCATCTGGATCTCGGCGACCGAGAAGCCAGACCCCGATCGGATGATCTTTGCTCGCCAGCGGCACCAGCATCCGCACCCACGGCACCTCCGGGTCCCCTTCGAGGTCGACGTTGGAGTAGGGCTTGATGCGCCCCTCGAGGGAGCGGATCTGCTCCGATTTGAGCCGGCTGTGGCTTTCGGGCACCTCCTGCTCATAGACGATCTCGCAGTCGTCGTCGGCGAAGATGTGAAGGGCAGACTGGCGAATCATCAGGGTCGGCAGCACTTCCTCCGTGATCACCTGCCGCAGAATCGAACGGTTGAAGGCGGCGGGGATCCGAGCCGCGAAGAGGCTGAGCACCTGGTCCGGCTGGTAGCGGAGACCGTAGATGTGCCGATCCACGGCCAGTTGGAAGAGTTTCTGCAGCCGCGGCGCCGCCGTTGCGAAGACGAGGGACAGCAACAGACTGAAGGCGGTGAGCCCGTGGCCCGTCCCCAACCCCTGGCTTCCGAGAATGTAGGTCGATACGAAGAGTGTGATGAAGCAGGAGAAGAACCCATAGGTGCCGAGGAGTCGATTGGCGCGGAACTCGATCTTCCCCGCCCCGTGCTTGTAGAGGGCGTACAGATAAGAGATCGGCCACAGCGGCAGAATGACGATGTAGAGGACCCCTGCCAGGTTGCCATAGAGGGTCGCGTCGTCCGTGTTGGGGGCGATGTAGATCACCATCGCCACGAACACGATGGGCAAGAGGCCCACGGTGACGCCGAAGGCCAGAAGCCGGTTGGCGAGTTGGTTCGTCTGCGAGTCGTCTGCCCGCCGGAGGCGCGCTAGAAGAAGTGCGATGGACACCAAGATAGAGCCTAGAACCACGAGCGCCAGAATCGAGTTCGCGAGCTGACGCGCGGAGTCCAGGTAGTCGATGACCATGAAGGTCAGCGCCACAAGGTACGAGGGAATGAGCAGGAATCGCCGGAGCCTCGGAAACCGCCGATTCGGAAGCACGAGGTGAAGGTGGATCAGGAGTGGAAAGAAAAGCCAGATCACCGCTCGATAGACCACCGTCGCGTAGCTGAGCTGGTAGCCGGACATGAACCCGGTCGAGCCCCAGATGGCCGTCGAGTAGTACAAGCCAACCAGAACCAGCCAGCGCTCATCCCTAGGGCGCAGGAATATGACCGCGGTGGTGCCTGCGAGCCAGAAGAGGAGCGGGAAGAACCAGGCAAGGTACTTCACCTTGCCTTCGGGGCGTTGATCGTAAGGCCTGAGCCAGATCGTCTCCTGCGCCCCACCCCGTACAAACGTCACCGGAACCGCTTCACCTGGACGCTCTAGGAAATCGCGATGCTGGGGAATCGTTCGGTCCCGCAGATAGGTCTCGAAGTCCAAGGTGCCTAGTGACAGCACCCGATCCCCTGGCTGGAGACACTCGGGGTTGTCTTCGCAGCTGGCGATGGTCACGTGAATGACCTCCCAACTGCGAGGGTGGAGGACGAAGCCGACGTTGAGGTTGGTGAAGTTCAGATAGGCGTAGTAGAGACAGACCAACAGGACGACGAACGACAGGCCCAGCAGCCCATAGTCCGTCTTCCGCAGCGTGGTGAGACGCTTGGTCAGCATCGCTACTCCGCGAACAGCCTCTCCGGCTCCTCGACCCCGAGGGCGGCGAAAAGGCGCTCCAGCGGACGGATGTGGTGGTCCAAGAGCTCCTCGATCGCCGCAGGGTTCACTAGATCCAAGGCGCTCAGCCGCTCTTTCGCGCTCCGGTAGGCGCCGATGATGCGGTACGCGCAGTAGCTGACCGCACCGCTGCTCACCAGGATCTCCTGCGCCCTCTCCAGGGCACCCGGGGCATCGAGGTTCCCCTGCATCAGGTCCAGGAACTCGTTACGATCACCGTGATCCGCCGACCGGGCGTAGAGGATCGGGAGATTGGTCCACTCTCGGCCCCAATCCGCCGCCGCGGGTCGCTCCATGGCGTCGTGTAGGTCGTCGTTGACCTGGACGATGTCCCCGAGTTCGTTGCCGAAGCCGCCGACTGCTTCCGCCAGATCCCGATCAGCCCCACCTAATACCGCGCCGCAATAGAGGGCGAAGGAGAAGAGGGGGGGCGTCTTGAGGCGCACCACCCGCCAGTAGCCGTCTTCCCCCTCGGGGTCCTTGGCGTCGAGATCCTGTCCGAGGGCGGTCGCCATCGTCATCTGCCCAAGGCCTTCCTGCATCCACGCCTGGCGCTCCGGGGACACCCCAGGTGCCGCCAGCGCCTTGCCGGCGGCCCCCTGTAGGGCGAGCGCCAGGTTCGCCACCGTGCCCGTACCGAGCTCGTGGAAGAGCCCCCCGGGGTCATCGTCGAGCATGTCGTCGACGAGGTGAATGCTGTAGAGGGAGCAGAAGACCGCGACGGCGGCCGGTAGAACAGCTTTCGGCGGGGCGCCGACCGCGGCACAGGCGGTGGCCGGATAGTTCCAGGTCGGCCGCGAGCCGGGCCGCACCGGCCGGTCGATCAGCCGTCGCACCTCCGGCCATCGCGATAGCTCCGGCATATCGGACAGCGTGGTCCGGATGTTCTCTAGAAGCCACTGGCCAATCGAACTTGGATCGTCGTTGGGGGTCTCGGTATCGTGGAGGCGAGCATCGCGAGTCATGGGAAGGCCCTCGGCCAAGCGTTTTCGTCGACTACCTGCCGCGACTCCTCCGCCGAGCGGCGATGCGCGGAAGGCACGTGCATCGCGTCTTCCCGCTCCCCGAGGCAGTCTGGCTTGGGTATACGTCTATTGTACCCCCGAAGCGCTGCACCGGGGGCCGGCCAACGGGTCAAATGGGGCCCGTCGACCCGTCCGGACCCCAGACCAGCCCCCGCTGGTCCTCGGGCCCCATCAGGCCCGAGGACCAGCGGGAAAGTCCCCTCGCCGCCGGCGGTGCCCGCGCTTCGGGCAAAAAAAACCCGCCGAGCCTAGGCGTCGACGGGAACTTTCGAACAGCTCTAACGAGCAACAATCAAAACATAGCAAATTACCTGGCTTTTATACGCTCAGCTCCACGGGCTCCAGGCGTCGTACACGTCGTCCTCCTTGAGGACGGCAAGCACCGCATCGGTGGCGTGGAGCTGCTGCACGGCCTCGATCATCGGGTCATTCTGCGGTCCGGCCTCGAGCACCTTGTGGAAATCTTGGATAGACATTTTCTGGATTCTCCTTGGATCGAACTTAAGATCCTTGCACCCTTCAGGGCGCAAAAAATCTGAGAGCGGTAAAAACTACACGAAATACGGAGACTTTGTGCCTCCGAGATGAGGGCCAGAAGCCCAGCTTTTCTTGACAAAAGAGCTTCGAAGCTGAAGGTGCCGGATGGAGATTCCTCGCCTCCGAGGAGGCTGCCCCGCGAAGTCTCGGGGGGTTTGGGATCCCACTGAGGGGTGCGCCGTTCGCGCGTTACGAACGCAACTCAACCGGACGGTCGGTAGAATATTTTTGAATTCCCCTGGTGTCAACCCTATTCCCGAAGATCTCTGCTTCGTCTTGAAAACCACCCTGGCGGTCCGGAGAAAAGGGCATTCTCGAGACGAGCTTCACCCCAAGGCGGACCCTCGACAAGGGGAATCGAGGGTCCCCCGAACGTTGCCCCTCATTGCGGAGGCGTCGAAGACAGACAAGGCTCGGAGGCCAGCACGCGCCGGGAACACAGCCCACCAGGCGCAGAGTCCGTCGGACGCACCGCTATGGGCCGTCAGCGCCCGAGGATCCTCCTAGGGCGCCGACATCGCCCCTATCCACCGGCGGCGGAGGGGGAAGGGTTTAGACGTTCTCGCTTCAGACGTCCTGGGGAACGACGTGCAGGCGATCAGGGGCAAGGGCCCCCAACTCCTGCACCTGCCCACCCGGCCAGGTCACCGTCACCGAGTCCACCGTCTCCGCCGGGCCCAGGCCGAAGGTCAGTTCCGGCTCGACGCTCGACAGGTAGCTACGGCTCGGCATGACCTGGCGCCTCTGGACCGTCCCGCCGCTCTTGACCTCCACCCAGGCTCCGATGGCGTCCGTGTTGGGGGCGGTCCCTTCCAACCGTAGGCGAAGCCAGTGTCGATCAAGGGCTTGGTCGTTTCGCAAGACCAGAGGGGGCCCGGCGATCTGGGTCAGGGCGACATCCAGGTCGCCGTCTCCGTCGATGTCCGCGTAGGCTGCTCCACGGCCGACGATCTCGCGGCCGAGATCCCCGGTGGCGGCGGCGTCGAGGGGTAGGAACCCCTGCTCTACCCCGCCGTTCCAGAAAAGCTGGCCCGGCTGGCGATAGCGTTGGGAAGGATCGACCTGCTGAATCTCGTCCTCGATGTGCCCGTTGGCCTGGAGCAGATCCAGGCGGCCGTCGAGGTCGGCGTCGAATAGGAACAGGCCGAAGGTCAGCATCAGACGGCTGGGGGCACCGATGCCCTCGCCGATGGCCTCGTCGACGAAGAACTCCGGATCGTCTTGGCTCATGTAGACCGAGCTCATCTCGTTGGCGAAGTTGCCGATGATGAAGCCCAAATTGGCGTCGTTACGATAGTGGCCGACGTCGACCCCCATGGCGCCGGTGGCGTTGCCGTTCCGATCATAGGCGAGGCCGTAGTCCTCCCCCACCTCCTCGAAGCGCCCGTCCCCAAGGTTGTGGAAGAAGAAGTTCCGCACGGTGTCGTTGGCGATGAAGAGGTCGAGAAAGCCGTCTCCATCGATGTCCACCGGGAGGACCGCGAGGGATTTCGCCATGGGCAGACCGGTGGCAGAGGTCACCACCTGGACCCCGCTCTCCACCGAGGCGTCGGCGAAGGTGCCGTCCCCGTTGTTGCGGTAGAAGTACGGATAGGTGCCTTCGTAGCTCTGGGGCGGGCCGAAAGCACGGCCGATGCCGGTCAATCTGAAATCCAGCTCGAAGTCGATCTCCTTCGACCAGCGAACGTAGTTGCACACGAAGAGATCGAGGTCCCCGTCGTTGTCGGCGTCGAAAAACGCCGCGCTGGAGGACCACTCCTCCGCGCCCCCCGCCACGCCGGCGTGTCCGGCGACGTCGGTGAAGACTCCGCCGTCGTTGCGTAGAAGGCGGTTGGGGCCGACGGCGGTCAGGAAGAGGTCCACGTCGCCGTCACCGTCGTAGTCGGCGGCGGCGGCCCCCATGCCGTAAAACGAGAGGTCGAGGCCGGCGGCGGCGGTGACGTCCGTGAACGCCGGACTACCTCCTCCCCCGCCGTCGTTGCGGTAAAGGGCCATGGTGGGCTTCGGCGTCGGCTGCTCGGCGTGGTGGGGCCAAGGACCGGAATTCACGAAGAGAAGGTCGGGGTCGTCGTCGGCGTCGTAATCGAAGAACGCCACGCCGCCCCCCATCGTCTCAGGCAGGAGCTTGTCGCCGTAGGCGCCGTTGAAGTGGACGAAATCGATCCCAGCGGCCTGGGTCAGGTCGGTGAACGGAAGGTCGGGGGCCGAGGTCTCCTCCACCACCGCTTCCGGGGCCGCCGCGTCGAGGCCCTGCTCGGGAGCCGCCTCCCGCGGTCGCTGGCCCCAGAGCCAAATGAGGAGCCCGATGCCCGCGGCGATCGCGATCACCACCAGGGAGCGGCGGAAGGCGACGCCGATAACCGCGTCGTCCTCCTCGTCGAAATGTTCATCGGGGTGGGTGGGGTCTTCCGGGGTCCCCCCTATGCCGGCCCGCCGTTCTTCTTCGGTGGTCTCCTCACTCAACGACTTCCCCTCCCTGGTCGCAACTCGGCAAATGTGGTTACGGGACGCAGCGCCTCCGAATCCCCTGCCCCGTCGGCGACGATGGGCGGCGGCTCCTCCTTCGGCGGCGGAGCGCCGCCGTCCTGCACCCTCAGCTCGAAGGGGCCAGCCCGGCGGCCGCCCCGGGGCAGAGCGTCATCCCCCAGCTCCGGGGCCCCGTCCCGCTGTAGATCGTAGATGACGATGGCCTCGGCGGCGTGGTTGGCGGCGGGGTCGTTGGCCCGGGCGATGGCGACCGCACGGTCACGGGCGTTGTCGTCGACCTTGTACTTGCGGTACTCCGCCAGATGCCAGGCCGCCTTTTCCTTGTCCCCGAGCTGCTTGAAGATCAGGTCCAGATTGTAGTGGGCCGTCGCGTTCTCGGGATCGAGGAGCAGAGCCCGTTGGAACAAATCCATGGACTCCCGTAGCAGCTCCTCGCGGCGGGGCCGTCGGGCGTCACCCCGTTCCTGCTTGGCCCGTTCGAAGAGGGTCTGCCCCAATTCGTTCAGCAGCCTGTAGTCCTGGGAGAAGTCGAAGCCCCGCTCCCGGGTCATGGCATCGTCGATCTCGACGATGCTCCGGAAGTTGGCGATCGCCTCGTCGAGGAAGCCGTTCTGTTTGTTGACGATGCCGGTGAACCAAGCCACGGACCAGGGGTAGGCCGGCGGATCGAAGCTCGCCGCTCGGCCCAGGGCGTCGATGGCTTTGTCCTGCACCGTCCCCTGCGCAATGTAGACCCGCGCCAGGTTGAGGGGCCCGTCGGGTCGGCCCAGGGCCTCCACCCGGCTGAAAGCGTCCTCCGCCTGCCGCAGCTCCCCCTTCGACTTGCCACCCTTGCGCAGCAGGCCGATGCCGTAGTCGTTCCAGCGCTGCCATTCGAGCTCCGGCTTCACCGGAGGCGCCTGGGGCGCCACCGGCGGCCCGCCGGCGACGGGGAAATGGACCCGGTCGTCCGCCAGGGTCAAAATCGGCAGATCGTTGACGTACGGCTCTCCCGCCCGGGGCCAGTTCAGGGTCTCCCCGAGATCCTCGTGGACCAGCGCCATGTAGGTCGTGTCGAACTTGCGGAACTGGAGCCGGGCCTCCACCGTGATCGGCGCCACCGCGTCTTCCGGCAGGTTCAGGCGATAGTGGACCGAATCGGCGGCCCCAGGGGGAATCTGATGGTTGTAGAGGGCGACGAAGATGTCTTCCGCGTTGCGCCGGTCGATCCGCTTGCCTTCACGGTCGAGGACATAGGCATTGAGGAAGTGCGACCAGGGGTCGACCCGGTGCTCCTCCTCCGTCATCCCGCCGCTGCGCCCGATGACCCGGCCCGTGCCGTCGGTGACCTGCAGGTCGAGCCAAACCTGATTCGAGTCGGCGGTGCCCTGGGTGAAGGGGTGCCCCATCTTGACGGTGCGGACCACCACTTCGAAAAGGTAGTCCTGCCCCGGCACCAGCTCCGGCACCTCGGGGCGCAGCGGAGCGATGGGATCGGCGTCGATGGTGCCGCCCTCCTTGACGGCAAAAATGTCGACCCGCATGACCCCTTCGTTGAAATCGCGGTGGGCCTCGATGGCTTCCTGGCTCCTCCCCACGAGGTGGGGGATGGCGGTGTTGGCGCTCGGGAACTGGTGGTTGTGGACGTCGAGCTGTCCGTCACCGTCCATGTCCCGGGCGCCGAACTGGTTCGACGGCATCAGCTGCATGTGGCAGCCGTTGCAGTTGTGCTCCGCCTTCTTCGGATAGTAGAAGCTCGTGACACCGTGGCCCGAGACGCCGCTCAAATGGTACGTGTCGAAGTGGTTCTGACCCCGTAGCCACTTGTACTTGTTGAGCTCTTCCGGAAGGTGGACCTTGTGGCACGAGCCGCAGAACTCCGGCGTGGTGTGGAGGGGCTTGAGGAAGGTCCGCTTGTGGAACTCCGGCTTCGCCTTCACCAACTGTCGGTTGACCCAAGCCAGCGTTTCGTTCTCGGAAAAGGCGAACGGATAGTGGACGGGCTCCTCGATCGTGTAGTCGGAATTGCCCCGCACCGAGTTGACGTGGGTAATGGCGTGACAGGCGGTGCAGGTGATACCCGCCATGGCGGAGGGCTTGTCTTCGAGGTTGTCGTGGTAGTTCGGATCGTCGAACTGACCGCTGAAGAAGGGCACCGGATCGTGGCAGCCGGCGCAGAACCGGGCCGCCGCCACGGTGTCGTCCCGCGCTTTGGCCTTGTTCCGGGTGTTGATCACCGAGAACCGGTACGGCGGGTTGTTGAACGAGCTCCAGCGGTGGACGCTGTCGGCCCAGCTGGAGTGGCTGTCCTCGTGGCATTCGGCGCAGTACTGGTCGTTCATCAGCACCCGCTCGGGGATGAAATCGCCGGTGGCGGTACGGGCCAGGGAGGGGAAGAAGTACTGCTCCCCCGACTCCGGGCCGGCGGCCCCCCAGTCCCGCGGATCCTGTGCCTGCCAGAGCAGCATCAGCCCGCCGAAAACCGCAGCGACGTAGGCCCACCGACGCCCCACCTCCCACTTGATCCGCTTTCCCGAAAGGCGGTGGAGCACGAACAACCACGCCGCCACCACGGGCGTCGCCACGTGCAGCCAGTAGGCCACCGAGCGGACCGTCGGATCCTTGACCACGATCACCCCTTCGAGCCGGGTCAGCACGATGCCGGAACCCAGCAGGATGAGCGCCGTGACGAAGAGTGCGTACCCCACCTTGACCGCCCGCCGATTGCGCCGGTTGTAGGTGTTGCGCATGTGCGCAATCCCAAAGACGATCACCGGCACGATGATCAGCAGACCGAGGACCAGGTGAACCAGGAACATGTTCATGTAGAACCAGTTCTGGTAGGTCTTGCCGGTGGCCGCTTCGAGAATCGACACCCCCACTAGATAGGTGGAATTGATGGCGATCAGGGCGAACAGGCCGAAGACGACGAACAGCACCTTCTGGAGACGCGGTCCGATGGCGTCACGGTAGCGACGCTTCGGCGCCGCCGGGCTCGGGGACTGGGGCTTTGAGGTGGGGTCGCTCATCTTGACTCGTATCCTACTTCCCTCGTGCGGTCCGCGGCCGCTGCATCTCCGCCGGGGTCCCTTCGACCAGCGGCCGAAGGAGCCGGAGGGCCGGCCGGGTGTTGTAGAACTCACGCCAGGTGTTGTGGACGTCAGAGGATGGGAACGGGTGGTCGGCGCCGTAGGGGTAGGCGGGCATGCCGTGGTGGGGCAGCGGCCCGACGGTCTGGGAGTGGATGGTGTTGGCGTCGCCGTCCTTGGCCCAGCCGTCGACGAACAGCAGGAAGTCCCTGCGCCACCCCGCCGGTACGTCCGGCAGCTCGGCGGCGTCGAACTCCAGCCGAATCTCGTCGCCGGAACCCATGATCACGAAGCGGTCGTCGATCCGCTTCAGCAGGCTGCGCACGTCGCCGAACCGGGTGTAGAGGCCCGGGGTTGGGTTCCACATGGTGAAGTCCCGGCGGTCGGCGTAGACGAAGACCTCCGGCTGCTTGCGCTGGGGATGGACCACCGCCCGGGCGAAGCCCCGGAAGTCGAGGTCGGCGCTGTCGGCGTGCATCGAGGTCATCCGGACCGCCGAATCCTCGGCGTCGCGCAGCAGGTCTTCGGCGAGGAAGATCTCGTCCCAGTAGACGCAGAGGTTGGTGACGATGCGCACTTCCCGGGAGTCCGAGAGGAACTTGCCGGCGAGGTCCACGACGATGGTCTTCGGCTTGCCGGCGGGGATCCCCATGTCTTCGATGACGGTCACCCAGCGGCCGGCGTCGTCCTTGACCTGTAGGTACGGCATCACCAATCCCGAGTCGCTCTCCTGGGCAGCCCCCAGGAACGTGGAGCCGTCGGCCCAGTCCACCCAGCCGGCGAGCACCAG
>JBCDIS010000238.1:0-10335 GCA_038748685.1 Acidobacteriota bacterium | reverse complement strand
GGGGGGACCACCGGGCGCCGGTCCTGGGGGTCGCCGCCACCCGGGGGGCGAAGGCGGGGGGAACGGCGCCGGAGGGGCGTCCGGTGAGCCCGGCGGAGGTGTGGGGATCGAGGCTTAGGCGCCGGCAAGGGAACGGGTCCCCCTGGATCCCGTCGCCGGAGACCCGGCTCGGCAGGGGCTCGGCGGCCTCGGCGGCGGCGATCCAGTGGCTCCGCTCGGCGTCGACCGCGGGGGACTGGGCGGCGTTCTCCAGGGCCCGCCCCCAGGCGGCGAGGGAGCCCGCCGGGGCGGGGGACGGCTTCGATCCGTCGGCGACGGCGCGGCAGGCGGCGGCGAGGTCGTCCAGCAGGATCGGCCACGAGAGGGCGTCCACCACCAGATGGTGTGCCGTGAGGGTGAGGGTACGGCTACCGTCGTCCCCGGCGGTGAGCACGGCGCCGACGAGGGGGGCCGCCCCAGCCGCCATGCGGGCCCCCAGGTCCTCGGCGAGGGCCCGCTCCGCCGCTGCCCTTTCGCCGCCGGCGGCAGCCCGGACCCACGGGCCGTCCGCCAGGTCCTCCATCGAAAGCACCTCGGCGCCCCATCGGCCATAGGCCCGCGAGAAGCGGGTGCGCAGGGCGGCGTGCTGGTCGACGACGGCCCGCAGGGCGCGGTCGAGGGAGGCGCTGGAGAAGGTCGCTGCGCCGAAGGGGGACCCCGGACCATCGTCCAGACGGAGGCGCAGCACCTGGTGCCAGGGCTCGGCGGGGGACGGCAGGTGGTCGAGGCACCAGCGCTGGGACGGTAGTAGCGGCGTAGGCCCGGCGTCGTCCACCGAAGCGGCGAGCTCTGGGCCGGAGCGCTCCGTCAGCCGGCGCGCCAGCTGCGCGACGGTGGGGGCGTCGAAGAGCTCCGCCGGCTCGAAGCCCAGCCCTTCGCGGTGGCCGCGGGCGGCGATGCGGATGGCGAGGATCGAATCGCCGCCGAGGCCGTAGAAGTCGTCGTCACGGCCCACCGCTGAGACCCCCAGCACCTCCCCCCAGATGCGGGCTAGGGTGTGTTCCACCGGCGTGCGGGGCGGCGACCCGCCGTCGCCGTCCGGCGTCCCGGAGGCGCCGCGGGCCAGGGTTTCGAGCTCCCGGCGGTCCACCTTGCCGTTGGCGGTGAGGGGGATCTCCCCAAGCTGCATGAAGCGGCCCGGCAGGAGAAAGTCAGGAAGCCGCTCGGCGGCGAAGTCCCTCAGGCTGTCCGCTGTCGCCGGGGCATCCCCCGCTGGGGTGTACCAGGCCACCAGACGCTGGGTCTCGGCGCCGGCGTCGCGCCTGTTCCGAACCGTGTAGCCCACCTCGTCGAGCATGCGCCGGACCGCTTCCTCGTCGATCTCGTCGTCGAGCTCGTGGAGGGCCGCCTCCCGGGTCTTGTGCCCCATGCGGACGTCCCAGCTGTAGGGGAGGGCGTAGTTGTGGAAGCCCCGTTCCCTGCGGTGGACCCAAATGCCGAGGTCGTTGATCAGGCAGTTGGTGGAACGGCCGGTGTCGGTGGGGCGGATCCACGGCACCCGTTCGTCCAGGTAGGTGTACATCTCGTCGAGGCCGACGTCGACGTAGCGGTAGAAATCGAGGAACTCCACCTCGTCGAAGGTGGTGTCGTCCCTGGTGTGGCGCACGTCCAACAGCCGCGACACGGCGTCGTCGGTGCGGTGGTACGCCTTGCGGGCTTCCAGCACCGTGCGGTCGATGGTCTCGGGGTCGAAGTCGAGGTCGGTGAACAGCTCGGGGGTGAGGCGGGTCTCGAAGAGCTGTCCGCGGGAGAGGCCGGTGACGATGAAGGGAATGCCCTTGTCCCGGGCCAGTCCCAGGCTCAGGGTGTAGAGAGTCTTGAAGCACCCCTGGCAGACGTTGGAGTAGCGCTCCAGGCTGTCGGCGAAGATGCGGTTCATGGCGGGGGTGGAACCGAACACGTGGTCGACCCCGAGGTGGTCCACCACCCGCCGCACGTTGTCCATCGCCTGCTCGGAGAGGAAGCCGTTGTCGAGGGTGAAGGTGAGGACCCTGTACCCCATGTCCACCAGCCGGGCGGCGGCGTAGGTGCTGTCCTTGCCGCCGCTCAGGAGGGATAGGCAGTCGTAGCGGTCGGTGGCGCCGCCGCGGGCGTCCCGGACCGGATCGAGGCGTGCCCGCAGGTCGTTCGGGTCTCGGAAGTAGCGCTCCACCTCCGGCCGGTAGGCGACGAAGGCGCGGCAGTGGTTGCACACGCCGTTCTCGTCGTAGGTGGTGCCGGGGAAGTCTGAGGGGAGGCCGCAGTCGCGGCAGTGGACGAGGGGTTCGTCCGGGATCGTGGGGGTGTCCGGGGGGGCGTCCCCCACTAGGCCCACCACCGCGGTGTCGACGCCGGGGTGGGCCTTGATCGCCGCCTCGATCTCCCCCGGCTCGACCCTCACTCCACGGACTTTGATCTGTAGGTCGGTGCGGCCGAGGTAGTGCAGCGCTCCGTCCCGTCCCCGCCGTGCCCGGTCACCGCTGCGGTAGAGGCGCCGGCCGCCGACCGCGTCGTCCGGCCCAGGGAAGGGATCCGGTAGGAAGCGCTCGGCGGTGAGGGCCGGGCGGCCCAGGTAGCCAGCGGCGAGGCCGTCGCCGCCGAGGTAGAGCTCTCCCTGGACCCCGTCGGGCACCGGCCGGCCGCGGCGATCGAGGATATGGGAACTGGCCCCGTCGATGGGGCGGCCGATGGGGACGTCGCCAGCGGTGCCTTCCCGGCTGGCATCGAACGCGTGCTCGACGCAGCCGACGGTGGCCTCGGTGGGGCCGTATTCGTTGTGGATCGTCACTCCGTCGCCGAAGAGGGCATGGGCGCGGGCCGCGACGTCCCTGCGCAGGGCCTCGCCGCCGAAGATCAGGCGCTTGACTCGTCCGCCCCCGGGGCGGCGGTCCCGCAGCAGGCCGAGGTGGGAGGGGGTGAGCTTGATGACGTCCACCGCGTCGTCGGCGACGACGTCGAGGAAGGCGAGGTCGGCCCGCTGGTCCCCCTCCGGGTAGACCACGATCCTTCCGCCGCTCACCAGCGGGACGAAGACGGAGGTCACCGTCAAGTCGAAGGTGAGGGGGGAGAAGAGGGGCCAGGAGAGTGGTGTATCAGGGGTTGACGCGCCGACGGCGTAACGCTCCGCCGCCCAGGCGACGTAGGCGGCGAGCGAGCGGTGGGCCACCACGACCCCCTTGGGCCGCCCGGTGGAGCCGGAGGTGTAGAGCAGGTACGCCGGCCGGTGCGGGGACCGGGTCGGGGCGGCTCCGAGTTCCGAACTGGGCTCAGGGCCGCGAAGGGAGCCGTCGAGGTTGACCTGGAGGATGGACGCATCTTCGACGGGCTCGGGATCGTCGCTCACCACGGTTTTGATCCCGGCGTCCCCCAGGGCCCAGTCGAGGCGGTCGGCTGGCCAGGCGGGGTCGAGGGGCACGTAGGCCCGCCCAGACCGCAGGATCCCCAACATGGCCACCACAGCGGCGGCGGAGCGGGGAAGCCGCAGGCCCACGAAGGGGCCGGCGCCGTGGAGGGCGGCGGCGAGCTGCGCACTGCGCCGATCGAGGTCGCCGTAGGTGAGGGCGACGGCGCCGCGGACCGCAACCGCCACCGCGCCGGGCTGTCGCTCCGCCTGTGCGAGCACCGCATCCACTACGGAAGCTGGGGCATGGGTTATGGGGCCGCCCCGGGCCAGCTCCAGGAGCCGGCTGGACTCATCGGCCCCCACGAGGGGAACGTCGTCCACCGGCCGGTCCCAGTCCGCCAGCAGGGCGTCGATGAGGTTCAGGAGGTGCTCCACCGCCCGGGGACCGACCTCCGGTCCGAACACGCCGTCGTCCAGATCGACCTGGAGCGACAGGCGGCCGGTGGCGTCCAGGTCATGGACGTGGAGGCGCAGGGCGTGCTCCCGGTCGTGGTGGCCGGGGTGGAGCCAGCGGGTCGACGTCGGCAGGCCGGCGAAGGTGCCGAAGCCGCCGCGGATGTAGTTGAGGACGGTGTGGAAGCCGCGGTTCTGGGCCGCGTCCCCCCGGCCTGGGCCGGCGTGGCGCAGGAAGTCGACGCTGGCGGCCCGCACCCGGGTCAGGAGGTCGACGAAGCGATCCCCCGGCTCGACGCGGACCCGCAGCGGAAAGACCTCGATCATCAGCCCCGCCATGGCGGCCTGGGCCGGAGTAGCGCGGTTGTGGAACGGGGCCCCGAGCTCCAGATCGGAGGCATCGCCGATCCGGTGCTGATAGGCGAAGAGGAGGGTGGCGAAGAGGTTGAAGAGGCCGAGGTCGAGGCTGAGGGCGCCGGTCTCCGGTCGCCGGGCGAGGCGGCGCAGGGCCTCTGTGCGTTCCGCCCCGAGGTCAACGTCGAGGCGGCGGCTGGCGGTGGTCCGAGGCGAGCGACCGTAGAGGGGGGGCGGCCGGTGGTCGGTCTCGGCGAAGCTGCGCCAGTGTTCGGCGGCCGCTCGATCCGCGGCGGTGGGTTCGGCGGTCCCGTCGGCGGCGGGGACCGGGTCGCCGGAGGGGATCGGCGGCTGGTCGGCCTCCGGCTCCAGATACCGCTGGGACACCCGCCGGAAGATCACCTGGACCGACCATGCGTCGGTGACGGCGTGGTGCTGGCATAGGTACCAGATCCACCGATCGTCGCCGAGCTGCAGGAGGGCGGTGTCGACGAGGCGCCCCCCGAGCTCGAACCTGCGAGCGCAGCGGGCATTGAGCCAGGTCGTCGCCGCCCCATCGGGATCGGATTCGCCGGTCAGGTCTACGGTCTCGATGCCGAAGTCCAGAGAAACGTCTTCGGCGGCCAACACGCGGAGGCTCGGCTCCGGGTCGTCGGCGTTGTCCACCACCGTCCTCAGGGCGTCGCAGTCCCCTACCGTGGCGGTCCAGGCGCGGGAAAAGCGCTGCGGATCCAGGGGCCCGGAGACGGTGAAGGCGAACGCCTGGTTGTACAGCGGCACCCCGGGGTGCAGGCGCTGGCCGGTGAGGATCAGCCGTTGCACCCGGGTGAGGGCCGGCCGCTCGGTCGCCTCATCCATGGGTCGGGTCAATGTCCTCCGGGGGCTGGCCGGCCGCGGCGAGGAGCGTGCCGAGGTAGTCGGCGATGGTGCCGACGGTCATGAAGTGCTCGATGGTGACGTCGGCGGGGGGCACGGCGACGCCGAAGCGTTCTTCAAGGAAGCGGATCAGCCGCATGACCCCGAGGGAGTCCACGAGGCCGGAGCCGAGGAGGTCGTCGTCGGGCCCCAGGGCTTCGGCCCCGGGGTCGAGGCGGCCTTCTGCGAGCTGCTGGGTCACGAACTCGATCAGGGTGGTTTCGATGTCGTCGCGGGAGTGCATGGGGCGGTTCCTCTGCCGAAGGGTTCAGGCTGATTCCGCGGGGCCTTCGGGCTGACCCTCGGCGGCTTCCTGGAGCTTGCGGCGGTCGATCTTACCGCTGGTGGTGCGGGGAAAGGCGTCGACGATGCGGATCTCCGACGGCACGGCGTAGGACGACACCTGGTCGGCCAGATAGGCCCGAAGTCCCGCGGCGTCGGCCGTGGTTCCGGGCTTCAGCGAGGCGGCGGCCGCCAGCTGCCGATCGTCGTCCCTCCGCCGTACGGGAAAGACCGCCGCTTCCTCCACGGCGTCGTGGGCGGAAAGGGTGCGTTCGATGTCGTCCAGCTCCAGGCGATAGCCCCGTACCTTCAGCTGGCGGTCCTTGCGTCCGAGGAACATCAGCTCCCCGTCATCCTGCCGCTGGACCAGGTCTCCGGTGCGGTAGAAGGTGCGCTTGAAGCCGCCGTCGGTCGTTTCGCGGTAGAAAGCTCGGGCGTCGAGGTCCGGGCGGTCCCAATACCCCCGCATCATGGTGGAGGATCGGATCACCAACTCCCCCGACCGACCCGAGTCCACGGGTCGGTCGTCGTCCCCTAGGATCCGCCCCTCGGTGTCGTCCCAGATGCGGCCGATGGGCACGGCGCCGGCGTTGCGGTCCGGGTCTTCGGCGGCGGCGGCCGGGTCAGCGGGCCTGGGAACGTGGAAAAAGGTGCACTGGTTGACTTCCGCCGGGCCGTAGACGTTGGAGAAGCGGGCGTTGGGCCAGGCCGCCATCAGGGCGTAGAGATGCTTGCGGGCGAAGGGCTCGCCGCCGAATAGGACCCAGCGGAGGGCGGAGTGGTCCCGCTGATCGAGGACGCCGCGGGTCAGCAGTTGGATCAGCGCCAGGGGTACGGAGTACCAGATCGTCAGCCCCTCGCCCTCGATCAGCTGGGAAAGGCTCGCCGTCAGCTTGGTGTAGGCCTCCGGGATCAGGACCGTGGTAGCCCCCGCCAGCGGCGCGGAGAAGTACCCGAAGGTGGACATGTCGAAGTGCAGCGGCGAGTGGTTGCCGATGCGGTCGTCCGCGTTCACGTCGTAGGTGTCCACCGAGAGGCGGGCGTAGGCCAGGCCGCTGCGGTGGGTGTGGAGGATCCCCTTGGGCCGACCGGTGGAGCCGGAGGAGTACATGATGTACGCGGGGTCGTCCCCCACCACCCGGACGTCGGGTCCGGAGCCGCCGTCGTAGGCATCGAGATCGGTCCAGGGCCGCCAGCGGACGGCCCCCGGATCGAGGTCGAGGCCCGGTGGTGCGGCGGGGCCCACCACCGTCTCGAGGCCGGTGCGGTGCTCCGCCAGCAGCCGGTGGAGGGTCTTGACGGACCCCCGGTGGGTGACGACGTGGCGGATTCCGCAGTCCTCCAGCAGGCGGCGTAGGGCCTCCGGCGGCACGAGGGGGTCGAGGGGTACGAAGGCGGCCCCCGCCCGCAGGATGCCGTGGACCGCCAGAGCCGAGTCGACGCACCGGGGCATGAAGATGCCGACCCGGTCCCCCCGGCGCACCCCGTCGTCCACCAGCAGACGGGCCAGGCGATTCGCCCGGTCCGTGAGCTGGCCGTAGGTGAGGGCCTCGGTGGGGGAGCGGAAGGCGTCCCGGTCCGGGTCCCTTTGGGCCGCCGCCTCCACCAACTGGGAAAGGAGAAAGGTCATCCGAGGCCGAAGGCCCGCTCGATGAACCACCAGAGCGCCACGAGGGCCACGAGGATCGAGCCCGCCGTGAGGATCGCCGGCCGGTAGATGGGCGAGCGGCGCAGCAGGAAGATGATGGGGAAGACCGCCGCGACGATCGCCAACTGACCGAGCTCGACGCCGATATTGAAGGCGAGGATCACCTGGGTCAGGTGCATCATCCGGAACGGCAGCTCACCCATGACCGAGGCAAAGCCCATGCCGTGGAAGAGGCCGAAGAAGAAGATGAGCAGCCAGCTCTTGTCGTGGAACTTGGGCTTCAGATTGTTGATCGCCACCAGCACGATGGAGAGGGCGATGATCGACTCCACCAGGCGGCTGGGGAGGCTCAGGATATCGAGGGCCGCCAGCGCCAGGGTGATCGAGTGGGCGACGGTGAAGGCGGTGACGATGCCGACGATCTTCCAGAAGGCGGATTTGAAGTCGTCCACCGGCACCCATTCGGCGCGGCCGTCGTCACCCACGCGGCGGTGGAGGACCGCCGTCAGCAGGAGGGCGATCAGGAACAGCACGTGGTCGATGCCGATCCAGATGTGCAGCACCCCCTGCCAGACGAAATCCCGGACCCGCAGGAGCCCTTCGATGTTGGTGAAGTCCAGGGTCTGCTCGCTGGTGTGGGGGGCGAACACCATGGCGGTGAATTCTTCGCCGTACTCCTTTCCCAGTCGACGGTCGTATTCGATGCAGAGGAGGGTGCGATGGAAGCGGTCACCGTCGAGCATCACCGAGTTGCGGATGTCCACCTGCTCCGGCACCGGGCGATCGGTGCGGAAGTAGTAGCGGGCGAATTCCCCCAGGTGCTCGATGTCCGCCAGCTCGGTGCGCTCGAAGCGGTAGGGAATCTCCGCTCCCTCGGCCCGGATCTCGAAGTTCTGTTCCAGGTAGGTCTGGACCTGGGTTGCCGATGCCTGCACCGCTCCGCTTCGGGCCTCCGGCTCCTCGGGGATCTGGAGACCGAGGCGCGACTCTAGATCTTCGATCTTGATCTCGAAGCGGCCCGAGAGGTGGGTTTCTTCGACGTTGACCCATACGTAGCTCTCACCGGTGGCATGGCCGAAGGCCGCCGTCGGCAGCAGGGCTAGGAGGGAAAGAAGCAAGACAGGGTAGAGGGGGCGGAGGCGGACGGCGGGGGCGGTTCGATCGCAGGACAACGTCATTTCACCTCGATTGCTGGGCTTCGGGGAAGGGGCTACGGCGGGTCGGCCTGGGCTCCGCCCGCAAGGCTGGTTTTCGCGTGCCGCAATGATATAGATGAGAGGTCGTCGGCGGGGGTCCCGCCGCGAGTATTTCAACCCTCCCCCTGAGATTCGAGGCTTCCATGGAGTTCAGCTGGACCGAAGAACAGAATCGTCGCTACGCGGAGGCGGTGGACTTCGCCCGGGAGTCCCTCGACGTCGACCTGGCGCAGCGGGACGCCGCCGGGGAGTTCCGGATGGAGCTGTGGCGGAGGGCCGCCGAGTTCGGCGTCCTCCGCTGGTGCATGCCGGAAGCCTACGGCGGCGAGGGGCTGGACGTCGTCACCACCATTCGGCTGCTCGAAGGGATCGGATACGGCTGCCGCGACAACGCCCTCACCCTCGGTCTAAACGGCCAGCTGTGGAGTGTCCAGGCGCCCCTCCTGCACTTCGGTTCGGAGGAGCAGAAGCAGCGCTACCTCCCCCGACTCGGCTCCGGTGAGCTACAGGCCGCCCACGGCATGACCGAGCCGGAGAGCGGGTCGGACGCCTTCTCCCTCCAAACCACCGCCGAGAAGGTGGACGGCGGCTACGTGCTCAACGGACACAAGGTCTACGTCGGCCTGGCGCCGGTGGCGGGGCTTTCCCTGGTGTTCGCCAACACCCGCCCCGAGGTGGGGCAGTGGGGGATTTCGGCGTTCCTCGTGGAGCGGAGTTTCGAGGGTTACTCGGCGCCGCCGGCGAAGGAAAAGATGGGGCTTCGCACCAGCCCCCTAGGCGACATCGTGCTGGAGAACTGCTTCGTGCCGGAGGAGAACCGGCTCGGCCCCGAGGGCATCGGCGTCAGCATCTTCAACTACTCGATGGACTGGGAGCGTGGCTTCATTTTCGCCAGCCACGTGGGCTCCATGGCCCGTCAACTGGACGAGTGCGTCCGCTTCGCCCGGGGCCGTCGTCAGTTCGGCCAGCCCATCGCCGATTTCCAGAGCGTTTCGAACCGACTGGCGAACATGCGGCTGCGACTGGAGACCTCCCGCCTCCTGCTCTACAAGCTGGCCTGGATGAAGGCCGACGACCAGCCCGCGATGCTCGAAGCCGCCATGGCCAAGTTGCACCTGGGGGAGGCCTTCGCGCAGAACAGCCTTGACGCCATGCGGATCCACGGAGCCAAGGGCTACCTCTCCGAGTTCGAGGTCGAGCGGGATGTCCGCGACGCCCTCGGCGGGGTGATCTACTCCGGCACTTCGGACATCCAGCGCAACATCATCGCCAAGATCCTCGGGTCCTGAGGGATCCTCTGGCCCGCCGCAGTCGGGTCGCCCCGCGGGACAGGTCGTGGTTTGTGGAAGTGCGGAATGGGGCTGGCTTTAAATAGTTGAATTGCAATTTGCAGATTGGTGTTCTAGCCTGGGCCCATGACGCGGAATTTCGGTTGCGGCTGGGTTTTGCTGTTGATCCTCGCCTCGGGCGCCGTCCTCGCCATCGAGCTGCCCGAAGGCTTCGAGAACACGGAGGTGCTCGGCGCCCTCGACTCGCCGGCGGGCATGGTGTTCGCCCCGGATGGGCGGCTGTTCATCTCGGAGCGGATCACCGGACAGCTCCGGGTGGCGGTGCGGGACGGATCAGGGGACTCGTGGTCGCTCCTCGCGGAGCCGTTCTACAGCTTCGACATCCCGGTGGACGCCCAGGGGGACCCCGATAGGCACCGGTCGTCGGGCCTGCGGGACCTGGCCTTCGACGCCGACTTCTCCACCAACGGCTACCTTTACGCCTTCTACATGAAACACAATCCGCGGCATAACCGGGTGGTGCGGATCCAGGCGGACCCGGCGAATCCGAATGTCGCCCTGGCGGGGAGCGAGGTGCTGCTGCTGGATCTGCCCTACAACGCCACCGGCTCCTCCGGGAGTCACAACGGCGGCGGCGTCGAGGTGGGTGCCGACGGCATGCTCTACGTGACCACCGGCGACGGGTGGTCCGGCGGCGACGGCGTCCAGAGCCTCGAGACCTACACAGGCAAGGTCTTTCGCATCGGCACCGACGGCTCGATCCCCGACGACAACCCCTTCGTCGACCAGGCGGAGGGACCCCTCCGGGGGATCTATGCCCTCGGCCTGCGGAACCCT
>JBCDIS010000237.1:0-10425 GCA_038748685.1 Acidobacteriota bacterium | reverse complement strand
GTGTTGAGAATCACGTGCCGCCCGGCCATGATCTCCAGCAGCGCCTCCTCCTGGGCGGGGTAGAGCCCGAAGGGGGGACCCGCGACGCCGACGAGATCCTGGATATCTTCCTCGGCTGGGTCATGGAGATCGGCTTCGAGCTCTACCCCGCCCAGGAGGAGGCGCTGCTGGAGATCATGGCCGGGCGGCACGTGATTCTCAACACCCCCACCGGATCGGGAAAGTCCCTGGTGGCTCTGGGGATGCACTTCAAGGCCCTGTGCGAGGGTAAGGGCTGCTTCTACACCAGCCCCATCAAGGCCCTGGCGAGCGAGAAGTTCTTCGACCTCTGCGACGTCCTCGGGCCCGAGAACGTCGGCATGCAGACCGGCGACGCCAGCATCAACGCCGACGCCGCAGTGGTGTGCGCTACCGCTGAGGTCCTCGCCAACCGCGCCCTCCGGCAGGGGAGCAACTGCGGCGCCGACTACGTGGTCATGGACGAGTTCCACTACTATGGCGACCCCGATCGGGGGACGTCCTGGCAGATCCCCCTCGTCACCCTGCCGGGCTCCACGTTCCTCCTGATGTCGGCGACCCTCGGCAACACGGCGCCGATCAGCGAGCGCCTCGAACGGTTCACCGGTCGCAAGGTCTCCCTGGTCTACTCCGACGAGCGCCCCGTTCCCCTCGACTTCGAGTACCGGGAGACCCCCCTCCACGAGACGGTCACGTACCTTCTCGAAGCGGGCAAGGCGCCGATCTACATCGTGAACTTCACCCAGCGGGAATGCGCCGAGCTGGCCCAGAGCCTCACCAGCGTCAACCCCTGTACCCGGGAAGAACGCAAGACGATCCGCGAGACCATTGGGGATTTCCGCTACGACACCCCCTACGGCCGCGAGATCCGCCGCTTCCTCGGGTTCGGGGTCGGTGTGCACCACGCGGGCCTCCTGCCGAAGTACCGGCTGCTGGTGGAGCAGCTGGCGCAGCAGGGCCTATTGAAGGTGATCTGCGGCACCGACACCCTCGGGGTGGGGGTCAACATCCCCATCCGCACCGTGCTGTTCACCAAGCTGTCGAAATACGACGGCGAGAAGGTGGCGATCCTCAAAGTCCGGGATTTCAAGCAGATCTCCGGGCGGGCCGGGCGCAAAGGCTACGACGACCGCGGGAGCGTCGTCTGCCAGGCGCCGGAGCACGTCATCGAGACCCGGAAGGAGACGCGGAAGAAGGGCAAGAAAAAGGCGGCGAAGAAGCGCCCGCCGCCGGGCTTCGTGTCGTGGAACAAGCAGACCTTCGAGTCCCTGATCAAGCGGCCGCCGGAGACCCTCAAGTCGCGGTTCCGGATCACCCACGGCATGCTGCTCAACCTGCTGCAGCGGGACGCCGAGCTCAACCTGGCGGAGCGTGACAACTTCGATTCCCTGCGGGAGGTGATCCAGCGTTCCCACGAGGACGACCGACGGAAGAAGCGCTGGCTGGCCCACTCGGCGCTGCTGGTGCGCTCCCTCCACCGGGCCGGCATCATCAAAATGCAGCGGGACACCCAGACGAGCTACTACTGGGCGATCCCGAACGAAGAGCTGCAATGGGACTTCTCCCTCTTCCAGGCCCTCTCCCTTTACCTAGTGGAGGCCCTGGACGTCCTCGACCCCGATGACCCGGACTACGCCCTCGACGTCATCTCGCTGGTGGAGGCGATCCTCGAGACCCCCCGCGCGGTGATCTACCGGCAGGAAGATCGCATCAAGACCGATCTCATCAACCGGCTCAAGGCGGAAGGGGTGCCCTACGAGGAGCGCATGAACCGCCTCGAAGAGGTGAGCTATCCGCGTCCGGAGAACATCGATTTCATCGAAGGGACCTTCGAGGCGTTCCGTAAGGCCCATCCGTGGGTCCAGGGCCAAGACATCCGCCCGAAGAACATCGGCCGGGAGATCTACGCCGAGTACTACAGCTTCAACCACTATGTGCGCCACTACGGGCTCCAGCGTAGCGAAGGGGTGCTGCTTCGCTACCTGTCGCAGCTCTACAAGACCCTCGCGCAGACGGTGCCGGAGCGCTCCCGAACCGAAGCGGTCTACGACGCCCTGGGGTTCTTCCGCACGATGCTGGAGCACACCGACACCAGTCTCATCGAAGAGTGGGAGAGCCTGCTGAACCCCGAGCTGCAGCGGGACGAGGCGGCCCAGGAGGAGGCGCGGCGGGAGCTGCGGATCTACGAGCTCTTCCACGATCCGAAGGCGTTCCGCGCCCGGGTCCGGGCCGAGCTGCACCAGCTGGTGCGCTGCCTGGCGGAGGGGGAGTACGAAGAAGCGTCGGCGGCGGTGTGGGCCGGAGCCGACGACGACGATCGCTGGACCGCCGAGCGCCTGGAGGGGGCGATGGGCGCCTACCTGGCGGAGCACGGGGAGCTGGTTTTCAACCACGAAGCCCGCAAGTCCCGCCATACCCGGGTGAGCTCCACGGGCACCCGCACCTGGGAGTTCAGCCAGGTGCTGGTGGACCCCTCGGGGGAGAACCTCTGGTACCTCGCCGGAGATATCGATCTCCGCGACGAGCAGAGCGTCCTTGGTCCGCTCCTGCGCCTGCGCTACTTAGGCACCTAGTCGCGGACGTCGTCCACGTCCTCGGAAAACCGCGGATCCCACGCCGCGGTGGCCCCGATTTCGCCGAACCGCGCGTCTCCAGAATGAAGGCGGGGAGCTCGACTGCCTCGGAACCGTCGCCCCGCCCTCATCTCCTCCGACTCCTCCTTCAAAATCCGGGTCGGGTCCGAAAGGGCCCGGCCCGGATTCGATTTTGGGGCGCTCAGGGACGGCGCTCAGGGGAGCTGATCGAGGAGCTGGCGCACCTTGCCGCGGCGGTAGGCGCGGCTCACCATGAGCCGGGTGCCGTCGTCGAGCTCCACCCGCGACTCAGAGCCGTAGCCCGGCTCGATGCGGCGGATACGGTCGACGTTCACCAGGGTCGAGCGGTGGATGCGAAGGAATTGATCGGGGTCCAGCCTCGCCTCGACGTTGGTGAGGGTGTCCCGCATCGTGTGAATTTCCCGGCCGCAGTGGATCTTCACGTAGTTACGGGCCGCCTCCACCCAGTTGATCTCGTGGACCTTCAGCAGGTGGACGGTGCTGCCGTGGCGGACCGCCAGACGCTCCGGATACTGCCTAGAGGTGTTGAGGCCCAGGCCCGACAGCTTCTCGACGCAGCGCTCCAACTCGTTCACCTGGTGCTGCCGGCAGCGTTCGAGGGCCCGATCCACCGCGTTGACGAACCGTCCGCGGTCGAAGGGCTTCAGGAGATAGTCCACCGCCGCCGCGTCGAAAGCACGGAGCGCGAACTCGTCGAAGGCGGTGACGAAGATCACCGGAGGCATGTTGTCCTTGCCCACCTGACGAATGACCCCGAACCCATCGAGGTCGGGCATCTGAACGTCGAGGAACACCAGGTCCGGCCGGAGCCGGGAGATGGCGTTCACCGCTTCGCAGCCGTTGCGGCACTCGCCGCAGATGCGCAGCCGGGGCTCCTGTTCCACCAGGTCGCGGACCCGCTGCCGTGCCAGGTCTTCGTCGTCGACGATGAGGGCGTCGAGGGTTCCTGGCTGGGAGCTCGGGACGCCGGTTTCTGTTGAGGGGGTGACGGTCGTCATCTCGAATCCCAAATTGAGCCTCGCAATCTGAACGAGGGTGTCTTCATGGAGTACCCTGGGGTACTCAACTAAATACGCCTAAGGACGGGGCTTGTTCTCGGGGCGGAAGCATTGGATTCCTCTTTCGTCCCGGAAATCGAACCTTTCGTCCCAGTCCCCGCCGCCCCGACCCGTAGAACCGTCCGTTCGATCCCATCTCACTTTGCTGTCCCGTTTCTCTTGGGTCTGCAGCCTCCCCCCGGCCTGAGCTTTCTCGCTTGGCGACCGCTTGCCCCAGGGGGTGGTGACCACACACTAAACAAGGCGAGAAACAGGGGTAAAATCTGCTCACCGAAACGGAAAAAAGGAGACTCTGCATGCACATCGTCGTTCTGGGGGGTGGCCGGGTTGGGGCCACGATGGCACGGGACCTCGCCGCCGAGGAGGGGTTCGACGTGACCCTGGTGGACGCCTCCCAGGGGGCCCTGGATCCGTTTTCCGACGGACCGGTGGGCACCCTGCGGGCGGATTTGAGTCAGCGCCGAGACCTCGCTCGGGCGGTGTCCGGGGCGGATCTGGTGGTGGGGGCCGTCCCTGGCCCGATGGGATTCGACACGGTTCGAGCGGTGATCGAAGAGGGGCGCTCCATCGTCGACATCTCCTTCTTCGAAGAGGACGCCTTCGAGCTCGACGGCCTGGCCCGGGAGCGTGGGGTCACGGTGCTGGTGGACTGCGGGGTGGCCCCCGGTGCCAGCAACCTGATCCTCGGGCACATGGAGGCCGAGCTGGCGCGGACCGACCGTTTCGCCTGCTACGTCGGCGGTCTGCCGAGGGAGCGGGTGTGGCCGTGGGAGTACAAGGCGCCGTTTTCCCCCATCGACGTCATCGCCGAATACACCCGCCCGGCCCGCCTGCGGGAGCACGGCCGCACGGTGGTCCGCCCGGCCCTGTCGAGGCCGGAACGCCTGGACTTCGACGGCGTCGGCTCCCTGGAGGCCTTCGAAACCGACGGCCTGCGCACCCTGCTCCAGACGTCCGAGGTGCCGGAGTTGGTGGAGAAGACTCTCCGCTACCCCGGGCACCGGGACCGGGTCGAAGCCCTGTCCGCCGCCGGCTTCTTCTCCGAGGAGCCTGTAGTCCTGCGGGACGGCACGTCGGTCCGGCCCCTGGACCTGACCGCCCACCTCCTCTTCTCCCAGTGGCGGCTCCGCGACGAGGACGACGAGCTGACGGTGATGCGGGTCGAGGTGGACGGGGTCGCCTCAGAGGGCGACGCCATAGTCCGCCACACCTTCGACATGCTCGATCGCCGGGATCCCGAAACCGGCGCCAGCTCCATGGCGCGGACCACCGGCTTCACCTGCACCGCCATGGCACGGTTGGTGGCCCGTGGCCTCTACCGTGAGCCGGGGGTCTCCCCGCCGGAAGTGGTGGGCCGAAACCGAGAGTGTTTCGACCGCGTCTTCGCGGATCTCGAGGCCAGGGGAGTCCTCTTCCGCCGGTCACAGCGGAGTCTCTGAAGAAGGGCCGTAGAGAACCGAGCCGGAATCCGCGGGCCCCGTCTCAGGCGGCCCGCTCCTCCTTGTCCACCCAGCCGTCCTTGAGGCGGATGATTCGGTGGCCGTAGGCAGCGTTGGCTTCCGAATGGGTCACCTGGACGATGGTGGTGCCTTCCTCGTTGAGCCGCTTGAAGAGCTCCATGATCTCCTCCGCCTGGGCGGAATGGAGATTGCCGGTGGGCTCGTCGGCGAGGATCACCTTCGGCTCCATCACCACCGCCCGGGCCACCCCCACCAGCTGCTGCTGGCCGCCGGACAGCTGGTTGGGGAAGAGGTCCTTCTTGCCGACGATCTGGAACCGATCGAGGATGTCCGCCACCATGCTCTGGCGCTCCACCCGCTTGACCTTGCGGTAGGAGAGGGGGACCTCCAGGTTCTCGTAGACCGTCAGGTCGTCCAGCAGGTGGTAGCTCTGGAAGACGAAGCCGATGTTCTGCTTGTGCAGCTCGTTGCGGTGCTTCGGCTTCATACGGTGGACCGCGTGGCCGTCGAACTCGTAGTCCCCCTCCCAGCGGTTGTCGAGCATGCCGAGGATGTGAAGCAGGGTCGACTTGCCGGCCCCCGACGGGCCCATGATGGTGACGAACTCCCCCTGCTCGATATCGAGGTCGATGCGGCGGAGTACGTAGGTCCGGCCGTAGCCGGTCTCGTAGAACTTGTCGAGGTTGCGGGTCCGGATCAGTGGCGCCATGTCGTCCTCTCGGTCACTGGGGATAGGGGCTCAGGCCGCGGCGTCCTTTTCCTCGACCACGCGACCGTCGAAGAGCTGGATGCTGCGCTCGGCGTGCCGGGCGTACCTCGGATCGTGGGTCACCATGCAGATGGTGGATCCGGCGTCGTGGAGCTCCTTGAGCAGGTTCATCACCGCCTCGCCGTTGGAGGAGTCGAGGTTACCGGTGGGCTCGTCGGCCAGGAGGATCGAAGGATCCCCCACCACCGCCCGGGCCACCGCCACGCGCTGCTGCTGACCGCCGGAGAGCTGGGAGGGGTAGTGCTTCATGCGGTGGGCCATGCCGACCCGCTCGAGGGCGTCCTGCACCTTCTTCTTGCGCTCCGCCGAAGGGGTTCCGCGGTAGGTCAGGGGCAGCTCGACGTTCTCGTAGACCGTCAGGTCGCCGATCAGGTTGAAGGCCTGGAAGATGAAGCCGATCTCACGGTTCCGAATACGGGCGCGCTCCGAAAGGGTGAGGCCCGTCACCGGCTTGCTGTTGAGGACGTAGGAACCGTCCGTCGGCGTGTCGAGCAGGCCGAGAATGGACAGCAGCGTCGACTTGCCGCAGCCCGAAGGGCCGGAGATCGACACGTACTCGCCGGGGAAGATGTCCAGGTGGATACCGGACAGGGCGTGGGTCTCGACGTCCTCGGTGTAGAAAACCTTGGTGACACCATCCAGGTGGATCAACGATTCGCTCATGTCAACCGTCTCCTCTATGCTCTCGTCCCACCGTGGCCCGACCCTCGCGTCGGGTCCGCGGAATCTTTGGATCTCGTCTGCTGAACACTACTACGCCTCGGCGATTCAGAGGGTTACGACTTAGCGCAACCTCAGGCGGTCGGCCTCGTCCCACTGGCTGCCGTCGGTGAGAATCACGCGATCCCCCTCCACCAAGCCGTCGATGACCTCCACCTGGGCCACCGAGCTCTTGCCGAGGGTCACCCTCACGCGGGTTGCGGTGGTGCCGTCGGGGCTGAGCTTGAACATGCCGATGGTGCTGTTGGCCTGCCCGTAGGCCGGCCGGCCGACGTAGAGCACGTCTTCGAGCCGCTCCAGCTCGACCGTGCCGTCGATCGTCAGGTCCGGTCGGGCGCCCTTGGGCAGCTCCCCTTCGAGGGCCACCTCCACGGTCACCGTGCCCTGCTGGACCGCCGGGTCGATGCGGACGACCCGGCCGTCGATCTTGCCGTTGCGGGTGTCGATCTCGGCGCTCTGACCGATCTGGATGTCCTTGGCCTGGGTCTCGGCGATCCGGACCTCCGCCTTCAGGCGATCCGGCTGGGCGACTCGCGCGATGTTGGTGCCCGGCGTCACCCGCTGGCCTTCCTCCACCGGCACCTGCTGGAGCACGCCGTCGATGCCGGCCACCACCCGCAGGGACTCGAGGCGGGAGCGTCGGAGGTCCGCCAAGGCCCTGGCCTGTTCCAAACGGCTCCGCTCCACCGCCAGCTGGGCGTCCACCGACTCGGAGAACTTCCGGATGCGCTTCTGTTCGATGTCGTAGCGCACCGTCAGCTGCTCTTCCTGCAGCTGGTCGCGGCGCAGCTCGATGTCGGGGATAAGGCCGTGGTCAAAGAGCTCTTTGCTCGACTCGGCCTCGAGCTTGGCCCCCTGGTAGTCGGCCTTGATCCGCGCCAGGTTCGCCTCCTGGTCCAGCAGCTGGCTTTCGAGGCGAACCCGGAGGTCGGCGTAGGCCGCCTCGGCGGCGGCGAACGCCAGCTGTGCGTCCTGGGCCGCCTGCTCGGTGGCGGGGTCCGACAGCTCCAGGATCACGGTGTCCGCCTGTACCTTGGCCCCCGGGTCGACGACGATGCGCTCCACCAGGCCCTCCGTCTCGGCGGCGATCCAGCGGATCTCTTCGGGAACCAGGGTGCCGGCGCCGCGCACCGCCCGAAGCATCTCCCCCCGCTCCACGGTGCCGATCCAGATCGCTCCGGTATCGACCTCCTGGGCGGCGGGCTCGAGGCCGGCGATGACCACGGTCACGGCGATCAGCGCCAGTGCGGCGATCGAGCCGATGAGGATCTGTCGGCGGCGTTTCGCCTTCTTGCGATCTGGCCTTGGGACATCCATATCTACCTCCTGGTCCGGGCTGGGGCCGTCAGGTTCGGGTCGCGAAAAAGCACCCGAGGGGAGCTTTCGGCGGGTGGAACGTACGGCCTGTTACGGCAACCGGAGCCTGGTGTTTCGGTATGTCGCAGAGTTCTGAAAACCCTCGATTTCTGGGGCGAAAACGTCCGGGCAATGTCCGCCTTTGGGACGCTGCCGTCCCGAAATCGAACACGTCGCGGGCAGTCCCTCGGGGGGATCGCCCCCCGTTCGGCGGATCCGGGCCAAGGGGCCAATCCGCGCCATCGAGGATCTGCGAGATCCGTGCCGTCCCCCCGGAGGTCAGCGCCCCGTCGGCAGAGTCCCTTCGAGCTTCGCGATGATGCCGAGCATCACTTCGTCGGCACCGCCGCCGATCGACAGCAGGCGACAGTCCCGCATCGCACGGGCCACCGGCGACTCCCACATGTAGCCCTGGCCGCCCCAGTATTGGATGCAGGCGTCGGTCACCTCGCGGGACAACCGCCCAGCCTTGAGCTTGACCATCGACGCCAGGCGGGTGACGTCCTCACCGCCGACGAAGAGCTCGGTGGCTCGATAGACCATCGAACGCAGAGCCTCGATCTCCGTGCGCAGCTCGGCGAGTCGGAAGTGGACCACCTGGTTGTCGAGGATGGAGTGGCCGAAGGCCTTGCGGTCCCGGGTGTAGTCGATGGTGGCGTCGATCACCGCGTCGAGGCCGGTGATGGCGTTGGCGCCGGCCCACAGGCGCTCCTCCTGGAACTGCTGCATCTGGTAGACGAACCCCTGGCCCTCCTCGCCGATCAAGTAGCGCTGGGGGATCCGGACGTCGTCGAAGAAGAGCTGGGCCGTGTCCGACGACCACATCCCCAGCTTCTCGAGCTTGCGGGAGCGCTCCACCCCGGGGGCGTCCAGGGGGATCACCACCAGGCTCTTGTTGCGGTGGGGGGGACCGTCGGAGGTGTTGACCAGGGCACACATCCAGTCCGCCTGCCAGCCGTTGGTGATCCACATTTTCTCCCCGGAGATCACGTAGTCGCCGCCGTCCCGCCGGGCCCGGGTGCGGATCGACGCGACGTCGGAGCCGGCCCCCGACTCCGAAACCCCGAGGCAGCCCACCAGCTCCCCGGCGATGGACGGCGCCAGGAACTCGCGCTTGAGCTCGTCGCTGCCGAAGCTCGCCAGGGCGGGGGTACACATGTCGGTGTGGACGCCGATGGCCATCGGGATGCCGCCGCAGCGGATGTGCCCCAGGGTTTCCGCCATCACCATCGAATAGGACCAGTCGAGCTCGGAGCCGCCGTAGGCTTCCCCGCGGGTGATCCCCAGAAAACCAGCGTCCCCCAGGGTCTTGAACAGCTCGTGGGCGGGAAACAGCTGGGCCTCTTCCCAGGCGTCCACGTGGGGGTTGATGTCCTCTTCGATGAGCTGACGGAGGCTGTCGCGCAGGAGGTCGTGCTCGGGGGTGAAGCGCATCGTGGATCTCCTTTGGCCAGGTTCGGCGGTTTACATACGAGGATCGCAGGTGCGGAGCCGGAGCTTATCCCGATCCCGCGGCCGTCCGTCCGTGCATCGGAGGGGCACTGCGGACCCAGCGGGTATGATGCGGCGGACCCCAGCGACCGCGAGGAACGGGAGAAGGAGCCCCCATGACCGAATCCGTCATCCATCACCTGCGACGCCGAGCCCGTGATCTCCCGGACACCCCGGCCTATGGCCGAAAGGTGGGCGACTCCTGGCGGATCACGTCCTGGGGGGAGTACGACCGCTCGATCCGGCGGGTCGCCAGGGCGCTCTTGGCCCTCGACGTGCCGGTGCAGGGGGCGGTGGGGATCCTCTCCGCCAACCGTCCGGAATGGGCCATCACCTGTCTCGGCGCCATGACGGCGCGGGCGGTGCCGGTGGGGGTCTACCAGACCTGCTCCCCGGAGCAGGTGGCCTACGTGCTCGACCACGCCGAGGCGACGGTGGTGATGGTGGAGAACCGCCAGCAGCTGGCCAAGGTCGAGCAGGCCCGGGAGCGGATGCCGGGGCTTCGCCACGCCGTGGTGATGGACGGGAGCGATGTGCCGGAAGAAGCCCTCGGGGGGGACGCCATGTCCTGGGGCGACTTCGTGGCCCTCGCCGACTCGGTGCCGGAGGGGGGCCTGGAGGACCGTTTTGCCAGCCTCGAATCCGGAGATCTGGCGAGCCTGATCTACACCAGCGGCACCACCGGAAACCCCAAGGCGGTGATGCTGGACCACGGCAACCTGCTCGATACCAGCCGCATCGGCCTCGACATCCACGACATCGGCACCGCCGACTCCCTGGTCTCCTACCTGCCGATGGCCCACATCGCCGAGCAGATGCTGTCGATCCACATGCCGGCCTTCGTGGGCTACCAGATCTACTACGCCGGAGCCCCCGAGACCTTGCTGGATGACCTCCAGGAGATTCAGCCGACGATCTTCTTCGGTGTCCCACGGGTG
>JBCDIS010000236.1:0-10488 GCA_038748685.1 Acidobacteriota bacterium | reverse complement strand
CGCCGTCGCCGGATCGCGTCCCTCGGCAGGTGCTCGGAGGCCAGGAGGTGTTCGAGCTTCGCGGCGATGGTGGTTCGGTTCGCCAGGTCGAGGAGGGGAAAGAGGTGGCGTTCGAAAAGGCGGGTGTATCGATCGGGCATGGGTTCTCGGAGCGTCAGGTGAACGGCAGCTGGCGGCGCAGCCCTTCGTCGAACAGACCGGCGAGTCGGGCTTCGAGCAGGGGCAGGGGATCGGCGCCGATGCCGAGTCGGCGCAGTTGGAGGAGGTCCTCCCCGGGCACGTTGGCGCCGCGGCGGGTGGTGCAGGCGGCGGCGAAGCCGAGGCGGCGGAGGATGTCCAGGGTGGCGTGATCGTAATCCTGTTCGGAGCCGTTGGGCATGGCGAAGGTGACCGGCTCCTCGCCGAGCTCCTCGGTGATCCGTTCCCGGCTGCGGATGATCTCCCGTTCCTGGCCTTCGGCGTCGAGACGGGAGAGGATCGGATGGCTGTGGGTGTGGGCCCCGAGCTCGATGCCGGCGTCCCGGAGCTGCCGGGCCTGGTCCCAGGTCATGGGCCGTGCCGGCGTTCCGGTATCGAGGCCGGCGGCCCGGAGGTCCTCCACCGCGGCTTCCCGTACCGCCGCCGGCAGGGCCTTGAGCTGGCGGATCTGGCTGTCGATGGAGCGCTCCGGCGGCCAGGCGCCGAGGGTGCCCACCAGGCGTTCCCGCAGGTCCGGGCCGACCTCCGCCGCGGCTGCCCCGCCGGCGGCGTCGAGGCAGCGACGGGCGATGTCGAACCACAGGCCTTCGCCGTCGAGGAATCCGGTGGTGAGGTAGATCGTGGCGGGGACCCCCACTTCCTGGAGGACGGGGAACGCCGCGTCGGCGTTGCCGGCGTAGCCGTCGTCGAAGGTCACCACCATCAAGTCTTCGGTCAGGTCCCCCCGGCGCAGGGCCTCGGCGGCCTGGGCGACGGTGGTGAAGCGGTAGCGCTTCGAGAGCCACCGGAGATGTCGCCGGAATCGCCGGCGGGAGACGGTCCCCTCCTTTTCGCCGCCGCCTTCCGCGACGTCGTGGTATTCGAGGATGAAGACGCGGAAATCCCCCCGCCGGTGCCGCCGCCGGTTCCACCAGGCGAGGTATCCCGTCGCCTTGGCCGCCAGGGCGACCCCCATGGCCGCCAATCGTCTGGGTTTCATCGTTCGGCCCCCCGGCCCGGCGCGCTTCTCCGGGCGCCGGCGGCTCGGCAGGCCGCCAGGACTCTGCGGGCGTTGTCGGTCCACGAGAGCTCCCCGTGGGCCCTCTTGGCCGCCGCCCGCCCGAGGGCCCGTCGCCGTTCAGGATCGTCCACCAGGGAGGTGACCGCCGCCACCAGGGCGTCCTGGTCCCCCGGCGGGAAGAGCAGCCCCTCGGCGCCGTCGTCGATCAGCTCCCGCAGGGGGCCGTAGGCCGGGGCGACGACGGCGATGCCCGCCGCCATCCACTCGATGACCTTGAGGGGGCATTGGTAGGGGGCCGCCTCCGCCAGCACCCCCACGTCGAGGCTCGCCACCAGCCCGGGGACCCTGGCGTGGGGGACCCGGCCGGTGAAGGCGAGGCGGTCCTGTCCGAGGGAGGTGGCGGATCGTACGTCGTTCACCCCCGCGCCGGCCCCCACCATCAGGAAGCGGGCGGCTGGGCGGGCCGTGCCGACCCGTTCCACCATGGAGCCGAGGAGGTCCAGGGCGGGCCATTTCTGAAACGAGCCGACGTAGCCGATGCGGGGGCTCTCCGGGTCCCGGGGAAACTCCGGGTCCGGCTCGACGTCGGGGTGAAAGAGGTCCAGATCAGCGCCGTTGGGGACGACGTGGATGCGCTGTGGGTCGACGCCGTGGCGTTCGATGTAGTGCTCCTTGAGGGCCGTCGACACCACCACCACGGCGTCGGCCCGTCGCAGCTTGTAGCGGCCGGTGAAACGCCTGAGGCGTTCGAGGTGGACATATTGGTCGAGGTAGCGGGTCAGCTCTTCGGTGGGGGCGTTGATCTCGAGCACGAGGGGGATGTCGAAGTGGCGGGCGACGCCGACGCAGGAGATGCCGAGCCCCTGGGAGCGCACCAGGAGCACGTCCGGCGGCTCGGCCGCCAGCAGGGCCTTCTCACGCCGCAGGTAGCGCCAATTCCACAGGAACTCCTTCGGGTCGTGGAGCCAGCGGCCGAATCGCCGCTTGGCGGCCCGCCGCAGGCGCAGCTTCAGGGGCGGCCTCGGGGCGGGCCCGCCGCCATGGTTTGGGGGCGCCGGCGGCGGCGCCAGGTTCATGGCGTGGATGTCCACCCGATGGCCGAGGGACCGCGCGCCGTCGGCGAACTGCCGCACGTGGTGGAGGGCCGTGTCGCGGCCCCACAGGTAGTGGAGGTAGGCGACGTGCACGTCAGGGCCCCTCCGCCCGGCCTTCGGCGACCCTATCTCTGGCGACCCTGAGGTAAAGGTCCTCGTAGCCGCGGACCATGGTGGCGGCGGTGAATTGTGCTTCGAACCGGGCCCGCGCGGCCTTTCCGAGGGCGTCGCGGAGACCGTCGTCGGCCGTGATCCGGGCCAGGGCGCCGGCGAGGGCGTCGGCATCCCTGGGGGGCACCAGGAGAGCCTCCCGCCCATCGTCGAGGGCCCCCGGCATGCCCCCCACCTCGGTGGCCACCACCGGGCGGGAGCAGGCCATGGCCTCCAGCAGGGCAATCGGCAGACCTTCGAAGATGGAGCTGAAGACCACCACGTCCACCGTCGGCAGGAGGGCGGTGACGTCGTCGCGGAACCCCGCCATCACCACCCGGTCCCCGAGGCCGAGCTCGGCGATCCGTCCCTCCAGCAGCGAGCGCTGGGGCCCGTCGCCGAACATCACCAGCTGGACGTCGGCGGCGGTGGTGTGGAGCATCTGCTGCAAAGCCTTCAGCAGCACCGGATAAGCCTTCTGCTCCGCCAGGCGGCCCACCGTCGCCAGCCACAGGGCCTCGGGGCGAAGCCCCAAACGTCGGGCGGCGGCGGTCCGATCCGCCCGCCGGAGGACGCCGTCGTCGAAGGCGATGCCGTTGGGGATCGAAATCACCCGGTCGGCGACGGCGCCGGCGTGGCGGCGGAAGCTGTCACGGACGAAGTCGGCGCAGGCCACAGGCACGGTGTCGCGCCCGAGGAGCCAACGGTAGCCCGCCAGCTGGAGGGCGCTGCGGGCGTCGGTGGAGTTGTGGAGGGTCATCACCATCGGAGCGAGGCCTGCGCGTCGGCACGCGAGGTAGCCGTGGAGGGTGTCACCGAAGAGGTGGCCGTGGACGATGTCGACGCCGTCCTCCCGCATCGCCCGCGCCATCGAAAGGACCCAGAAGGGATCGAGCTTCGGCAGTCTCCGGGGCAGGATCCGAATCCGTCCCCCCGCCGCCTCGATCTGCTCCTGGAACACGCCGCCGTGGCACGAGTAGACCAGATGCTCGATATCGTCGCCCCGCTCCTGGACGATGAACTTGATCACCTGCTGAGCGCCGCCGAGGCCCAGGCCGTGGATGAGATGGACGATTCGCAGGGTCATGTCGTACCGAGCGGGCTCCCGTGCGCGTGCCCGCCCGGCGAGCCGACGTCAACAAGATGAGGGGGGCGAATTGTCTGTCCGCATTATGGGGGAGGGGCCAGGGCAGATCAAGGGAAGGCCGTCCAGCCGTCACCCCATCCCGCCGGCACCCTGGGCCGCCGGCCGGGCGGGTTGGGGTGACGGGGTGGCGGGGATGGGTTCGAAGACCGAGGGCAGGGGCTCCCATAGAGGGTCCTCCCCGGGACCGGCTCGGTTCCGTGAGCCGACGTCCGCCTCCTCGTCGTCGTTGTACCAGCGTCTCGCCAGCTCCGTCGTCGCCACGAGGATCCAGAACACCTTGAAGGTGAACGGCGCGGTGATCGTCACCTCCACCATCTGGTGCGCGAGGATCCCCCCGAGGGCGGCGGTGGAGGTGATGCCGTAGAGCTTGTGGTCGGGGTGGTCGGCGTGCCAGTAGAGCCGGAGGCCGTTCCACATCGCCCGGAAGGCGAAGAAGAGGATCAGCAGAAAGGCGGGGAAGCCGTAGATCACGAGGATCGAGAGGAACCCGTTGTGGGGGGTGTTGGCGGTGCGGCCGAGGGAGGTGTCGACGGCGGAGCCGAGGCCGAACCAGGGGTTCTCCACCGCCAGGTTCCAGAAGTGGGGCCAGCGTTCCTGCATGCGCCACTGCATGGTGCTGGCCTTGCTGCCGTCGGCGGCGGTGAGGGCGTGCTGGATCGTGGGACGGCTCAGGATGAAGGGGATCAGCGGCAGGGAGGCCACAAAGCCCATCAGGATCAGGGGGGAGAGGTACCGCAGGCGCCTACGGCCCACGTGGGCGGTGAGGAGGGTGGCGAAGAAGAAGAGGAGGCCCGCCGTCAGGGCCACCATGGCGCCGCGGGAACCGCAGAAGAGCATCGCCCGGGCCATGAGCAGCAGGCTCACCGCCGAGAAGATCCAATGGGTTCGGTTGCGCGGCAGGAGCGACCCAGCCGTCGCCATCATCATCGGCATCACCAGGACGCCGCCGAGCTGATTGCCGGTACGGAAGGGGCCGGACGCCGCCTCATAGCCGGCGTAGCCCTGCTGGATCGCCATGAGGGAGCACTGCACCGCCGCGAGGACGATGGTGTATTGGAGGATGTAGGCCCGTTTCGGGCTGCGGATCAGGAGGAGGATGATGGGAAGGTAGATCACCGGCCGAACGCCGTAGCGGAGCAGCTGGTAGACGATCCGCAGGGGGGCGTCGAGGTTGCGCTGGTTGACCGGCGCCAGGTAGTAGGAGAGGCAGAAGCAGGCGGTGAGCACCAGCCAGGGCACCAGGAAGGGCAGGGTCTGGCCGCCGCCCCCCTGGCGTCGACCCCGCAGCAGCAGGGCGGCGGCGAGGAAGAGGAGGGGCAGGTCGTTGGGTCCGATGCGCAGGAACCCGATGGACCAGTTGCCGAAGAGGGTGACCAGCGAAAGGTCGAAGATCACCACCCACCACAGGGGGAAGAAGAGCACCAGCGCGACGCCGGCGATCATCATGAGGAAGAAGTAGTGGAGCGGCAGCAGCATCGGCGGCCGGGGACCTCAAGGGGCCTTGCGTCGGCGTCGCTGGACCGTCTTCGGGTAGGAAGGAAGCAGCTTGCGGATCACCCTCGGCAACCACTCCCGGTGCTGATCCAGCACCAGGCCGATGGGGGGGCTGCCGGCGGCCCGGGCCCGTTCGACGGCGGTCTCCAGATCTTCCTGCCGGGTCGTCATGGACTCCGCCACCAGCACCAGGCCGTCGCTGCACCTGCCGAGCAGGGCGGCGTCCACCGACAGCAGCATGGGGGGCGCCTCCACCAGCAGGAGGTCACTCCCCTCCGCCGCCCGCTGGTACCACGCCCGCAGCTCCTCCACCTCGGGCGCGCCGACGATGTGGAGGGCCAGGTCTTCGGGGTGGGAGACGTCGGCCCCGTCGTCGTCGTAGGGGTCGAGGGGCGCCATGGCTCCGGGGGCGCGGGTGTCCTCCCCGGGGTCCCCCCGCGGCACCCGTTTGCGCAGGACCCGGAATCCCTGCCCCGGCACCAGCTTCGCCAGGGCGAGGTGGAGCCCCCGGAGGTGGGCCTGGATGATCAGGCCGGCGATCGCCGGTCGGGCGGACTCGGCCTTGTCGATGCCGGCGATCACCACGGTCGGCACGTCGAGCACGGTGTCGAGGGCCCGGAGGCTCTCCAGCAGGCTGGCGTGGGCCACCTGCTGACGGGGGGGCGGCAGCAGTTCCGGGTCGAGGTCCTGCTGGAGCTCCCCGAGGAGGTCGTAACCCAGGGGGCGGGAGGTGGCGGCCCGCCGACGGGAGAACCACGGCAGTCGACCCAATCGGTTGAAGAATCCAGGCATGGAGGGGGACCCGGCGGCGCGCGCCTAGCGGTGGGGGACCTCGGCGATGATCGGCGTCGACGCCAGGCGGAAGGCCTGGGCGCTACCCTTCACCGAAGGGTCTAGGAAATCCCGGAGGAAGGCGAAGAGTACCCCGAGGAGAAGACCGATGATGGCGCCGGCGGCGGTGACGACGTTGGTCTTGGAAGGTTCGGGGGAGATGGGAACCTCCGCCCGTTCGAAGATGCTGAGGTTGACGATGCCGGACTCGTCCAGGGAGCTGGAGAAGCGGGCCTCCTCCTCCTTTTGGAGGTACGCCTGGTGGGCTTCCTGCTTGTTCTGGACGTCGTTCTTGAGCCGCTGGAGCTCGGTGGCGAGCATTTCGAGGCTGTTGAGCTTGTCCCGATAGTCGGTGATCTGGCGATCCAGGGCGTCGAGGCGGGCCTGGGCCGCCACCATGTGGGCCTCGGTCTGCACGAGCTCGATGTTGAGGGTCTGGTGGGCCGGGTTCACCGCGGTCATGACCTCCTCCAGGCGGTCGTCCCCCCGGGTCGACAGGAGGTTCCGGGCCTCCACGATCTGCCGTTCGATGTCGCGGATGCGGGTGGAGGTGGGGGTGTAGCGGGACAGCAGCTCGGAGCGCTTCATCTCGAGGGACAGGATGTTGGCCTTGAGCTGCTTGACGGTCTCGTCTTCGGTGAAGCGGGATTCGGCGGCGATGGTGCCCGGCAGGGCGGTGAGCTGCTGGTTGAGGAACTCCACCTTGGCCTGGTGCTCCAGGAGCCGGGTCTCGGTTTCGACCTTGTTCGCCTCCAGCTGCGAGAGGACCTTGCGCAGGTGGGATTCGTCGCCGGAAAGGAGATCCGCGCCGTAGCGCTTGCGGAACTCCGTCAGGGCCTCCTGGGCCTCCTTCCAGCGCACATAGAGCAGGTTGCGCTGCTCGAGGTAGAAGTTGCCGGCCCTAGCTTCCTCGTTGAAGCGGGCGATGCGTTTGATGTGCTGATCGAGGAGATCGTTGACGAATTGTGCGGTCCACTCGGGGTTGCTGCCGACGAGGGAGATCTCGATGACGTTGGTGCCGCTGATGGACCGAGGGAAGAGGCGGTTGGCCAGTTCTTGGATCCGAAAATCGATGTTGGTCACCGCCGGCGCGTCGTGGACCTTGCCGTAGAGGCTCTTGATCCGCCGCTTGACCTCGCTCTTGGCCCGCTTCACCGGCGGCGCCGGCGGCCTGAGGGGTTGACCCGTTTCCTGGTAGAACTCGAGCACGGCGCGGATCAGGGCCGGGCTCTTGAGATGGTGGAGCTCCGCCTTGATCTGGGTGTCGGACATGGCCTCTTCCCGGGGGCCCGACACCGCCTGCTCGGTGAGCAGGATCTTGGCCTTGGCGTTGTACTCCGGCATGCGCAGCAGCGTGAGGCCTGAGGCGATGGCGAACCCCGCCAGCGCCAGGCCGACGATCAGCAGGCGCCGTCGGAAGAAGATCTCCAGCAGCTCTTGCCAGGGGAGGGGCTTTTCTTCGATCACGGGGTGCCCCCTTCGGGCGGGGTGGGGGTCTGCGGAGCGATGACGGTGGTCTCACCGTCGTCGTCGGTCAGGTCCCCCAGGAGGTAGCCGCTGAAGACGTTCTGCAGCGGAACCACGTCGTCGATGTAGCTGTCGATGAACAGATTGAGACTCTCGATTCGCGAGCGCGGCACGAAGAGCACGTCCCCCGGCTGGAGCTGAAGGTCGGCGGTGAGGTCGGCGCCGCTCATCACCGGACGCAGGTCCACGGAGCGGGCGATACGCCCCTCGGCGAGGTCGCGGATCAGGAGGACCTCGCGGAGCCGGGCGGTGGTCAGGAAACCCCCAGCCTGCTGGATGGCCTGGAGCATCGTCACCCGACCGATGAGCTGATAGACGCCCTGGGTCTTGACCTCGCCGCCGATGAACACCCTGGATTGGGACGCCTCGCGGACGATGACCGTCAGCCGCGGGTGGTGTAGCTCGGTGGAGTACCGTTCGGTGAGCTCGGCGTCGAGCTCCTCGGGGGTGAGGCCGGCGGCCCGGACCTCGTCCACAAAGGGCATCGAGATCTGGCCGTCGGGGCGGATCCTCTGCTCCTCGTCGAGCTCGGCGCTGCCCCAGAATTTGACGGCGATCAGGTCCCCCGGCTGCAGGCGGTACGGCAGGGGGTCCGCCGGCGGCAGGGGCGTTTCGGCCAGTCTCGGAGCTTCAATGGGGGTGCGTGCGCTACACCCGACGAGGGTCGTCACCAGCAGGAACATCGCCAGTGCCGGAACCGTCGCCCATGCCCGTCCAATCGAATCCCCAAGGCCGCTTCGAAGCATGTCGGCGAGTATAGCAAAGCCTTGTTTCATGGGCGTTTATGGGGGTCGGTACCGGCGAAAGGGACGGGTCGGAGCAGGGGTTCGGGAGCGGCATGATAACCCGCCGGACGAAGGGCGAGGGGCCGGGGTCCCGCACCGCCGCCGTGCTAGGATACGCGAATTCAAGCTTTTCTCTGGCCGCCCCTTGATCCGCCCGTCCCCATGACCGACACCAGCTCCATTGGTCCCCAATGGCCGCCCCTTCCGACCTCCCACCGCCGGGTCAAGGGGATCGACAACCGAGGGGTGATCCGGGACATCACCGGACTGGCCCGCCTGCTGGACGACCTGGCGGTCCTGCGGCGGGAGCTCGCCGCCGCAGAGGCCACCCGGCTCAGCGTCCGGGCGGTGGTGGCGGATGACGTCCTCGAGGCCGGGGCCGATGGCCTGAAGCCTTGGGGGGAGGCGCTGATTCCCCTCGGGGGAGGGCGCCGGGAGCTGGAGGGCCACAGCCTCGTATATCTGGGATGGAACGACCCGGAGCGAGCCTCCAGCGGCGAGGATCTGGACCGTGCCCTGGGGTACGTGGATCGGGCGGCGAAGCGCGGGCGCCGCGACGCTTCAGGCATCCTTCGCCGTACCGAAGCCGGTGGCTATCGCCTGTGGGTGCCGACCCAGGCCGAACGGCACGGTGGGAGGCGGGTGCTGACGGGGGTCGCGGCCCTTTACGAGCGGTTCGGGTGGACCGCCGACGAGACGGGTCAGATCCTCGCCCACCCGTCGAGCCTGATCGCCCTCGGGGAGCACGGCGGGGAGATCGTCGGCGCTGCGCTGGTGGAGCCCAGCCGGGTCGAGCTCGGCGACGGCGTGGAGCTGCGGATCGCCGAGTTCACCGAAGCGGCGACCCGCGGGGATCACCGGGGGAGGGGCCTCTACTCGGCCCTCTGCCTTACCCTGATGGAGGAGCTCCACCGGTTGTCCTCCGCGGATGCCTTCCTCGGCGGTCGGCTGGACGTCGCCTTCGGCGAATCCAGCGGTCAGGACCTCGGGGTCCTGATGGCGGCGACCCACCTCGGCCGCACCTTCAGCCTGCGCTCGCCGCTGGTCCAGAGATTGGGATGGAAGGGCTACCTTCCCCAGCACGTCCCTATCGCCGACGCCCCCCGGTCCACCCCCTACAACGACCTCTTTCCCACCTTCATCTCCCCCGCCGACCTCGAGCGCTTCGTCGCCGGCACTTCGGGGGTGGCGGCGGCCGGCCAGGGATCCGAAGCGGCGATCTGAGCAGCCGGTGAGCAAAACGCCGGTCCCCGTCCTCCAACTCTCCTAGCAGGGCAAAGACAGCCCACCGACCCGCCCGCGGGCTTCGTTCCCGAGGGTGTACCCCATCCTGGCGTCGGGCCGAGCCCGGTGGATCCCGCCGGCCGCGGACCTGGACGTCCCAGCTAGGAGATTCCCCATGTCTCGACCGCTATCCACGTCTATGCCTTGGATCCTGAGCGCCCTCGTCGCCTGGGTCTTTCTGAGCCTCCCCCAGGCCGCGTCGGCCCAGCAGGTGTGCCGCTGGGCGGGCACCGCCCCCTATTGCGCCGGCTCCTGCAACCCCGGTGAGACCGAAGTTCTCCAGGCGAGCTTGGCCCACCTTGTCCAGCACCTGCCGTCCACCAACTCTTTCGGCAACAGCTGCGTCTTCGGTAGTAAGGCGTATTGCTGCTCGACCCCCGGTGTCACCTGCCGGTGGGACGGAACGGCGCCGTTCTGCGGCGGCAAGTGCGAAGACGACGAGACCGAGGTGAAGCGCTGCAAGAACTGCGTCGGCCATCCCTGCTGGACCGGCTCGAAGGCGAAATGCTGCAAGCCCACCGTGGGTTCCTCAGGGCAGCCGTTGACGGCGAAGGTCGGCGATGCCCGCTACGCCGCCGTGTGGGACAAGAGCACGGTTTCGGCGTGGGTGGCCCGCCATGGCATGACCTCCGAACAGTACCAGGCGGCCTTCACCGAGCTCGGACGCGAGGGGTACAGGCTCGTCCATATCGCCGGCTACGGGGTGGGCGAGACCGCCTACTACGCCGCTATCTGGGAGCAGACCAGCGGCCCGGCGTGGGTGGCCCGTCACGGCATGACCCCCGCCGAATACCAGGCCGAGTTAAACGCCCAGGGCGCCGCCGGCTATCGCCTCGTCCAGATCAGCGGCTACGCCGTCGCCGGTCAGCCGTACTACGCGGCGATCTGGGAGCAGAGCAGTGGCCCGCCCTGGGTGGCCCGCCACGGGATGACCGGCAGCGAGTTCCAGCAGCAGTTCGACCAGTGGACCGATCGCGG
>JBCDIS010000235.1:0-10508 GCA_038748685.1 Acidobacteriota bacterium | reverse complement strand
CGCGGCGGTGCTGGGTTGGCAGGTCCAGCCCGGGAGGGTGCCTTCTTCGAAGGTGGTCCATTGGGGCACCGGGAAGTTGAGGCGGATGTCCCGGGCGTCGACGTTGCCGAGGTTGCGCCAGGCCATGTTCAGCTCGAAGACCTCCCCTGGCCTCGCGGTGGCGCCGCGGTCCGAGAGGTCGATCGACAGGTCGACGCCGACACCGGAGCCCGTGACGGGCACGCTCAGACGGGCGTCGTCGTTGGAAGGATCGGCGTCGGTGCCGTCGCCCAGGATCGTTACGCCGTTCTCTACCGCCGCCCCGCCGGGCCAAGGGAGGTTGACCCGGACGGCAAAGGTCGCTTGGCCGCTAACCAGCGACGACACCACCCCGAGGCTCAGCTCGCAGCGCGATCCAGCGGCGACGGCATCGCAACTCCAGCCGGTGGTGCTGGCGCCGGCGTCGAAGGTGGTGCCGTCGGGCACGTGCTCGACGAGCCGGACGCCGGTGGCAGTCCCCGCGGCGGCATTGCGGTAGCTCAGGACGAACGGCAGCACGTCACCCGGAGCGACGGCGGCGACGGGGGAGGTTTTCTCCACCTGGAGGTCGTAGGGGATGCTGGTCAGGTCGATGTCGACGACAGCGGTGGACTGGTTGTCAGCGGGATTGGCGTCGGGACCGCTCTGGCCGTCGTCCTCGATGCGGACGGTGTTCTCGATCCGCTCCACGCCGACGAGCAGGGGATCGTCGACGATCACCGCGAAGTCGCGGGAGATCGAGACCGTGCCGCCTCCTGCGATGTCCCGCACCCGTAGCAGGCACTCGTCGCCCGGACCGCCGCCGTTGTCGCAGACCCAGTTGGGGAAGCTGCCGGCGGGGTCGAAGCGGGTGTGGTCGGGTACCGTCTCCACCAGCTGGACGCCGCTCGCGCCGATGGTTCCGGAGTTGGAGATGAGCGAGCTCCAGGCGATGCGCTCGCCGGGGTTGACGGTAGGCCGGTCCGCCACCTTGTTGACCCGCAGGTCGACGGCGGCGTCGATGGGGGTGCGGGCGGTGGCTGTCGCGGTAGGACCGGCGGGGGGCTCGGCGGTGGCGACGTTGACCACCTCGCGGGCGCCAACGGGCAGCACGTCGTCGACCCTGGCGACGAAGACGGGCTCGGCCTCCTCGCCGCAGTGCAGGGTGCCGACGTCCAGGACCCCGATGGACCCGGCGGGGGCGCCATCGGGCAGCGACCAGTCGTCGCTTCCGGCGGCCTCGAAGCGAGTGAACGCCGGCACGGTCTCGCGGTAGATCACACCGTCGACGGCACGGGCCGGCGTGTCGTTCACCACCGCGAGTTCGTAGCGAACCGTGGCGCCGGGCACGGCGACGCCGGTGGCGTCGGCCTTGCGGACCCCGAGCAGCGCAACCTGGGGCTCGGCCACGGGCAGGGTGGCGACGGCGGTCTCGTCGTAGTCGGGGGTGTCGCGCCAGGTGGTCGCGTGCCGCACCTCCACCTGGGCCCACGGCCAGCAGTCGGTGGAGCGGATCGGGTAACTGATCCGGACTTCGACGGGCTCGACGGGGCCCGGAAACCGGACCTCGACCCGGCCGTTCGATCCATCCTGGACGACGACGCCGTTGGCGTTGTTGGTAACGGGGCCGGCGATCGCCGTCGACGGCGGCAGGACGGCGCTGAAGGTGAGGTTCTCGAAGGTGTTGACGGGATTTGGGATGGCGGCGCGGACGGTGACGATCTCAGTCGCTTCGAACTGGCCTAGGGAGATCGTCTCCTCAAAGGCGAGGGTCGGGACCGGTGGGCCGGCCAGAGCCGGAGCGGCGACGGCGGCCAGGGTCAAGAGGATCGCACCCGCAAGGATAACGATCGGGGGTCTCAAGGCGCATCGGTACGAGCTCATGGTGTCTTCTCCTGGTTGTGTGAGTGCTCGTTTCGGTTTTCAGGGCACAGGACGCCCATGGACGGCCACGGCGACCGGAAACAGCGAAGGCGGTGGGGTCAGCTGAAGACGAGGTCCTCGCGGACGACCACCTGTAGCCCCAGGCCGGGGCGCAGCTCGATCGTCGGCGCACGAGCGGCCCAGCCCCGCACCAGCTCGCCGGTGGCCCGCTCCAGCTCGCGGGATA
Source organism: Acidobacteriota bacterium (assembly GCA_038748685.1). Taxonomy (GTDB): domain Bacteria; phylum Acidobacteriota; class Thermoanaerobaculia; order Multivoradales; family J023; genus JAUIJL01. The sequence goes on along the minus strand of JBCDIS010000235.1, from coordinate 8,401 downwards.
CGGCGACGGCGGCGACCTCCCGTTCGGAGAGGCGACCATCGCCCCGCTCGTCCACGGGCTGACCGAGCTGGAACGCAGCGCTCACCAAGCCCACGAGGGCGGCGCGACCGAGGGTGGGCCAGGTGTGGTGGTCGACCCGGTCGGCGAGGCCGGCGCGCCCTTGGCGGTCGGAGCCGGCCAGAGCCTGGACCTCGTAGCGACGGCCATCGGGCAGTCGGAGGGCATCCCACACGACGGCGAGCCGGTCGTGGCCGAGGGCCTGGGGCTGTGCGTAGTCCCCCAGCAGGACGGTGCCGGCGGGGATAGCGACGCGGCGCAGGCCCTCAGCGTAGACGTCGCGGGTGACGCGGGCGGTGACCTGGCCCGGGAGGTCGGACTGGACCCCGGAGAGGAGGGCGGCCTGGATCACCGTGCCGCGGGGGACGATGAGGCCGCCGCTGGGCCGGTGGGCTCGGACCGCTCCCGGAGACCGGTGGTCGAGGTTTGGCGGCTCAGGCGAGCTCGACGCGCGGGAGCTCGCTCCGGTCGACGTCAGACCCAGCGCAGCCTCGAGGTCGCGGAGAGGGTCGGGGGCTCCGCTCCGGCCGGACATCGGCGTGCCCTCCGTTTGCCGTCGACCCTGGAGCTTCAATCGACCACGAAGCGCTTGCCGGTAGGCGTCGTCCTCAGCCTCCTCCCACGGGTCGACGGGTTCGGGCGCCGGCTGTTGAGGCCACGGCGTCGGCGACGGCGACGCGGTTGGACGGCTCAGCAGGTCCTCGAGGCTCGGCCCCGGTTCTTCCTCCCATCCGAGCCGACGCTTCGGCCGCTCGGCTCGACGGGGCGGACGCCGCTCGTCGCCCAGGACCTGTTCGTCCACCAGCCGGTCCACCTCCGCCACCGCCGGCAGGCCCTGCCCCGCCGGCGATGAGGACTGCTTCGGCGTCGGCGCGAAGAGGAGGTAGGCGAGGACCGCCGAGAGGCCCACGGACACCACCGCCACCACCGCGGTGATGCGCTTGCGGTGCAGCTGGACGCCCTCTTCCTGCGCCATCAGCCATCCCCCCGCAGGCCGAACCGCAGGGACCGAGAGGGGCGGCGTTTGCCCGGGTCGCCGAGCACCAGCTCCCCCGCCGTCATCACGTGGTCGACCACGAAGACGGTCCCGCCCTCCCGGACCTCGTAGTTCACCACCTCGCGCTCGCCGTCCGAAAGGCCGAAGAGGACCGGCAGCTCACCGTTGCCGAGGCGCTCGGGCCAGTGCAGGTAAGTGGCGCGTTCGTCGTGGTAGATCGCCAGGGGAGCGACCGGGAAGCGCCACCGCTTCGTCCAGGTGTAGACGAAGCGCGGCGCCGGCGACGGTTCCGGAGGCTCCGGCACGCGCGCCTCGGCCTCGGCTCGGGTCGTCCAGGTCTCGACGGCCTGGGGAAAGGTGAAGACCACGGATCGATGGTCGAGCTCGGGGTTGCGGCCGGCGCGATCGCGGCCGCCGCAGGGAAGAGCGACGAGGCGCAGGTCGTAGATCCGGCCGGCGTCGGTGGTCATGAGGAGGTTGGTGGTCTGGTCGCAGCCGCTGGGCCGCACGAAGACCATCTCCTGGTCACCGCCGCGGCCGGCGTAGCCCCGCTCGTAGGACCAGCGGTGGTCGTCGCCGAGGCCGATGGACAGGACCCGCTCCCCTTCCCCCAACAGGACGCCGCACAGGCGCAGCGGCGCGCAGCGGACCTCGACCGGTTCGGCCTGGCCGTAGACGGCACGGATCCACGGGCCCTGGATCGGCACCTCTCTGCCGAGGGGTACGGCTTCGAGGGGCAGAGCGGTGAAGAGACCGGGGGTCGCGAGAGCAAGTGCAAGAACGAAAGACTTCATCGGGAGACTCCTTGATCCTCTGCGCCGACCTGTCGCCAGCGCAGCTGTTCGATGTAGAGACCGAGCGGATTGCGCCCCAGGCTTTCGGTGTCCTTGGGGGCGATCCGCGTGGTGCGAAGAAAACCCTCGTAGCGGTGCCACCGCTCCGTGCCGCGGGTGCGGTCGATAACCACCTCGGCCCAGCTGACCTGCCAGAGCGTGGTCCCACCTTCCAAGGCCGGGGTCCGCTCGAGGACGACCGGGGCCTCGACGTAGACCATGCGGCTCTGCCGACGGCCGAGGGTGGTCCAGTCCTCGGCGCCGTAGTAGGCCCGCAGCGAGTCCTTGGCGTCGCCCAGGACTGCGGCGAACGCCGCGCGCCAGAACCGGCGCTGCATCTCGAGATCCCCGACCACGACCCTGGCGTTGTGGATCCACGTGCGCAGAAAGGCCGCTTCGTGTATCTCGTCCCCCTCCCACTCGGGCACCGGGCCCACGGAGAGCACCTCGCCGAGGGGGCTGACCTCGACGGCCCACAGGGTGTAGTGCTTGGCGAGGCTCAGACGTACCAGGCCGACCGCGAAGCACACGAGCATGGCGGCGAGGGCGAAGCAGAGCCACTGCCACGCCCGCTTCTCACGGCGTGCGATGCCGAAGAGGGTCTCGGCCTCGATCTGGGCCAGGACCTCGGGCGTCAAACCCTCTGGGGACCTCGCGCCCATCAGCGGATCGCCAGGGCCTGCCGCAGCGGCGGCGACCAGCTGCCCACCAGCTGGTTCGCGAAGTAGCCCGGCAGGACGCTCACGAGGGTGGAGATCAGCACCGCGGCGACGGCGTAGTTCAGCAACGTGCCGAGCTGGTCGCCGGGGTTCCACCAGGCCATGGCCTCGAGGTCCGTGGCCCATAGGGCACCGAAGCCGCCGAGCCAGTCCACCATCAGGTACATCAGTAGCAGCTTCACCCCCACCTTCACGCCCGCCCGCACAAGCCCCTCGGCGATGGCGGCGGTGTGCTCGAAGAGGGACGTGGCCCAGAACAGCGGGCCCAAGGTGACCACGAGCAGGCTCTCTACCAACACCCGAGAGACCGCAATCGCCATCGTCACGTAGGCGAAGGTCAGCAGAAGGACGATGAGGATGAAGTGGAAGATCTGCCCGGTGATCGTCCACATCGTCAGGCTCTGGGACGAGAAGATCGTGGTCGCCAGGCCGATCCCCTGGTCGATGAGGGTGGCGGGCGAGAGGGCCGGCAAGCCGGTGACGTCGATAGCGATTTCGAGGAACAGCTGGATCAGCACCGGTCCGAAGAGGGGCCAGCCCAGCAGGACCGACACGCACAGCGCCATCCACACGTAGCGTCGGCCGAAGCCCACGAGGGCGTCGAAGAGGGAGGTCTCGGCTCCGGACAGCAGCATGCGCTGGACCACGAAGAGCACGATCTGGAGCAGCGCCAGGATCCCCGCGAGGTAGAGGCCCCAGGCGCGGAACTGGAGCATCCAAACCTCGGAGCGACCCTCGAGGGACTCGAAGAGCGGCTCCAGCAGCTCGCCGGAGGTGGTGGCTTCGGCGGGCGATGCAAATGCCAGCAGGATCGGCAGGATCAGGAGCCAGCGTGGGGTCATCGTGCCCACCCCGGAAGCCCCACGTAGCCGCCGGCCCCGGTGTGCTCAGGGACCTGGCCGCCGTAGGGGACCGTGGCGGCGTCCCGGGCCCCCTGCCACAGTGACGTCGTGCGGGCCTGGCTCTGGGCCTCGCGGTTGAGCATCCAGGCCACGAACACCTGGAGGGTGTTGCTCTGGCTCAAGAGCTGGCCACGGATGAGCGTCAGCTGCTCCGCGGAGTGGGCTTCGAAGGACGTCCCCAGCTCCAGCACCTGCTGGTGACCCTCTACCTCCTCCGCCACCTTCTTGAGCTCCCACAGGTGGAGGTTCGACTCGACGAGCTCCACGTGGTGGCGCTGCGACGCGTACATCGCGCCACGCACCGCCAGGAGGGCCCGCTCGTTCTGGATGCGGGCCCACTCCTGGGGATCCTCAATCACGATCCTCTCGCCGCCGACCCAGATCTCCAGCGGCTCGGTCCAGGCCCAGGTCCTCCAACCGGGGTAGGTGGTGTCGAACTCTCGGAAGACCTCGTCGAGGCTGTAGGCCATGGCGACGCCGCGCCCCTCGACGCGTCGGACCAGATCGAGGCCCTGGAGCCACAGGAACTCGGCCACCCGCAGCGGGTCGCGGTTGGGCAGCTCTTCGAGCTTCTCCAGGCTTTGCGCCCAGCGCAGGAGCATGGCCAGCTCGTTGGCGACTTGCTGGTCGCGCTGGAGAATCTCGTGTAGCTGCTTCAGGTACTGCGCCACCGTCGCCCGGATATGGACGATGTCGGTCACAGGAAGAGCCGCCTCAACGGTCGGCGCGCGGAGGGCACCGGCCACCACGAGGGCGAGGGCGAGGTAGATGCAAAGGCGTCGCGTCATCGCTCGGTCTCCTGAGGTGTCGAATCTGAGGTGTCGTCCAAGCTGGGGTCGAAGTCGGAGAGAGGGGTCGGAGTGGGGGCTTCGGACCAGCCGAAGTCTTCGACCCACAGCAGTGCCCGCACGGCGGCGCAGTTCGGGCGATCGGGCTCGTCGCGGCAGAAGCGCTCGGCCCAGCGCCACGACCGCGGGTCGGACGCGCGCAGGCGGTGCCAGCTCTCTTCTGTGAGGCTCGGGTCGACGACGTCGGAGCGCAGGGTCTCCATCAGCCGGCGGTGGGGGTCCGACGGCGGCTCGGAACACGCGAGCAGCGCGAGCAGGGGTAGAGGCCAGAGCTTCACGCCGCCCTCCCCCGCCCAGGGATCAGGTCGAGATGCCAGTCCTCGCCGCCGGTCGCCTTCGCAGTCCGGAGACGCTCCAGGCCGTCCGCCAGGGGCAGACCCGGCGGCGGGGTCAGCAGCGCGAGGGCCATCTCCCCCAGCTCCAGGTCCACTAGCGCACTGCCGGACGGCGACTTCACGAAGTAGTGCCGTTTGGCCTGGGCGTCGGCGATCTGCCGACGCTCGGAGCGGGAGACTCCGAGGGCCTCGTACGCGCGATCGACGTCCGATGAGAGGGCCCCGGAGTCGGGCAGCAACACCCGAGTCAGGCATTGACGCAGCAGCACCGCCGACATCTCCCCCTCGGCGATCTCTTCGAGGGTCTGGGTCGCCAGCACGACGGCCACGTTCTTTTTGCGGCCCTGACGCAGCAGTCGCTCGACGTAGCCGGCAAAGCGGCGATCGCCGAGCATCAAGAACGCTTCGTCGATGATCACCAGGGTCGGCGCACCTTCTTCGAAGAGGGTCCCGAGGCGGTGGGTCAGGTAAGCCCACGCTGGACCGGCGACTCGGGGTCCCGCCTCCACCAGGCCCTCCATCTCGAAGACCCACACCCGCGAGGCTTCATCGGCCCACAGGTCTTCTCCAGCGTCGAAGAGACCGCCGAAGGCGCCGCCGTGGCAGTAGTCGTCGAGGGCCTCCTGCAATCGCTCCGGCAGGTGGACCCTCAGCTCAGTCAGGGTGCGGAAGGGGACGTCCTCCCGGGCCAGGTCGGTGACCGCCTCCCGCAGGTGGTTGCGCTCGGATCCGCTCAGCTCCAGCCCCTGGAGCGCGAAGAGGGTCTCCAGCCAGCTGAGGACCCACGCCCGCTCGGCCTCGACGTCGATGCCCGCCAGCGGCTGGAGGGAAATGCCCCGGCCGGGGCGCAGGTCCACGTGGCGGCCATCCGCCGCCAGGGAGAGCAGCTCGCCGGTGCGGCCGGCGTCGAAGAAGACGACCCGACCGCCGGGGTAGCGCAGCCACTGGGCCGCCAGCAGCGACAAGAAGACCGTCTTGCCGCCGCCAGTGCGGCCGAGCACCAGGGCGTGGCCCACGTCCCCCTCGTGGAGGTGGAAACGGAACGGCACGGCGCCGCCCCGTCGTGCCCAGAAGACCGGAGGCGACGCAGGCGGGAACAGGGGCGACGGGCAGGTGGCTCGGCCGAGCCACGCCCCCGAGAGGGGCACGAGCTGGGAGAGCTCCTCGCCCCCCAGCAGCGGCCGACGGACGTTGCAGGCGCCGACCCCGGGAAGGCTGCCGCAGTAGGCCGCCATCGCATTGAGCCGCTCGATGCGGGCGCCGAAGCCCTGCTCCCCGACGGCTTTCGCAACCTCCCGCGTCCTCTCCGCTACCAAGGCGCGATCAGGATCCGTCACCACCACCGCCCAGGTGTAGCGACCGAAGAACTCCCCCGTCTCGAGACGGCCGAGGGCTGACTGGACGTCTCGCGCCATCGCCCAGGCACCGAGGTTCTCGAAGACCTCTTCCGAGCGCGCGTCGGCCGCCCCTTTGTCCCGCGCCGCCGACACCAGCCCCAACAGGTCGCGGCGCTTCTTCATCCACGCCGACCGTTCCTCCCGCAGCACGCTTCGGGACGCCTCCGCCGACAGCACCAGCAGCCGGTGGCTGCTGCGCAGCGGAAAGCCGAGCCGGTGCAGGAAGTCGACACCCTGCACCGGCACCGACCGCGGGTAGCCGCTGACACCGACCACGCCGATCCACCGCTCCCCCACTCGGGGCACCATGCCGCCCAGCACGTCCTGGTCCACGACGTGGGCATTGACCCAGGCGGGCAGGCCGCGGGGCACCTGGACGTTCTGCGGCTCCCCCGTCACCGACCAACGCAGCCAGCGCAGCAGGCCCGGGCCATCGAGCCGCTCCAGACGAAGCGGTCCGCGGAGACGTCGCCCGAAGCGTTCCACAGCCTCCTCGAAGCTCTCCTGCGCCTTCGTCACAGGGCTCGATACTTGTAGCTCCCCCGAGACGAACCACTGGCCCATCCGCTCCAGAGCCAGCGCCGCCGGACGCCAGGTCAAGGTCAGAAACGCCTCGGTCACGAGCGCTCCACCGCCGCGGGTGAAGGCCCGGCGTCGCTCCTCGTCGAGGGCCCGCAGCGCCGGCGTAGGGAACGCGCCCTCGCCGGCGTAGTCCTCCATCCGCCGCCGGGCCAGATCGACGTTCACGATCCAGCCCCCAAGCTCCCCCACCGCCTCCGCCACCGAGCGCTCCATCGAAACCCGGTCGTCCGGATCGAGGGACGAGAGGTCCGGGCCGCGGTAGGTGAAGGCTGTTGTGAACGAGCCGTTGGTGTTGAGCAGCGTCCCGTCCCCCACCAGCCAGCCCCACGGCACCAGGTCTCCGAAGCCTTCGGCCGCCTGCTCGCCGCGGTCGAGCCAAGACGTCAGCAGCCGACTCCCAACGGCCCCCAGACCCAGGCCGACGCCCACGCTCACCGGATCCAAGCCCGCGCCTCCCACCAGCCCCACGGGGCCGGACCACCAAATGGCACACCCACCGACTGCGCTGCATACCGCGCGCGCTGACGCATGTGCTCCCGCAGGACAGGCACGGCGTCAGGGTCCTGGGCATAGGCCCACACCAGCAGACCGTGGAGACCCAGAAAGCTCCCCACCGCCACCACCCACGAGAGCCACTGGAATCCCATCGTGATCGGCAGCGTGAGGAGCGGCACCTCGACAAGCAGCAGCTTCGGCGGGATCCCCACGACCCGGACCGGCGTCACCAAGCCTGGGTGGATGCTCGCCCGCTCCATCAGAACGTCGCTCCGGCGGCTCCCAGAAGGGTGGATGTGATCGTGCCGAGGGTGCCCAGCAGGCCCATCGCCACCAGCGCCAAGCCCACCTTCATCGAGCCACCCCGGCCGTCCCCCAGAAGCAAGACCGCCAGGCCCACGACTAGGCCCACGAAGCCCGCCGCCCGGGCCACCGGGCCCGAGAAGAAGTCCACGATCTGCGTCAGTACCGTCGAGGCTCCGGTGAAGAGCGTCGGGCCGGTCCCCGCCTCCGCCGGCAGCGCCACCAGCGCCAGTACCGCCATCACCCACAAGACCCGTTTCTCCATGTTGAAAAGCTCCTAGAAGTCGGTTCAGGTCACAGCGGCCGCAGGGTGAAGCCGGCCGGCGCGGATCCGAGGACCCGCACCAACTCGCTCACCCTGCGGCCGCCGGCTACGCGTTGAAGCATCACCACCAGGTCGATGGCGGCGCCGATCCGCTCCCGCTGCGACGGCGCCCCCGACTCTTGGCACAAGACGTCGAGCCGCCGAAGAGCACCTGTCGCATCGTTAGCGTGGATCGTCGCCAGGCCGCCGGGGTGGCCCGTCTCCCAGGCCGAGAGCAGCGCCAGGGCCTCGCGGCCCCGCACCTCCCCGAGGACGATCCGGTCCGGGTGCATGCGCAGCGTGTCGCGCACCTTGCTCTCCAATCCGCCCCGCACCGGACGAAGGCACACCACGTCCGCCGACGCCGGCTGGAGCTCGAAAGTGTCCTCCAGCAGGATCAATCGATCCCCGGGGCACCGCTCTGCCAGCTCCGCCAGCATCGCGTTCAGAAACGTCGTCTTGCCGCTCCCCGTCGAGCCGCCGACGAGGACGTTCCATCGCTCGGTCAGCGCTGTCGAGAGCACGGTCAGGCCACTGATCCCAAGGGCCCCGGCGTCGACGTACTCCCGCAGCCGGTAGATCCTCCGCGGCAGCACCCGGATGCTGAACACCGGCACCCGAACTGTCGG
>JBCDIS010000234.1:0-10527 GCA_038748685.1 Acidobacteriota bacterium | reverse complement strand
TCCCGGCCTACCTCTGGGCCTTCCTCCTCCTCGCCCTCCTCGGGCCGACGGCTTGGCCCGCCATCCTGGCCCTGGCGTTCCACAACGCCGGCATCCTGGGCAAGCTGTCATCGGAGGTGGTCGAGAACCTGGATCCGCGGACGCCTTCAGCCCTCCGGGCCCTGGGGGCCAGCAGGGCCCAGGTGGCGATGACGGCGCTGTTTCCTGCAGCGTTTCCCCGCATGCTCCTCTTTTTCTTCTACCGCTGGGAAACCTGCGTTCGCCAGGCGACGATCCTGGGGCTCTTGGGGATCGTTTCCCTCGGCTATTGGATCCAGGATGCGCGGGCGCGCAACCATTACGACGAGATGCTCTTCTACGTCCTGCTGGGCTCGGTCCTGGTACTGGCGGGGGACGTGGTGTCCCTGGCGGTCCGGGAGTGGCTGCGGAGGTCCACCTGACGGTGTCCAGGGCGCCTAGGGATGGAGAGTCTAGGGGAGGGGGTCTGCGGTCGCGGCCTCCCGCAGTCGCCGTGCGACGATCTCCTCGTCCTCGGGCCCGTCCAGGGACCTTAAATCGAGCCATAGGGCGTCGTCGTGGATCCGCGCCAGCACCGCCGGGTCCCCCCGCCGAAGCGCCGCGGCGAGGGGTTCGGGTCCCCGCCCCTCCGGAGTGATCCGAACCGCCCAGCTCGGGTACTGGCGCGCCGGCAACGAGCCGCTGCCGGCTTGGGAGGTGCTTGGGACGGCGTCCACCCGACAACCCGGCAGAGGAGAGAGGCGGGTCGCCAGGTCGCGGGCCCGCCGTTCGAGCTCTTCCTCTGGAGCCAGGAGCCGTCGCAGCGCCGGGACGGTCTCAACGGCGCCGGCGTCGTCCCCCAGGTAGAGCTCGAGGGTGGCTTCGAGGGCGGTGTAGACCAAGCGCCCCGGCCGCATGGCGCGGAACATGGGGTGGCTGCGGCAGCGCTCCACCGCGTCTGCCTTGCCGGCGATGATGCCGGCCTGGGGACCGCCGAGGAGCTTGTCGCCGCTGAAGCAGACGAGGTCGACACCGGCTTGGATCGAAGCCTGGACGAGCTCTTCCCCGGGTCGGCCACGCGCCGCCAGGTCCACCAGGCACCCAGACCCTAGGTCGTGGACCACCGGAACGCCCCGCTCCCGCCCGATCTCCACCAGCTCCTCGATGCCGACCTCCTTGGTGAAGCCGACGATGCGGTAGTTCGACGTGTGGACCTTGAGCAGCATGCTGGTCTCTTCGTCGATCCCGCGGCGGTAGTCCCGCGGGTGGGTCCGGTTGGTGGTGCCCACCTCCACCAGCCTGGCGCCGCTCTCCCGAAGGATGTCGGGGATGCGGTACGAGCCGCCGATCTCCACCAGCTCCCCCCGGGAGACCACGACGCCTCTGCCCCGGGTCAGGGCGCCGAGGATCAGCATGGTGGCGGCGGCGTTGTTGTTGACCACGGTGGCGGCTTCGCAGCCCAGCAGTTCCTGGAGGAGCCGTTCGCAGCCTCGATCCCGGCCACCCCGCTGACCGTCGCGGAGCCGGATCTCGACCCGCTGGGGATGTCGGGCTAGCTCGCCCACCCGTCGGGCGACGGAGGCCGCCAAGGGGGCACGGCCAAGGCCGGTGTGGAGGAGGACCCCGGTGGCGTTGACGACCCGGCGGTAGTAGGGGCGGGCCGCCTCTTCGAGGTGGCCTCGGACGGCTGCGAGGATCGTCGCCGGCTCCAGGTCCCCGTCGACCCGGCGACCCGCCCGCGCCCCCTCCCGCAGGCGGTCCAGGTGGGCCCGGACCTCCCCAAGTACCCGGCGCCGGGGGTGAACCTGGAGCAGGGCCACGGCGGCGGGGTCCTCCAGCAGGAGGTCCACCTTCGGCAGGCGGCGCAGCCACGTCGCGAGATCCGCTGGATTCGGCATGGCGGGGAGTATACGACGGCGTTTCCGGTGACCCGCCGGCGCCCCGCCCGTGACCTTGTGGAGGGTAGGGGGCGGTGCTACGATCCGCTCGGAAGCGCTCGGGGGCTGGTGCTCCCCGCGGTCTTCAAAACCGTAGTCCCGGCCGGTTGCGGTTCGGGGTGTGGGTTCGATTCCCATGCGCTTCCGCCATGCCGACGCCGTCGCCCCACCTCCACCGATGTCATCCGCAGCCCAAGCCGAACCGGCCCCGCCCCGCCGTCGGCGGGTGGTGGTCGGTACGGCGGGTCACATCGACCACGGCAAGACCCAGCTCATCCGCGCCCTGACGGGGACCGACTGCGACCGCTGGGCGGAAGAAAAAGAGCGGGGCATCACGATCGACATCGGATTCGCCCACCTGGTGGAGGGGGATCTGCAGGTCGGATTCGTCGACGTCCCAGGGCACGAACGTTTTCTCCACAACGCCCTCGCCGGCCTCGGCGGCATTCGCATCGCCATGCTCGTCGTCGCCGCGTCGGAGGGGGTGATGCCCCAGACCCGCGAGCACCTCGCGATCTGCTCCCTGCTCGAGATCCCATCTGCCATCGTCGCCCTGACGAAGGTCGACCTGGTGACCGACGACCTCGCTGAGCTGGCGGAGCTGGAGGTGGGGGAGCTGCTCGAATCGACGCCCTTCGCCGGCGCCCCCATCGTGCGGGTGTCGAGTCAGACCGGCGAAGGGGTCGAGGCCCTACGGGCCGCCCTGGTGAACATGGCCGAGGGGCACGAGATCGCCGTCGAGCCGGGATCCCTCGCCAGGCTTCCCATCGACCGCGCCTTCCACCTCCCGGGCCTCGGTGTGCTCGTCACCGGAACCCTGATTTCCGGCACCATCGGGCCCCGGCAAGATCTCGAGCTGCTGCCCGCCGGCCGCAGCGTGCGGGTTCGCGGCGTCCAGGTCCACGGCGAGGCCAGGGATAGGGCCTCCGCGGGCGAGCGCACCTCGTTGCAGCTAGGGGGCGTCGAGCTCGCGGACCTCCATCGGGGCATGCAGATCGTCACCCCGGGGGCCTTTTCGCCCTCCGGTCACTTTGGAGCTTCCTTCACGCTTCTCGGAGACGCCCCGGAGCCTTTGACGGAATCGGTGGAGATTCGGATCCACCTGTACTCGGGGGAAGTCCTGGGGCGGCTTCGCCCCCTGGATCCCCTGGTCCTGGAGCCCGGCGACACGGGGCAGGTGGAGCTGCGGCTCTACGAGCCCATGGTGGCCGTACGGGGGGACCGCTTCATCGTCCGCCGACCCAGTCCCGCCCACACCCTCGGAGGGGGGCGGATCCTAGACCCGCGGTGGCTCCAGCGCCGGGGGGCTGCCCTCTCCACCGCCCTCCAATCCCTGGCGTCGGGTCGCCTCGAGGCCCTGGAGCTCTGGGTTGCCTCCGCGCGGGAGAAGGGGATCGGCGCGGACGACCTGGCCCGTCGGGTGGGAAGCGCAGCGGAGACGGTGGTGCCGGACCTCGAAACCATGACCGAGGGGGGGACGCTGCTGGAGATTCCCCAGAACCAGGGACAAGATCGCCGCTGGATCGCCCGGTCGACCCTCGACGGCGTGAAGGTCCGTGCCCAAGAGATCCTGGAGGCGTACTTCGCCCGCGACCCCATGGCCCTGGGGGTTCCAAAGGGGGAGGCGGTGGAGAGGGTCTTACCGCGGGTGCCCAAACACCTGGCGCGGACCTACTTCGACTGGCTCGAAGGGGCCGGTGTGCTGACCTACGCCGGCGAGCTCGTCACCCTTCCCGGGCGGAAGGTCCAACTGGGGGAAGACGCGCAGCGGCTCATTGAAGAGATCGGCACCCTCTATGAAGACGCCGGTTTCGAGCCCCCCACCGAGGACGAGCTGGCGGAGCACCTGGGGGGTCGAAGGAAGGGTTTCCGGATAGCGTTGCGCTACCTGACCGACACCGGCCGCCTCCGCCGCCTCCCCAACGGCGCGACCGTCGCCCAGTCGATCCTCGATGGACTGTACAGTGATGTCCGCGGCGAAGGTTGGGAGCGTTTCACGGTGCCCCAGTTCAAGGAGCGGTTCGGCCTCAGCCGCAAGTGGGCCATCCCGCTTTTGGAGCACCTGGACTCCATCGGGGTGACCCGCCGGGTCGGCAACGAGCGAGTCCTCTTCGGCTAAGGGCGGATCCTACGGAGACGATGACCCGCGAGACTTGGACGGCCTCAGCCGCAGAGCTGGCGCGTTGGATCGCCCGGGGTGAGATCTCTTCCCGCAGCGTTCTGGAGGCCCATCTTCTTCGCGTCGACTCGGAGAACGGTGCGGTCAACGCGCTGGTGACACAGGCTCGGGAGCGTGCCTATGCCGAGGCGGAAGCGGCGGATCGGGCCGTCGCCCGCGGCGAGACCCTGGGGCCGCTCCATGGTGTTCCGATGACGGTGAAAGATACGTTCGACGTGGCGGGCCTTCGCACGACGAACGGTCTTCCCTGGCTACGGAATCACGTCGCCGCGTCCGACGCCGACGCCGTCTCCGTGCTGCGCCGCGCCGGAGCCGTGATCTGGGGGAAGACCAGCGTCCCCTTCGCCTCCTACGACTGGAAGAGTCGGCATCCCCACGCGGGTCCCTGTCGCAACCCATGGAATCTGGCCTATGGACCGGGGGGCAGCTCCGGCGGCTCCGCCGCGGCCCTCGCCGCCGGGTTCACACCTCTGGAGCTGGGCAGCGACGTCGCCGGTTCCATCCGTCAGCCGTCCCACAGCTGCGGCGTCTACGGCCTGAGGACGAGCGAAGGGCTGGTATCGACCCGCGGGCACGGCCGAACCCCGGGCGCCCCCGCCGCACTGCGCAGTCATCTCTCCGTTGGACCGATGGCCCGCCATCCCGAGGATCTCCGGCTTGCCCTGGGGATTCTGCTCCAATCGACCGCGGTGGGGCAGGCGGTGGGGGAGCGACAGTTGCCCGCCGTACCCTTGTCGGAGACGAGGATCGCCTGGACCCCTTCGTTCGGGGATGTCCCCGTTTGCGAGGGCACGGAACGGGTGTTGGGGGAGGCGGTCCATCGCCTAGGGGCGACGGGCGCCGAGGTGCAGCGGGTGGAGCTGCCCTTCGATCTGCATCGGGTCTTCGAGGTTTACGGCCTCACCCACGGCTTCGAGCTGTCCATGGTCCTGCCGGGTCCCCTGCGCAATCGGCTCGCCAAGCGGATCCTGCGGCACGTCTACTATCCGTTCAAATACCGTCCGAGCCTGTTTACCCGAAGCCTTGGCCTGGGGCTCACGGCGTCGCCGCGGGCCTATTTCCACGCCCTGGAGGCCCGTTGGGATCTCGTCGGGCAGTTCGAGGACTGGTTTCGTCCATGGCATCTGTGGGTCACCCCGGTGGCGGCGACTCCGGCTTTTCCGGCCGGCGCCTTCAACCGGAACGTCCGGGTCCAGGGCCGAACCGTGTCGTACGGCGACGCCGCCGGCGTCTACTGCTCGCCCACCGCGGCCCTGGCCCACCCGATCCTCACGGTTCCCGCGGGCCTATCGGCGGAGGGCCTGCCCATCGGGCTGCAATTTCACGCACGGCGGCTGGACGACCTACGCCTTGTGGACTGGGGCTGTGAAGTGGCCGAGGTTCTTCCCCCACCGCAGCCTTCGCCGGCTGCCCAGGGGAGGGTGGTGGCCGCGTCGATCTAGAGGATCCCTAGGCGCTTCGATCGGTCCGTTCGGGGGGCAGGGCCGCGGGAACGCTCAGATGGAGATGTCCCGGTACCAGCGGGTGGAGCGCCTGTTGCGGTGTTTCCCGGATTGGCGTTCTTTGCCCGGGTCCATCATCTCCCGATACTCCACGTGGACCGCCGCCAGGAGGCGCTCTTCGAGGGGAATTCCCAGATAGTTGAACATCTCGGGCTTACGAAAGACCCCGCCGCTCCCCCAATAGGTGCCCATGCCACGCTCCGTAAGGATCAGGAGGAGGTTTTGCACCATGGCGGAGGCTGCCGCGATGTGCTCCTCGTCGACGACGACTTGCATATCGGTGCGCGACTCGACGTCATAAAACTCCGGCAGCCAGGTGACGAGGAGGATGGCGCTCGCCGCCGCGGCGAGCTTTGGTACCTTCGTCCTATTCTTCAGATCGTCCCGCACATATCGGGCCACCCTCTCGACGTCGTCGTGCCAGAGGATGTGAATCCTCCAGGGCTCTGGAATGCCGTCCACACCGCGCACGCGGTGAAAGGGCGCCCAACCGGCGGTCTTGATCGCTTGTAGAACGATCTTCCGATTGCGTTCCGCGACGTCCTCCGGCACCGGCCTGAAGGCTTCGACGTCGCACATCACTTTTTCGGTTCTTCGGTTCAGAATCAAGGATTCAATGGTCATGGGTATCCACGGGCGGATGAGGTTGGGATAGGTCTAGAGGGACAGTGCGAATTGGATCACGAAAGCGTTGGTGATGTCGACGAAGAACGCGGCCACCAGCGGCAGGATGAGAAACGCCGTCGGCGCCGGGCCGTGGGACTTGGTCACCGCGGTCATGTTGGCGATGGCGGTTGGGGTGGCTCCGAGGGCAAAGCCGCCGAAACCTGCGCTGAGGACGGCCGCGTGGTAGCTGCGCCCCATAGTCGGAAATAGCACCAACAGGATGAAGAGTGTCGCCGCCAATGTCTGGAGGAGGAGCATGAAAAGAAGGGGTCCAGCCAGGCCGGCAATGGACCAGAGCTGCATGCTCATGAGGGACATGGCGAGAAAGAGGCTCAGGGAGAAGTCCGACAGCATCGCCAATGACCGCGTTCGTGCCGGCCATCTCAGCTTCGGCGCGACGTGGGGGACCGTGTTGGACAGGACAATGCCCACCAGTAGGCAGGCGACGAACATCGGGAGTTTGAGGCCGAGGGCGACGAACGCCTGATTCAGGATGTATCCGAGGATGATCGTGATGTGGAGGACGAGGAAGACCGCCATCAAGTTGATGTGGTTGATGGTCTCCCGGTCGGCGTCGTCGTAGGCGATGCCGACCATCGGCTTGACCGAGGGGTCACCGGCGAGCCGGTGTCGCTTCAACAAGAACTTGGCAATGGGGCCGCCCACGAGGCTGGCGATGACGAGGCCCAAGGTGGCGGCGGCGATTCCGATCTCGAGGGCGTTCTCGATCCCCAGGGCTTCGATGTCGGGGGCCCAGGCGATCGCAGTCCCATGTCCGCCGATCAGCGAGGCGGAGCCCACCAAGACACCGATGGCGGAGGGCTGGCCGAGGAGGGCAGCCCCCGCCAGGCCGATGACGTCCTGGACGACGATGAACGCCACGGTGAGGATCGAGAGAAGCACCAGGGGTTTGCCTCCGGCGATGAGATCCGAGAGCCGCGCGTTGATGCCGATGGAGGTGAAGAAGTACACCAGCAGAAGGTCCCGGGTCGCCAGCTCGAAGGTCACCTCGACGCCGCCGAGGACATAGATCCCGGTGGTCACGAGAGCCGCGAGGAGGCCGCCGGTCACCGGTTCGGGGATGTTGAAGTCCCTTAGGAACGGGACCCTCTTGTTGATATGGACTCCGGCGAAGAAGACCACCATCCCGAAGGTGAAGGTCATGAAGCTGTCGACCAGGTAGGTTTCCATGGCGGTCCGATCCGAAGCTCAAGCGTAGTCTGACGTTTCTAGCGGTCGGCTAGAAACCCTCGCCGTTCCTGTCCGAGGATGTTCAGATCTCCACGGTTTTTGCTGCCATCGTCGGACAGTCAATCCGAAACACACGCTTCGTGTCAAAAGGGTCCTGGTACAAATGAAGCTCAATGTCCCGATGTTGATCTCTGTAGCCCTTCTTCTCAGCGCCTGTAGCAGCACCCGTTTCGAGTCCACCTGGAAGGATCCCGAGACCGCCTTCGGCCAGCTGAACGGCCAGAGAATCGCGGCGTTCCTGATCAGCGACAACGAGGCGTCCCGGTGGTCGGTGGAGGCGGCCCTGGCCCGCGAGGTGACGGCCCGCGGCGGCGACGGAGTCGCTAGATATTCTCTCAGGGTGGGCGGAGGTCCGATAGTCTCGGCGTCCAGAACCCCCGTCCCTAGGGGGTTCGGTCAAATTCGCCGTCCCTGGATCCAATGCTCGTCGTCCTCCCGCCGTCGTCACCGTCTCGATCACCGAGCTCATCCACGCCACGGGTACGAGCCTGTGGCTGACCCATCTCAAGACGTTGGCTGAGCGTGGACGGGGAGAGGGCAGGTCCGGTCTGGTGGTGCTCACCCACACGGGCTGAGGTGGATGAAACAACGCTCGACCATCCCAAGACACCTTCGGAGAGGAACGGACTACCCTTGAAGCACACGACCCCTTATCGAACCGTTCCTGTGACCCTATGGGTGCTCTTGTTGGTGACCTCGCTGGGGGCTGGCGCCCTCGGCCAGACCGAGTCCGGAGTGGAGGATTCCAAGCGGGGGGAGAGGCCCCGTACTTGTCTGGTGCTGAGCGGCGGCGGGGCCCGCGGGGCGGCCCACATCGGCGTTCTGCGGGTCCTCGAGGAACTGCGGATTCCGGTGGACTGCATCGCCGGTACCAGCATGGGCTCGATTGTGGGGGGGCTCTACGCCTCGGGACTGTCCCCCGAGGCTTTGGAGGAGATCGTACGTTCCATCGATTGGGAGGATGCCTTCGAGGACGCTCCCACCCGTCGTCGTCAGTCCTTCCGCCGCAAGGAGGACGACCTGCTGCCCCTTTTTCCCATCGAGTTCGGCGTCGGTAAAGGGGGGCTACGGACCGCACCGGGCCTGATTTCGGGGCAGAAGATCCGGTTCATCTTCCGCCAGATGACCTTGCATACCCTCGCCGTGGAGCACTTTGATCAGCTGCGTATTCCCTTCCGAGCCGTCGCCGCGGACCTGTCGGACGGTTCGCTGGCGGTTCTGGACCGTGGAAGCCTGGCGGAGGCGATGCGGGCGAGCATGGCGGTTCCTGGTATTTTCACTCCTGTGAAGTGGGGGGACCGTGTCTTGGTGGATGGCGGAATCACCGCCAACCTGCCGATCCAAGTGGCCCAGGCCATGGGGGCCGAGCGACTCATCGCCGTCGACATCAGCGGCGGAGGTCGCGAGCTCAAGGGGGACGAGACGGCCCTCGGCGTGCTGTCGCAGGCGTTCAGCGTGATCCACATCCGCAACGTCCTGGCCTCCAAGCGGCTTCTGACCGATGAGGACCTTCTGATCGAACCGGATCTCGGGGAGATTCGGTCCACGAGCTTCGATCGCGTCTTCGAGGCCATCGAGCTGGGGGAGGCCGCAGCTCGGCAAAGCGCGGAGGCTCTGGGGAGGTTCTCGGTTTCTGAAGAGGCGTTCCGGGGGTTCTTGGGGAACCACCGGCTAAAACCTGGCGACCTGGAGCTATCGATTCCCCTGGGGGGCGTGGAGATCGCCGGCGGCTCCCGCGTCGCGCCGAAGCAGGTCATCAGCCGGATCGAAACCCTCCCAGACGACCGCCTCGACCTCCGGACCCTACGTGGGGACCTCGACAGGATCTTCCAGATCGGCGAGTTCAGCCATGTGGACTTCGAGATCGACCGCCGGGACTCCCGGAATATTTTGGTCATCGACACCGAGGACAAACCCTGGGGTCCCCACTACCTGCGTTCAGGCCTGACCTTCAGCGCCAACCTTGAAGGCGACTCCGATTTCTTGGCCTTGGCGCACTACAGGCGAACCCAGCTCAACCGCTGGGGCGCCGAATGGAAGACCGTCCTCACGGTCGGCGATACGAACTCCCTGTTCACCGAGTTTTTTCAGCCCGTGGGCTTTCGGGGAGCCTGGTTCGTACGGCCTCGCTTGGAGCTCCTGGAGGATCAGTTCCTCGACCCGACTGGAGACTTCGGAGGCATCGACGTGGAGGCGGCGACCCTCGCCCTCGACGCAGGGGTCCACCTCGCCAATGCCGTCGAGCTGACCCTGGGGGTCGAACGCGGGTCCGTCGACGTCGACACCCAGATCGCCACGGGGCTCGAGGCCGACCTCGGAGGGCTGCGGCTAGGCCTAAACCTGGACCGGCTGGACGACTCGGACTTTCCCCGCGCCGGCATCTTGACCGACCTGGATTTCTACTACTCGATCGACCCCCTGGGGGCCGACGAGAAGTATCGGAGGCTGGAACTGGAGGTCCTCCGGCCCTGGAGCGTTGGGTCCCACACCCTGCTGGGGAGGCTGCGACTGGGGGCTTCCCTGGGTACCGAGATCCCCATCTACGACCACTTCGAGCTCGGGGGCTTCGGCAACCTCTCGGCCTTTCAGGTCGACGAGCTGCGGGGGGACGCGCTGGGTTTCGCCAGCCTCACTTACTACAAGAGGCGTGGCAAGCTCTACCTCGGCGGTGGTCTCGAGGTGGGCAACGCCTGGGCCGTCGAAGATCAGGCAGATTTCGACGACCTCCTGACGTCGGCGCTGGTCTTCGTGGGTCGTGAAACGTTCGTCGGCCCCCTCTATCTGGGCTACGGCTTCGGCGAAGGGGGCCGCGATTCGCTCTACCTCTTCTTGGGGCGAGTCTTCTGACCCCCGCGGTCAGCGACTCCCGTAGAGCTGGAAGGCCGCCCAGAAGTAGGGGGAGCGCCCAGCGCCGCCGTTTTCGCCGGACGCCAGGATCGCTAGCTGAGCTTGGCGAAGCGCTTCGTCTTTCGGCTCACCGCGACGCAGCCCAGAG
>JBCDIS010000233.1:0-10718 GCA_038748685.1 Acidobacteriota bacterium | reverse complement strand
CGTTTCAATCCCCGCCCCCGCGCGGGGGGCGACCCGGTGCCTGCCGGTCGGCCCGCTCAAGCTTCCATAGTTTCAATCCCCGCCCCCGCGCGCGGGGCGACACCGGGCGACTCCCTCAGGCCGCAAGGCCAGGCGGTTTCAATCCACGCCCCCGCGTGGGGGGAGACGGCGACTTCATAAGCCGCGAAAGCTCAAGGGTTTGGCGAGAGGTTTTCGCGAACCCCCCATCGATGCGCTCGACTTGCTGGCCGGCATCACCACCCCTTGCCTCCAGCGTGCTGAAACATCAGCACTTCCGCGATTCGCGAACCCCCCCGGGGGATTCGCCACCGCTTCGGGTTCGCGGATCCGATCTAGAGTACCAGAGGCCCTTCCAGGTCCACCGACGGGTGCGCCCCCTCGTGCTCCACACGGCCGCGCCAGGACTTGCCCAGGAAGTAGAAGCGTAGGCTGTCCTCCTCGGGGTCCATCTCCGCCACCAGCTTGGCTCGCATGCGTGTCCACTGTTCGGGGTCCACCAGGCATTCGAAGACCGACTTCTGGACCCGTTGGCCGTAGTCCTCGCAGATCTTGGCGATGCGGCGGAGACGCCGGCGGCCGGCGTCGGTCCTCGTCGAGACGTCGTAGCTGACCAGGACCAGCATCAGCGCCGCCCCCTGGGGCTTCGGGCATCCTCAGAGCAGCTCGTGGAGTGTGACCCCAGCCGGCAGGGCGTCGCCGTCCACCGTGACCCGGTAGTCGGAGAACGCCCGGGGGGGACGCCCCTCGTCCATCCGCGCCACCTGCACGCGTTCGAAGAGGCGGTGGGCCGGGGCGTTGCCGAGGGGGCTTTCGTGCTCGAAGACCACCAACTTGCGGGTGGCCATCTCGCCGCGGGTGGCGGAGCGGTCGTGCTCGAACATCATCTGTAGGGCCCGCCAGAGGAGGTCGAGGTCCGCCTCGGAGAAACCGGTGTCGACGGCGAGGTGGGGGCTGATGAAGCCGTGGGCTTCGTAGAGGCCGTAGGGCACGATCTCCTTGCGTCCCATGGTGCCGGTGACCATGCCGTGCTTCTCGATCTGCTTGTCGGCGTCTTTCTGGGTGGTGACGGCCTTGCGGGTGATGGACTGCTCTAGTTGGGCGATGGGGTCGCGGGAGCGGGCGAAGGTGAGCTGCACGGGCCCGCGGACCTGGCCGCAGTTGACGCAGGTGGACATCACCGCGCCGAAGGTGCGTACATCAAAGAAAGTCTGGCACATCCACCGCCGGGTCTTCTCGACGGCGTCGGCCTTTTCGCCTTTGCCCTTGGCGTCGGGGTCGAGTTTCTCGGCCTTGTAGGCCCGGCGGTGCTGCTGTTCGAGGACCCCCCGGTGCTTGACGTAGATCTCGTAGCCCTTGGCGGGTTCGCCGCTGTGGAGGTCGCTCCTGTCGAGGGTGACGAAGTTGCGGATTTTGCGCTTGAGGGCGACGTCCGACACCAGGCCCTGCTGGGTTTCCGGGTCCACCCGGGCGGCGTTGCCGGCGTCGGGGTCGCCGTTGGGGTTGCCGTTTTGGACGTCGAAGAGGAGGACGAAATCGTAGCGTCGGGTGATGGGGTTCTGGCTCATGTGAAGGTCCCTCCGGGAATCAGGCGATCGGCGTGGCCGGGTCGGAGTCGTTTGGGGTCGCGGTGTCGGACTTCTTGGCAAAGAAGGCGTGGCGCTGCTGGTGGTAACCGAGGACGAAGAGGCCCTGCTGCTCGAGGTCGAGGTGGGCGGGGAAGCCATTGTCCTTCGGGTCGAAGCGGTCGGCGATGGCGTCCAGCTGGCTTTCCAGGTGGATGGCGTAGCCTCGGCTCTTCGAGGAGTCCTTGGCCTTGCGGGCGTGGTTGCGGGCGTTCTTCAAGAGCCGGACGAACACCGCCTTCGGTGTGGCCGACGCGGCACCGAAGTAGCGGTCGACGACGGACGCGTTCACATCGCCCAGGGCGGTTTGCTGCAATCGCTCGATCACCGCCATGAGGCGGCCGAGGAGGTAGCCGGGCTGGGTGTTCTCGGGGTCCATGGTGGCTCCTAGGGCGGGGTAGTCGTGGATGTTCATGCCGAAGCGACGCCGTCGTTCGAGCACCGCCTTGATCAGGGCGCGGCGGGCGTCCCGGCGGTCTTTGTCCCCCCAGCCGTCGCGGTGGATCTCCGCCCGCTCCCGCACGAGGGCGCGGCCGAGGGCGGCGTAGGGATAGGGGCCGCCGGTGAGGACGGCGTCGACGATGCCCTGGCCGAGGGCGGCGGGGACGTCGTCCCCCTTGCCGAGTGGGGCGAGGGCGGCGAGGAGGGTCTGCAGGCGGAAGGATGGGGGATGGCCCCCATTCTTCGGCGGTGGGGTGAGGCGCGTGAGGTGGAGGTCGGCGAAGTGCTCCGCCAGGTGGCCGGCGACCTCGCCGACGGTGGATCGCAGGTAGCCGCGGACCATCACCCGGCCGAGGGAGCCGGTGAGGGTGAGGGCGAAGAACGGCGTCGGGTCCTCAAGGCGCGGGTCCTCGCCCCGCCACACCCCTCGGTAGACTTCCACCACGACGTCGGGGTCCGGGTCCACGATGCTGCCGAAGGCGTCGGCGAAGTCGTGGTGGGCCCAGAAGCAGACCACCGTGTCGGCGGAGATCCGCACGTTCCTGCGCCCCAGGGATTCGCCGTTGGGGCGGACCGGACGGGCCGCCAGGAGCCTCGCGAGGGCGGTGGCGTACGCCTCCGCCGCGGCGCGGGACACCGGAGCGTTGTCGTTGCCGCTGAGGCCGTAGGACTCGAACGACTTCTGGTTGAAGGAGACGAGGGGCACGCCGGCGCTGGAGGCGCCGGGGATCCCCTTGAGGATGGTGTGCTTGTCGGCGGGAATCGCCAGCTCACCGGTCACCAGGCAGCGGCGGGGTTCGGCCCCGTCGCCATCCCGGGCCCGCAGCCGTCTCCATTGGTCGAGCACGGCGGGGCGCTGGATCATCGGCAGGTCGATGTCCGGGGCCCAGGACAAAGCGAAGAGGTCGTTCGAAGCGACGTCCTCCGGCAGCTCGACGGTCCGCCGCTTGGCGGCGATGTCGGCCAGGAAGCGGACGGCGGCCTGGAGGGCGGAGTCGCCGGTGGCGGCGGCGGCTTGCCCCACCCGCTCCCGGAAGAGGCGGGCCCGCAGCTCCAGCTTGGCGGCGGGCCGTTTGCCGTCGGGGTCGATGCCGAAGAGGTACTCCGCCTTGTCGAAGAGGAAGAGGGCGCGGTCGCCGCTGGTGCGGCCGGCTTCCCGGGGCATGGCCATCTGCTTCGCCACCCTCCGGGGCTTCTTCCTCTCTTTCTCCGAGTTGGGGACGTAGCGGGTGTCGCGGAGGACGTGGCGGGAGCCGTCGCGGGACAGCTCCACGAGGAAGGCCACCGGCTTCATTTCGAGGTCCGGGTCCCCCAGCAGCTCCTCGTAGGCCGCCAGGTCCACCAGGGATTCGAGGATCACGACGCGATCTCCAGCAGGCTCGTCTCCGGGTCCTCCGGCACCTCCACCACCCCCCGGTCGAGGCGAGCGCGGAAGGAGCGGGGGGTGGCGCCTTTGGGGCCGAAGTCCAGGTCCCACAGCATGACCCCTAGGTCTCGGCTTTCGTCGATGGGGTCTTTCGCACCGTTCGCCGGCAGCACGTCCGCCGCCATCTCGCGGCAGCCCAGGTAGGGGGCGTGGAAGGTCTGCCCCTTGCGCAGGCGGCGCTCGAACATGTCGACGAATTTGGTCATGTTGTCGCCGGGGCCCGCCTTCTCGGTGAGGGTCATGAACGCCTCGATGACGTAGTCGACGTCCCGCAGCGCCACGGTGTTGCGCTGGGCCCGATCCTCGTCGGCGTAGTAGCGGGGGGGCGGGCCGCCGCCGGTGACCACCTTGCGGGGCGGCCCCGACGCTTTGGAGCCGACTTCGTTGCGGCGGATGGCGGTGAAGCGGATCGGCTCCAGCACGTGGATCCGCCGCACCTGCCAGCGAATGGCGGGCTTCCACAGCACCGCCTCGATCAGGCCCCGCATGGCGGACGGCGTCGGCACCTCGTAGGAGAGCCGCTCCGCCTTCATCTCAGGCCGAGTAAAACAGGCGAGGGGACCCCGCGCGCGCAGGCGCAGGGTGGGGCTACGGGTCGCACCCATGGTGTTCCTCCTTCTCGATTGCTGAGAAATGGAAAGGCACTCGATCTTCAACGCGACGTTTTGCGGCGCGCGATCACGGAACGGCTGAGCCCGCTCGAACTAGGGAATCAGCGAGGCGGCGGGATGTCCGGTTCGGAAGACCCGATGAGGCCGAAAAGGTTCGTGTAGAGATCGCCGACGGGGTCCGAAAGGGTGACGACGACCTCGTCCACGGTCCGCGCCACCCCCTGTTGGAGCCACGCATCGACCTGCTGTTTTGGGGCGTTGACGGTGAAGCGCTGTAGCTTGCGCAGGATCTCCTTCCGTTTCGCTCCGGGGGATTCCAACGCTTCCACCAAGGCCCGGCCGTGCCCCCAGGGCACCGCGACAGGACGGGACCAGTCGTCCTCGATCATGCGGAAAGTCTTGGCTGTGGTGGCGAACTTGCGCGCGGCGCGGGCGGGCTGGATGCCCTCCGGATCAGCGGTGTTCACCGCGTAGAAGCTGCGGAAATAGCGTTCGACGTCCGCGGGGTCGTGGGGATCCACCGGCCGGTCGCCGTGGACGAGCATCGCTTCCAAGATTTCGAGACCCCTCCTCGGGGCGCCCTTCGGCGGCCGCGTCGGAGCGCGGAAGACGACGAACCTGCCCATGGGGCCAGTACCCTCCCGGTTGCACCGCCCCGCCGCCTGGATCAGGCTGTCGAGCCCGGCGAGGGCGCGGAAGACGATGGGGAAATCGACGTCCACCCCCGCTTCCACCAGCTGGGTGGAGATGACCCGGCAGGGTTCCCCGTGCTTGAGGCGTCGGCGGATCTCCGTCAAGACCTCATCCCGATGGGCGCCGCACATCGTCGCCGAAAGGTGGATCACGCCGCCGTCCCCGGTGCGCTCCATCAGCCGCTCCGCCAGCTCCCTGGCGTCGGCCCGCCGATGGACGACGCACAGCACCTGCTCGAAGGTGGCGAGTTCGTTCGCCAGGTCTGGCCATGTGGCCTCTTTGTCGATCCGCCATTCGGTGCGGTAGCGGGCCAGGGTCCGCGCCAGGCGGGTGGGCTCCGGCGCGATCTCACGGACATGTTCGACCCCCCCGGGGAACCCCAGCCGCTCGCGCCACGCCGGCTGGGTGGCGGTGCTGACGACCACCGAGCAGCCGAAGCCCGAAACCAGCTGCCGCAGCACGTCGAGGATCGGCGCCAGGAGGTGCGGCGGCACGGTCTGCGCCTCGTCGAGGATGATCACGCTGCGGGCGATGTTGTGGAGCTTGCGACAGCGGGAGGTGCGGTTGGAGAAGAGGGATTCGAAGAGCTGGACGTTGGTGGTCACCACCACCGGGGCATCCCAATTCTCCGCCGCCAGCTCGTGGCGCTTGCGGACCTCGTCGTCCTCCTTCGCCAGCTTTTCGTCTTCGAAGGAGCTGTGGTGCTCGACGACGTTGCCCCGCCCCAGGGCTTCGGCGAAGACCCCTGCGTTCTGCTCCAGGATGCTTGTGTAGGGGATGGCGACGATCACCCGCCGCAGGCCGTGGCGCTCGGCGTGGCGCAGGGCGAAGGACATCGAGGCGAGGGTCTTACCGCCGCCGGTGGGGACGGTGAGACTGAACAGCCCGGGGTCCCTGTCGGCGGAGTCGCGGCAGGCGGCGAGCACTTCGGCCCGCACCCGGTTGACGGCGCCAGGGGTGCCCTCGGCATTCTCTTTGGCCCGGGCCGACGCCGCCAAGCCATCCACGTGGGCGTCGAGCCGGCGGCGCAGCTCGGCGACGGCGGGGAAGGTGGGCACCTGCTCCCGGCGGTCGCCGCGGAAGAATCGCTCGGTGTCGAGGAAGTCGGCGTCCACCAGGGCGGAGAAGAGGAAGCGGATCCACAGCTCCCGTTTCCTAGCGAGGGCCTCCTTGGCCGTCGCGGTGGGTCTTCGACCCAGCGTCGGCGTGAGCCAAGCCAGCAGCTCCGGCAGCGGGAGATCGAGAAAGCCCTCCGGCAGGCGGCCGACGGCGGCGTGAAGATCGACGGGTTTCTGGAGTCTCTCCCTAAGGGACTTCGAAGGTCGATCCCCCGCCTCCACCGAACCGTGGTTGGGCAGCCCCATATGGTGCCCGGCGATCACCAGGGCGAGGGCTTCGGCGGCGGGACTACGGGGTTCCCGAGCGAGCCACAGCTTGGCGCCGAGGAGGGAGTGCTCCACTTTCTCGGGGGACCCCGCCAGCCGCCGCTGGAACGCGTCCTGGGTCTTCCCCAGGTCGTGGCTGCGGCCGGCGAGGCGGGCCAGCTCGCCGCCGCCGAAGGGCTCGGCTAACTCGGCGGCGCGTTGGCCGGGGTTCCTTGCGAACCCCGCGGACCGAGACTGGCGTCAGCAGACGCCGGAGCAGTAGCCCACCTCGGCACCGAGACCGAGGCCGAGGGCGAAGACGCAGCCGACGCAGCCGGCGCCGAGGGTCACACCGCAGAGTACGCCGCAGCCGAAGGCGATGGCCGCCAGAATAGCGTTGGGGATGCCGAAGCCGCTGAGGCAGTCGAGGAAGCAGTTGAAGCTGCGCTCCGCAGCGTACTCGAGGATGCTCTGCTCCGCTCCTGCGGCGTCGATGAACCAGCCGGAGAGGAAGCTCCCCGCTTCGCTGAGGGTCGCATCCATCACGGTTCGTCCGTCGATGCCAAAGACCGCCCGGGTGGTGCCGTCGCGGTGCAGGTCGAAGAGGGCGCTGGCGCTGGCCACCACGTGGTTCGTGGCGGCGTCGAGCCAGATCTGGAAGTGGCTATGGCCGGCGCCGCCGGCCACCGGCACGAAGACCCCCACGTTGCCGCCGCCGGTCATGGCGTAGGCCTTCTTCGGCGTCGGTCGGAAGGAACCGCCGAAGCTGTCCGCCAGAGAGGTTTGGAGCGCCTTGTACTCGTCGGAGAGGAGGGCGAGGGCGAGGTAGGTGTCGGCTGTGTCGCCGGTGACCGTGGTGAAGGCGGATACCGCCTCTTGCACCGGGTCCGCTGCGGCGGACCCGAAGTTGGGATTGGCCCACAGCGGCTGGGCGACGAGTCCAAAGGCCATCAGGCAGACGGCCAGGCGAGCGATGGAGTGGCGGAGAATGGGTCGGATCATTTTGTGTCCTCGTATCTCGTGTTGAAAGTGCGTTTGGTGAGTTCAGGACGTTTCGCTCGGCTCAAGAGCACCTGCCGGAGCAATAGCCGAGCTCCGCCCCCAGGCCGACGCCGAGGCCGAAGATGCAGGCCACGCAGCCGGCGCCGAGGGTGCCGAGGCAGGCGATGCCGCACACCGCCGCGATCAGGGCGATGATCCAGTTGGCGACGCCGAGACCGGCGAGGCAGTCGTTGATGCAGCCGTAGCTACGTTCCGCCAGGGGGTAGTCGAGAAGGTCCTGCACCGAGCCGTCGGCCTCGATCACCCGGCCCGACAGGATGTTGCCGGCCAGATCCGAGACCGCCTCCATCCGCAGCTGGCCATCGGCGAAGTAGGTCGCCGCGACCCTCTGGGGATCGACCTGCTCGAACAGCAGTGCGACGGAGGTTACGAGCTCGCGGGTGTTCTCCTGGAACCAGAGCTGGAGGCCGCTGTAGCCGGCACCACCGTCCACTGGGATGAAGACGCCTACCATGCCGTGGCCCGCCTTGGCGTGGGCGGCGACGGGTTGTAGCTGGAAGGTCTTGCCGAAGGATTCGTCGAGGTTGTCGCGGAAGTCCCAGTAGGCGGACGAGCGAAGAGCCCGGGTGACGAAGGCATCGGCGGCGTCGCCGGCGAGGGTGCGGAAGCCGGCGATGGTCTCGCCGGCGGTGTCGGGTAGCTCCGCCACCGGCCGCGGCACGGCGAGGATCGGCTGGGCGACGGTCATGGCTAGCAGCAGGACGATGGTGATCTGGGAGACGAAGTTCCACGGATGACGACGTTTCATGGGGATGTTCCTTGTCGTAGTTTGTCGTTGGGGCTCGTGGTTTCGAACGGGAGGCACGGTGGGGACCGGTTCGTCGCGCGATCCCGGAACCGCCGCAGAGTCGCCGCTATGGCTTGGGCTCTCTGCGCGGGGTTGGGGCTCCTTTGTGTTGTTGGTCCCTAGTCAACTTTGACTATATCTCTGACTTTGCAATGTAGTCCAGAGTCTTTGCAAAGTTTTTTCATAGAGCAGGACAAGCCCCCCGGCTCCCGTTCCGAACCGGAAACTCTCTCGATCTTCAACCCCGCGCCCGGGGCGTCGTTTCCCTTAGCGGCTCGCTCGCAGGGGCGGCCGGCGGTCCTTCGGCCCCTCCGTCAGGGCGTCGAGTCGGCGATGGAACGCCGCCAGGGCGGTCTCCGCCCGGGTCTCCGCCGCCGCCGAAGGAGTCGTCGGTGCCATGGACGCTTTCCCGCCGAGGGCCAGGACGGCGAGGTCCATGGCCTCCTCCCTAATCCGCCTGGCGTGTTCCGGGAAGCGGCGGACCACCGCTTCGACGGCCTCCGCATCGAGGTGGGGGCCGGCGAGGGTGAGGGCGTCGAGGGCGTCCTGCAGGGTGGGGTCGTCGGTGCTCATGGGGAGTCTCCCGTGTCGAGGGTGCGGGCGAGCTTGGCGAGGGCTCGGGTCAAACGATTGCGGACGGTGCGGGGGCTCACCCCGCAGTGCTTGGCGACGGTCATCTTGGAGGGGTCGTCGGACTCGATGGGGTAGCCGAGGATCCGGCTGAGGATGATCACGTCCCGCTCGTCCGGAGGAAGGGCGTCGATGGCCCGCCGTAGCTCGACCCCGCGAAGCTGCTTCTCTTGGTTGGCTGGGCGGCTGAAGACCTTTGGAGGCAGGGATCGGGGGTCGTCGTCGTTCTGGGCGGAGGCCCCTTCGGGAAGGGGAACGAGGTGGCGCCTTCGACGGGCCTCGGATCGGGTGACGTCGAGCCGCAGTCTGGCGAAGGCGGCGTTGAAGCGGATTTCGAAGAAATCGAGCCGGTGCTGGGGGTCGCCGGCGGCGTCGACGGCGAAGCCCTCGGCGAAGCGGCTCAAGATCTCGGAGCGGATCTCTTCGGCATCGGGGAAGCGGTCCCCCCGCACCGAGTGGTCCAGGGCGGCGGAGCAACGACGGAGCAAAGCCCCGAGGAGCGCCCCGTGGGTCTCCAGGTCCCCCTGGCGGTAGGCGCGACGGATCAGATGCACCACGACCTCTGAAGCCAGCCGCTCCGTCGCCGCCGGATCGGCCGAGGCGCGGGCGAGACGGATCGCGGGATCCAGCTCCAGGGCGGCGGCGATGGCGGATTCGATGTCTGCGGGGCGTCGATAGCGCTGGCCTCCGGCGGTGACCTTTTCGAGCGGTGGAACGAGCGGTGAAACCATGCAAGACCTCGGACCCGGCACGCGGCGGGGTCGTCTCAAGGGGTTGATCGTCGGCCTCGGAGGATTCCGGAAAGCCAACGGAAAGTTTTTTTCGAAGAACCGGGGCGATGCTAGCCCAGCTCGGCCCTCAGGACGACCCGCCCCGGCCCCGTGCGCCGAGGTCAGCGGCCCGCTTCGAGCTCACCGGCGAGCTTCAGGACCAGCGCCTCCAGCGATTCGACCCGCGCCGCCAGGGCGTCCACTTCCCCCTGCTTGTCCTCGACCTTCATGTGGAGGCCCTGGATCGCCGCCAGGGCCACGCTGCCGACGTCCAGCGGCGACAGGTGAACCGGGCTCGACCCGGTGCCGAAGGCCTGGAAGATGTCCTGCGCCATGGGCCCCAGGTGGATGGCCCCGAGGGGATCCTCCTTGAAACGCCACGACGCCACCGGCAGCTCCAGCAGTGTGTCCAGAACCTGGGAACCGTCGAGGGGGGTGATGTCGGTCTTGAGGTTGCGGTCGGAGGTGGTGTTGAAACTGGCGGCGTAGACCTCGCCCTGGAAGATCGCTCTACCAGGGTTTGCAGGGTCGTCGAGGCCCCTCAGGCGGAACTCGTTGCCGGTTGTACCCAGCAGGCTGACGATAAATTCGCTTCCGCCGTTGAGTCCAACGGCCCAGCGGCCGGCGGTAAACGGGGTGACCTGGCTCGTGTCGTTCAGCACCAACCGCGGCATGCCGTTGTTCTGGAGTACTAGCAGCTCCCGGGTCTGGGTCGGGGTGGCCGTCTCATCGAGGGTCAGGGTTCCGGCGTGGGCCGGAGCCAGAAGAAGCAAACCGGCGAGGGTGGCGAAGGCGGCTGCGAGGGGAATGGCTCGTTGCATGACGTTCCTCCTGGAATCTGAGATGAAAGTACGGAGACTTCGCTCATCCATCATGCTAGCCCATCCCACAGGAACCTGCTTCTAGGCGATAGGGGACCTTTTCCCGTTCCCGCCCAGGGCATTTCTCCCTGGGGTCCCGGAATTCCCCTGAGATCTGGAGGGCATCCGCGACGACGCTGCGGCGAGGAGGGATTGGCGCTGGGGCGTCGGACGTTGAGTTTCCGGGCTTCGGAGCGTTTTCTTAGAAAAATCTAGCGCCGGGCTGAAACCTGGCACGGGCGTTGCTAATTTTTAGGGCGACGGCACAAAGCAAACACCAAGTTCTACCTACGCCGCCGTCCACTTTGAAAACAAGCTTTGGTCCACGGACCTAAAAGGGTTTACCACGAGGGGGGCTCGGGGTAACAGGCCCGCTCCGGTCGCCGTCTGCATCGTGCAGACTGCGGCCGGAGCGGGTCGTTTTAGTTTCT
>JBCDIS010000232.1:0-10731 GCA_038748685.1 Acidobacteriota bacterium | reverse complement strand
GTGGCGGCGCACGATCTCGGTGAGGGTGCGGCGCAGCGCCTCGACGTCCAGGGGCCCGTCGAACCAAAGGGTGAGCTGGAAGTTGTAGGCCACGGAGGTGGGGTCCAGCTGCTGGAGGAACCACACCCGCTCCTGGGGGTAGCTCAGGGGCAGGGGCTTGTCCCGCGGCACTTTGCGGATCGGCGGCAGCTCCACGGGAGCGGTGCTGCTGCGCTCGCCGCCCCCTTCCGCCGCCAACTGCTGGACCCGCTCGGCGAGCTCCGCCACCGTCGGGTTCTCGAAGACGGCCACCAGGGGCAGCTCCACACCCATGCCCTTGCGCAGTCGGGAGGTCAGGCGACCCACCAGGAGGGAGTGTCCGCCGAGCTGGAAGAAATCTTCGTGGACCCCGACGGCGTCGACCCCGAGGAGGTCGGCCCAGAGCTCCGCCAGGATCTCTTCGATGGGGGTTCGGGGGGCCACGAAAGCGACGCCGGTGCCGAGGCGTGTCCCCTCAGGATCCGGCAGGGTCCTTCGGTCCACCTTGCCGCTGGGGGTGGTGGGGAGAGCGTCGAGGACGGCGAAGGCCGCCGGCACCATGTAGTCCGGAAGATCACGGCCGAGGAACGTCCGCAGGTCCGCCACGGCCGGCGGTGTTGCGGGATCGGCGGGGACCAGGTAGGCCACCAGGCGGGCGTCGCCGCCGTCCCCCCGCGCCACGACCACGGCGTCCCGCACCCCGTCGTGCCTCAGGAGGGCCGACTCGATCTCCCCCGGCTCGATGCGGAAGCCGCGGATCTTGACCTGCTGGTCGGCTCGGCCGCGGAACAGCAACACGCCGTCCTCGGTGGCGGCCACCCGGTCGCCGGTGCGGTAGAGCCGGCCTTCGCCGGCGAAGGGATCGTCGACGAATCTCTCGGCGGTCAGGTCCGGGTGGCCCAGGTAGCCGCGGGTGACGCCGGGTCCGCCGACCCACAGCTCCCCGGGCAGGCCCGAGGGCCGAAGGCCGCCGTCGGTTCCGACCACGTAGGCCCGGGCGTTGGCGATGGGGCGTCCGATGGGCACCTCGCCGCCGTGGGCTGCGGGCCGCCAGTCCGTGAGCTCGTGGCGGGTGACGACGATGGTGGACTCGGTGGGGCCGTAGGTGTTCCACAGCGTCACCGGTCGGCCGTGCCCCCGGCTGTCGAGGTGGGCGTGCCACTGCTCCAATCGCTCCGCCAGGGCCGCCTCGCCGCCGATCACCGTCAGCCGCAGCTGGTCTGGGATCCGGTGGGTATCTCCGTCCTCCGGCTGGGCGACGGCGGCGCACAGCTCGTGCCAATAGGCGGTGGGCAGATTGAGGACGTCGATCCGCTGCTCCCCGAGGACTTCGAGGAAGCGCCCCGGGGAGGCGAGCATGGCGTCGTCCCGCAGCACCAGCGTGGCGCCGGTGAGGAGGGCGGGGTAGATCTCTTCGGCGCTGGTGTCGAAGCTGACGGTGGCGAACTGCAGCACCCGTTCGCCGGTGGTGATGCCGTAGATCCGAGCGGCGTCGGTGGCGTAGTGGGTGAGGTTGCGGTGCTCCACCAGCACCCCCTTGGGGCGGCCGGTGGATCCCGAGGTGTAGATCACGTAGGCCAGGTGCTCAGGCCCTGCGGCGCCAGAGGCCTCCAGATCCACCGGGGTGGTGGGGAGGTCGGCGAAGGCGTCGCCGTCCCGCGGCAGGGTGACCACGTGGGGCACCTCCGGCGTTACCTCGAGGATCCCGTCCTGGGTCAGGAGGATACCGGCGGAGGAGTCTTCGAGCATGAAGGCGACGCGCTCCGCCGGGTAGGCGGGGTCCACCGGCAGGTAGGCGCCGCCCGCCTCCAGGACCCCCAGCAGAGCCACCACCATGGCCGGCGACCGCTCGACGCTCACCGCGACGAGAACATCCGGCCCGACGCCGAGGCTCCGCAGATGGTGCCCGAGGCGACGGGACCGATCCATCAGCTGGCGGTAGGTGACGGTGGACCCGTCCAGCTCGGCGATGGCCGCGGCGTCGGGGGTGCGCTGCGCCTGCTCCGCGACCAGCCTGTGGACGCAGGCGTCCCGGGGCCAGTCCACCTCCGGGGCAGCCGCACGCTCTACGAGACGATTGCGCTCCTCCGGCGCCAGGAGGGACACCTCGCCCAGCGGGGTTTCCGGGGCCGCCGCCAGCCGGGCGGTGAGGTCGAGGTAGGCGTCGAACAGGCGGCGGGCGTCCCCGTCGTCGAAACGGCCGGAGTCGTACACCAGCCGGCTGTAGGCCTCGTCCCCCTGGGAGATCACGTAGATGGCGAGGGGGTGGTTGGTGACCTCCTTCAGCTCGTTCGTCTGGACCTCCAGGTCCAGCTCCGTTTCCGCCTTCGGGAAGTTGCGGAACATCATCAGGCTCTCGAACAGGGGGCGGTCGTGGGGGATCCCCACCCAGCGCTGGATCTCCTCCAGCGGGCAATACTCGAAGCTGCGCTGGGCCGCCATCTGCTTCTGCAGAGCTCGGGCGGCCTCCAGGAAGGTGGTCGAGGGGTCGATCCGCAGGCGCACTGGCAAGGCGTTGATGAACAGCCCCACCATGTCGTCGACCCCGTCGAGCTTCGGCGGCCGCCCCGAGACGGTGTTGCCCCAGACCGCGTCGTCGGTACCCAGGTAGTGGGCCAGCACCAGGCCCCAGGTGGTCTGGAAGACGGCGTTGCGGGTCAGGCCGTGCTCCTGGGTGAGGGCGGCGACGGCGGCCCCGGCCCCGGCGTCGAAGTGGGCCTGGTGGTAGCGGGCGTCTTCGAAGCGGACGCCCCGGCCCCGCATGTGGGCGCCGGGTCGGCGATCGATGGGCAGCGGCTCGGCGGCGTCCACCCCGGCGAGGGTGGTGCGCCAGAAGTCTTCCGCCCGGGAACGGTCCTGCTTCTCGACCCACTGGATGTAGCGACGGAAGGGGGGCGCTGGGGGCAGCTCAGGCGCCGTGCCCTCCAGCAGGCCTTGGTAGAGCTGTGCCACCTCGGTCATCACCCGGCCCTGGGACCAGCCGTCGAAGAGCAGGTGGGAGGAGGACCAGAGCACGAAGTAGCGATCATCCCCCCGGCGCACGACCCGGAAGCGGATCAGGGGCGGCCGATCCAGGTCGAAGCCGCGGTCCCGATCGTCTTTGAGCATCTGCTCCAGATCGGCGTCCTGGCGCTCCGCCGGCCGGTCCCGCCAGTCCTCCACCGTGAATTCGATCTCCATCGAGCGCAGGACCACCTGCATGGGGCGCTCCTGGCGCTTCCACAGGAAGAAGGTCCGCAGGGCGGGGTGGCGGTCCACCACCGTCTGCCACGCCTGTCGGTACAGCTCCGTGTCGAGCTCGCCGGTGAGGTGGAAGTGGTACTGCTCGAAGTAGGCGTCGGACCGATCCTGCGCCAGCACCAGGTAGAGCAGGATGCCCTGCTGGGAAGGGGAGAGCGGGTAGACGGCTTCGATGTTCTTCTTGTCCATGGGGCTCGTATCCGGATCTCGGGGTTGGGTTTCGAATCGATGGGGGTGGAGGTCAGTCGAGGCCCAGCTCGGCGAAGACGTCGCCCAGGGCTTCCTCGTCCAGGGCCAGGTCGTCGTCGGGCGCGTCCCCGTCCGGTCCCTCAGCGGCGGCTGCTGTCACCGGGGTGGCCGCGGCGGCGAGGGCCTCCAGGGTGTCGAGGAGGAAGAAATCCTGCGGGTCGAGGTCGAGGCCGGCGCGGAACGCCTGGGTGACGACCCGGATGGCGAGGATCGAATCGCCGCCGAGTCGGAAGAAGTTGTCGTCCAGCCCCACCGACTCGACGCCGAGGACCTCTTCCCAGATCCCCGCCAGGGTGATCTCGGCTTCGGTCTTCGGCGGCCGGACCCGCCGGTCGCCGTCGGCCCCCTGGGGCTCCGGCAGGGCAGCGCGGTCGACCTTGCCGTTGGGGGTGAGGGGGAAGGAGTCGAGGACGACGACCGCCGCCGGTACCATGTAGCTCGGCAGACGCTCGGCGACGTGGGCCCGGAGGGCGTCGGCGTCGGCGCCGTCACCTGCCTCCACATAGGCCACCAGCCGCCGCTGGCCGCCGGCGCCGTCCCTTAGCATCACAAGGGCCGAGGCGACATCGCCGTGGGAGCGCAGGGCCGCTTCCACCTCGCCGAGTTCGATGCGGTAGCCCCGCAGCTTCACCTGGTGGTCGATGCGGCCGAGGAAGTCGAGGTCCCCGTTCGGCAGCCGGCGGACGAGGTCGCCGCTGCGGTAGAGCCGTTCCCCGGGGGCGTCGGCGAAGGGGTTGGGTACGAAAGCGGCGGCGGTGAGGGCCGGGCGACCGAGGTAGCCCCGGGCGAGGCCGTCGCCGCCGATCCAAAGCTCCCCGGCGACCCCCGGCGCGGCGAGGCCGCCGTGGCGGTCGATCACGTAGGCGGAGCTCCCCGCCATGGGCCGGCCGATGGGCACCGTCGCGGCGTCCTCCGACAGATCCTCCACCCGGTGGACGATGCAGGAGGTGGTGGCCTCGGTGGGTCCGTAGTGGTTCAGCAGTTGGCCGACTCCGGTTCCGGCGGCGGCGCGGGCCCAGTGTGGGTCGCAGCGATCACCGCCCGAGAGCAAGGCCCGCAGGCCGCCCATGGCTTCCGGCCCGTGCTCCGCCAGCTGGTGGAAAAGGGCGGCGGTGAGGTTCAGCACCGTGATGCCCCGTTCCCGCACCGCCGCCGCGAGGCGCTGGGGTGAGAGCACGGTCCCCGGGTCGAGGGGCACCACGCATCCCCCCGCCAGCAACGGTCCCCACACCTGGAGGGTGGTGGGGTCGAAGGCGGCGTTGGCGGTGTGGCCGACGCGGTCGTCTTTGCGGAAGGGGTAGTCGTCATTGCCCCGCACCAGGTTGACGACGCCGCGGTGGGGCGTCGCGACGCCCTTGGGCCGCCCGGTGGAGCCGGAGGTGTAGGTGACGTAGGCGAGGGAGCCGGGGGCGAGGTCGGGGGCGGTGAGGGGCTCACCCGGTGTCCCATCGAGGTCCCCGCCGTCGATGCGGACCACCTCGGTGCTGTCTGAAAGCCAGGCTGCGTCCCCCAGCAGGTCGCCGTGGGCGATGACCAAGGGCGCGCCGGTGTCCTCCAGCATGAACCGCAGGCGTTCCGCCGGGTACGACGGGTCGAGGGGAAGGTAGGCGCCGCCGGCCCGGACCACCGCCACCATGGCGGTCACCAGGTCGGCGCCGCGGTCCAGGAGAAGACCCACCGGAACCTCCGGCCTCACTCCGCGGCGGCGCAGGGAAGCGGCCCAGGCGTCGGCCCGCCGGGCCAGCTCGGCGTAGGTCAGGGAGGTGTCGCCGTCCTGCACCGCCGTGCGATCTCCGTGGCGCGCCGCGACCTCGGCGAAGAGCTCCGCCAGGTTGGCGCCGTGGGGATCGTCCGGGGTCCGCGGTGTGGCGGCGTGGGCCAGCAGGTGGGCGCGGACCTCGCCGGTCATCATCGGCAGCTCGGAAAGCTTCTGGCCGGGGTCGGCCACCGCGGCGGTCAGCAGACCCTCGAAGGTCCCCAGGAGCCTTCTGACGGTGCTTTCCTCGAACAGATCCGCGCAGTAGATCAGGCTTCCCTGGAGGCCGCCGCCGCCGTCGACGACGTGCAGATCGAGGTCGAATTTGGCGTGGGGCACCGCCGCTTGCAGCTCGGAGAAGCTGACGTCCCCCGCCGGCTCCCGCGGTTCGGAGGCCCCCTCCAGCACCTGGAAGCCGACCTGGAAGAGGGAATTGCGGGACGGATCCCGCTCCGGCGCCAGCTCGTCCACCAGCTTCTCGAAGGGTACGTCCTGGTGGGCGAAGGCGTCGAGGGACACTTCGCGGACCTGGGCCAGGAGGTCATCGAAGGTGGGATTGCCACCCAGGTCGGTACGCAAGACGACGGTGTTGACGAAGAGGCCCACCACCCCCTCCAGCTCCGAGCGTCGGCGACCCGCCACCGGCGATCCGACGCTGATGTGGTCTTGGGAGGTGAGGCGGTGGAGGAGGGCCTGCAGGGCCGCTAGCAGGGTCATGTAGAGGGTCGAGCCGGAGGACCGGGCGAGGCGCCGGAGCCCGTCCGATAGATCCTCCGACAGGGCGAAGGTCAGGCGCCCGCCGCGGTGGCTCATCACCGCCGGCCTCGGCCGGTCGGTGCCCAGGTGGAGAGGCTCACTGCCCCCCAGGCTGCGGTGCCAGAAGGCCATCTGACGTTCCAGCTCCGCTCCGTCGAGCCACGAACGCTGCCAGGCGGCGAAGTCGGCGTATTGGACCTCCGCCTTCGGTAGGGGGGAGGGTAGATGGTTGGCGAACGCCAGGTACAAAGCCTCCAGCTCCGATCGCAGCACGCCCCAGGACCAGCCGTCGCAGGCGACGTGGTGCATGGCGAGGAGCAGGAGGTGGTCGTCGTCCCCCAGGGCCGCGAGGTGAGCCCGCAGGCCCGGATCCTGCGCCAGGTCGAAGGGCTTCTGACCCTCCGCCCGCAGCAGCTCGGTGGCGCTCGCCCCCCGGGCCTCGGGGGCGACGGAGGAGAGGTCGTGGCGCACGAGGACCGAGTCCGGCGCGGCGTCCACCCGCTGTCGCACCTCGGCGGACGCCGTCGTTTCGACGTAGCGGGTCCGCAGTACGGGGTGTCGCTGGACCAGCTCGTCCACCGCCCGCCCGAGGGCATCCAAATCGAGGGTGCCCCGCAGCCGCAGTAGGAACGGCATGTTGTAGGCCGAGGACCCCCGGTCGAAGCGCTGCAGGAACCACATCCGCTGCTGGGCGAAGGAGAGCACGGTGCCGTCGGCGTCTTCGGTGACCGGGGTGATGGCTCCGAGGGTGACGGCCCCGGCCTCTTCGGCCCGCAGCTCGGTGATCCGGCGGGCCAGCTCGGCGACGGTGGGGTGGTGGAAGATCTCCCGCAGCGCCACCTCGACCCCGAGGCGATCCCGCAGCCGTGATCCGAGCTGGGTGGCCAGCAGGGAGTGGCCGCCGAGGGCGAAGAAGTCGTCGTGGACGTCCAACCGCCCGGCTCCGGCGTCGACCCCGAGCACCTCGGCGAACACCGCCTCTACCATTTCCTCCATGGCGTCCCGGGGCAGGGTGGCTGCGCCGTCGCCGCCGTCCACGGTCCCCGGAGCGAGCTCCGGCAGGGCCTTACGGTCCACTTTGCCGTTGGCGTTCAAGGGCAGGGCGTCCAGCACGTGGACGGTGGGGACGGCGAACTCCGGCAGGGCCCCGCGCAGCTGGCCCTGCAGAGAGGGGGCGGTGGCTGCGGAACCATCCCCGAGGACGGCGAAGCTCACCAGCCTCTGGCCGGCTCCGGTCCCCTGGACGACGGTGATGCAGTCCTCGACGCCGTCGAGGCCGGCGAGGACGGCGTCCACTTCCCCGAGCTCGATGCGGAAGCCGCGGATCTTGACCTGGTGGTCGATGCGGCCCATGAAGTCGATGGAACCGTCCGCCAGCAGCCGCACCAGGTCGCCGGTGCGGTAAAGCCGCCCGCCGTCGCCGTCCGGGTCGGGCACGAAGGCGGCGCCGGTGAGGGCCGGCCGAGCGTGGTAGCCCATCGCCAGACCGTCTCCGCCGAGGAGCAGCTCGCCGGGGACGTGGGCCGGGGCCGGCCGGCCCCAGCGGTCCACCACGTGGACGGTCGTATTGGCGAGGGGGCCGCCGATGGGCACGGAGGCGGCGTCCTCGGGGACGCCTTCGAGGTGCAGGTACGTGGCGAAGGTGGTGGCCTCGGTGGGGCCGTAGACGTGGGAGATGCGGGTCGACGGCGCTCCTTCGACGGCCCGCCGCACCAGCGCCGGATCGCAGCGCTCGCCGCCGTAGAAGATCGCCCGCATGCGCCCCAGGGTCTCCGGCGCCTCCCGGGCCAGCTGCTGGAAGAGGGCGGTGGTCAGGAAGGCGACGTCGATGCCGGTGGCTTCGACGTGGCGTCCCAGGGCCTGGGGATCCAGCAGGGTGTCCCGGTCCACCCCCACGATGCGGGCGCCGTGGAGCAGGGCCCCCCAGATCTCGAAGGTGGCGGCGTCGAAGTTGGCGTTCGACGCCTGGGCGATGACGTCCTCGGGCCGGAAGTCGTGGAAGTTGGTGCCGAGCACCAGGCTGGCGACGGCCCGCTGGGGCACGGTGACCCCCTTGGGTCGGCCGGTGGAGCCGGAGGTGTAGATGACGTAGGCGGGGAAGCCGCCGCCCGTGGGGATCGACAGGGGACCGTCGGCCTGGGCGGCGATGGCGTCTGCGTCGTCTTCGAGGACGATCCTTTCCACGTCGAGGTCCGGCAGCCGGGCCGAGAGCGCCCGATGGACCACCATCCGGCGCATGCCGGTGTCCTCCGCCATGAAGCGGAGGCGGTCGGCTGGGTAGTCGGGGTCGAGGGGCACGTAGGCGCCCCCGGCTTCGAGGATCCCCAGCATGCCGGTCACCATGTCGGCGCCGCGGGCGACGCACAGCCCCACCCGCTCACCGGGGCGCACCCCTTGGGCCACCAGGTGACGGGCCAGGCGACGGGCGCCGGAGGCCAGCCCGGAGTAGGTGAGGGTGTGGCCGCCCCAGGCGACGGCGACCCGGTCTCCGTGGGCCTCGGCGGCACGTCCGAAGAGCTCCGCAAGACCGACGTCCTGGGGATAGTCGGCGGCGACGTCGTTGACCTGGGTGAGGAGGGCGCGGTCGGCGTCGTTGCGCAGGTCGAGGGCCGACAGGCGACGGGCTGGATCGCCTGCCACCTGCTGGAGAACCGCCAGGTAGGCTTCGAGCCAGCGCTCGACGGTTCCGCGGTCGAAGAGGTCGGTGGCGTAGCGCACGTCCACGGCCATGCCCCGTGGGCCGCGCAGGACCGTGAGGTTGAGGTCGAACTTGGCCACCGTCAGGGGCGGCTCCAGCCATCCGGTTTCGAGGTCTGGCAGGCCGCCCCCCTCGGCGTCACCGGTATCGAAGAGCTGGAATCCCACCTGGAAGAGGGGATTACGGGCGGTGTCCCGCTGGGGCTGGAGCTCCTCCACGAGCTTCTCGAAGGGCACGTCCTGGTGGGCGAAACCGCTCAGCACGGTGTCTCTGGTGCGGTCCAACAGCTCGACGAAGGCGGGGTCGTCCGCCAGGTCGGCGCCGAAGACCAGGGTGTTGACGAAGAAGCCGATCAGTCCCTCGGTTCGAGTTTGCTGGCGGCCGGCGACCGGCGAACCAACCCGTACCCGATCCTGGCCGGAGAGGCGGCCGAGAAGCATCTGGAAGGCGGCGAGGAGGGTCATGAACGGGGTCACCCCCCGCTCCCGGCCCAGGGCGGAAAGCCGGTCCATCAGCTCCGGCGGGAGCTGCACCAGGACGCTGTCCCCCCGGTAGCTGGGGGTGGCCGGCCTGGGCCGGTCTGAGGGCAGGTCCAGGGGCTCGTCGGCCCCCACGAGGGCACCGCGCCAGTAGTCGAGCTGACGCTCCAGGGCGTCCCCCGCCAGGTAGTTCCGCTGCCAGGCGGCGAAGTCGCCGTATTGCACCGAAAGCTCCGGCAGGGCCGGTGACTCGCCGGCACGGTATGAACCATATAGCGTCGCCAGCTCTCGCTCGAAGACGCCTAGGGAGATGCCGTCGAAGACTATGTGGTGGAGGCTCACCAGGAGCAGGTGGTCGTCGTCCGCGAGGCGATAGAGGCGGGTCCGGAAGACGTCGCCGGCTTCGAGGTCGAAGGGCTCGGCGGCGGCTTCCCGGAGGCGTCGCAGGCCTTCGGTGACGCGTGCGTCGGAATCCTCCACGTTCCGCAGGTCGTCCACCGGAAGGGGCAGGCCCGTCTCCGGCAGCGGCGCGGCAATCTGCGCCACTTGGCCGTCCCGTTCCTCGAAGCGGCTGCGCAGCACCCGGTGACGGCGGGCGATCTCGGTCAGCGCCCGGGCCAACGCATCGACGTTAAGGTCCCCTCGGAGCCGCCGGGCCGACGGCATGTTGTAGACCGAGGACGCCGGGTCATAGCGATAGAGGAACCACAGCCGCTGTTGGGCGAAGGACAGGGGGAGGGGCTGGTCTTCGGGACCGCCGTGGGCTACCAGGGGCGGCGCCTTCGGCAGATCCTCTACTAGCTGCTCCGCCACCACCTCCGCCATGGCGGCGACGGTGTTGGCCTGGAACAGGCGGCGGAGGGGCAGCTCCACCCCCAGCTGCTCCCGCAGCCTCGCCACCAGCTGCATGGCGATGAGGGAGTGGCCGCCGAGGGCGAAGAAGTCGCTGTGGATGTCCAGCGGCAGGGAGTCCCCGCCGAGGCCGAGGACGTCGGCCCACAGGTCCGCCACCAGCTCTTCGACGGGCCCTCTGGGGGCCGTGTGAACATCGCTGTCGGTGCCTCCAGCCTCCGGCGCCGGCAGCGCCCCTCGGTCCACCTTGCCGTTCGCGGTCAGGGGCAGCGTTCCCAGGCGAACGAAGGCGCTCGGCACCATGTAGTCCGGCAGGCGGCGGCCCAGGTAGGTGCGGAGGTCGGCCGCAAATTCGGCCCCCTCCGGCGCGGCCGGCCCCGGCACGACGTAAGCCACCAGCCGCTTGCCCCCCATGTCGTCGTCCCTGGCGATCACGGCGGCGTCGGCGACGTCTGGATGGCCGCCGAGGACGGCCTGGATCTCACCGGGCTCGATGCGGAAGCCGCGGATCTTGACCTGGAAGTCCGCCCGGCCGAGGAATTCCAGAGCGCCGTCGTGGCGCCACCGAACCGGGTCGCCGGTGGGGCACGCCCGGGCCCAGGGCTCGGCGGCGGCGGGAACCGGAACGTACCCCTCGGCGGTCAGGGCCGGCCGGCCTATGTAGCCGCGGGCGAGCCCGTCGC
>JBCDIS010000231.1:0-10768 GCA_038748685.1 Acidobacteriota bacterium | reverse complement strand
CGTCGTCAGTGAGTCTCTTCGACTCGTCGACGGTCGCCTCCGTGTCGGCCTTGGGCAACGATTTCAGTTTCCATGGTCTCCAGCACGACGAGGTCACGGGGTTCGTTTACGCGAGAAACCGCTCCCTCGACCCGGAGACTGGGCGGTTCGTGTCGGTGGATCCGTACGGATACGTCGACGGTCCGAGCACCTATCAATACGCTCTAAACAACCCGGCGAGCTTCTTAGATCCGACAGATGAGATCGCCGTCGTCGACAACATTGTCGGCGGAGCGGTCAGCGTAGCCGTAGGCGCCGGGTTGACGTGCCTGACGGTGGGCTGCGGTAGCTACTCCCAGAGAGACGCTGCGATCGATTTCGGTCTGGGTTTCGCGACGAGCGGCTTGTCGAGTCTCGGCAATATGAGGCACCTCGCGAGCGGAACGGCGGGAACGGCCCGTTTCGGCAGTCGGGTTGCGGGAGAGGGCGGTCTGGATGTAGGTGCTGAGTATCTACGGCATAAGATCGCACACCCTGGCGAGGAGATCGGCTTCGGTCGTTTGGCCGTCGGGAGTTTCTTCAACTACGGTATCGGTGAGGCAGGCGGATACGCCTTCCGGAGCCTTCGGACGGCCCGGAATCTCGAGACATCAAGGCCCCATGCTCCTTCTGCGGATGGTGCGAGGTCAGTTGCTGCGGATGGGACACTGCAGCGCATACTTCGCGCGCGTCATCACACAGACCCAGGATCTGCACGAGGAATACGGCGCGACATGGCT
Organism: Acidobacteriota bacterium; assembly: GCA_038748685.1. GTDB lineage: Bacteria > Acidobacteriota > Thermoanaerobaculia > Multivoradales > J023 > JAUIJL01. The sequence goes on along the minus strand of JBCDIS010000231.1, from coordinate 10,010 downwards.
ATCAATCCAGGGCGCGGAGATCCACACATCGGTGTTCACGTCGAAGTTGAGCCGTTTGGCAGGACTCGAACTGGAATCGGTGGACCTGCTGATGACCTTGGCTCGCTGGAGGGCGCCTACGTGGAGTTTGACCTCCCAGAGGGAGCAATTCCAACACCTCATGTTGGGCCAAGGAACACGGTTGTCGTTCCGACCAAGGTGCCTTTGGCGTTACAGGATCTCAACCCTGTATTTAAGACTCGGGTTTGGCCATGGGAGTACTAAAGATGGGGATGTTGCAAGAACTTATATGGCGTTTTCGCTGCCCTACAACGGTGGAGCTGGCTGCGCGTGACTTTTTGGAGAAGCGGCTTAAAGGCGATGGTGTCAAGTGGCTATCAGAGCTTGAGGAGGAGGCGTTATTCTCAGACAGGACTTTGGACTATCAGAGAAGAATTGCCTATATCTATGGCCTCGAGGCAACGCGCGCAGGTAGAGCACTGTGGAACAAGAAACTTCTTCGTAGCTCCAAAGAGAAGAGGTCCGAAGATGTGGTCGGGCAGATCCTTCGTCGGGCGTGGGAGTTGTCCAAGTCGCCGTCCCGCGGAGCTTGAGATGGACAGAAGCGTCAATGTAATCCATGTTTAGAGACCTTGGGGAGACGCCTAGTTCGACGCCCCCTCGTCCTGACTGTTGGTTCCGCTTCGGCGTCGAACCTGATGTCCTGACCAGAGCTGTCCATACCCGAGTCCCTCTGTAACTGCCCCAATCGGTCGTAAGTACTCGCCCTGGCCCACCTTCCCCGAATCTTTGATTCGCGTCATCGTCAGCGGGAACCCGACTTTCCGGGTTGATGACTTACAGATTCAAGCTGGGTGCTCGGACGCAGAACAGTTCAGATCCGGTCGAAGAGATCGCGAACGCGGTCCAGGGAGGCGAGGGCCGAATCGTCGAGCCGTCGGCCGAAACGGGCCTCGAAGGCCCCGGCCAGCTCGACGCGGGTCAGCGAGTCGACGCCGAGCTCGGACAGGCGATCGGAGGGGCGTAGCTGATCGGCTCGAGCATGGGTCAGCCGGGCCAGGGTGTCGATCACCCACGCCTCCCCGGCGTCGAGGGGCTTCTGGGCGACCCTAGCCGCTGGTGCCGCGGCGTGCCCGGCGCCGCGCTCGCCGGCCAAGATCGCGTCCTTCAGCAGGCCCCGCTTCACCTTCAGGGTGGTGGTCTTGGGGAGCTCGCCGTGCCAGATCTCGACCCGCGTGATTCGCTGGTAGCTCGGCACCTCGGCGGAGCGCTCGGCAACGGCGGATCGGATGCCCTCGACCTCGTCTTCTGAGGCGCCCGGGCGCGGGACGATCACCGCTGCGACCTGCTCCGAGCCCCCTGCGGATCCGTCGTCGTCGCCCCTCGGAAGTCCTAGGACGATCAGTTCCTGGACCCCGGGAAGCCCCCGGTAGCGCCCCTCCACCTCTTCGGGATACACGTTCTTCCCGGCGTCGGTGACGATGACGTCTTTGCTTCTGCCGGACAGGTAGAGGAAGCCGTCGACGAAGCGGCCGATGTCACCGGTGTCGAGCCAGCCGTCTCGCATCACTTTGTCGGTGGCTTCGGGATGCCGGAAATAGCCCGACATGACGTTGGCGCCGCGGACCCAGATCTCCCCCGACCCCGGCTCGACCCCGATGGCGTCCCGCGGCGGACGCAGCTCCACCTCGACCCCCGGCAGTGGACGCCCGGCAGAGCCAAAGCGGAGGTCATCCCACGGGTTGACCGTCAGCACCGGGCTCGTCTCGGTCATGCCGTAGCCCTCGGCGACCTGGAAAACCCATCAGCTGGAAGCTCCGTCCGAGGCTCGGCTCCAAGGCGGTGCCGCCGGTGGCGATGCGTCGCAACGAACCGCCGAACCGCCGGTGCACCTTGCCGAACAGGCGTGCGCCTAGGCGTGCGCCGGTGAGCCGGGAAAGGCCGAAAAGAACTTTGAAGACCAGGCCGAGCAAGGGGCCACCGGCCTCGACGCTACGGAAGATCCCCCCGTGCAAGAGCTCCAGCAGCCGCGGTACCGCCACCAGGACCGTCGGCCGCGTGGTCGCCATCATCCAGCTGATTTCCGCCGGTTCGACCTTGGAGACGTAGCTGATCGTGCTGGCGCCGGCCATCGGTACGAGGAGCCCCACCATCTGCTCGAAGGCGTGGTGGATCGGCAGCACCGAGAGCAGGCGGTCCCGGGACAGGCGCATCAGGGGGACCAGGTCCCGCACGTTGGCGAGGTAGTTGGCGTGGGTCAGGGGGACGGCCTTCGGCGCTACCGTCGTGCCGCTGGTGAAGAGGATGCAGGCGACGTCCTCCGGGCCGCCCGCCGGTGGGATGGCCTCCGCTCCGGGCAGCAGGCCGACGTCCGGTGCCGGCACGAACGGCTCCGCCAGACTGACCACCGGGCAACCGGCGGCTGCCCGGTCCAGAGGCGTTGCGGCAAGAAGGGGCGGGGCGGCGCAGAGCAGCTTGGCCTCCACCAGCCGGGCCGCCTGGCCGATTTCGACCACCGGCCACTGCGGATCCAGGGGGACCGCCGTGGCCCCCAGCCGGTGGATCGCCAGGGTCGCGAGCACCCACTCGGGGCCACCGCCTGCCCAGAGCACGACCCGATCCCCTGATGCGATCCCATGGCGTGTCGCCAGGCTCCACGCGAGGTTGGCGACGGTGGCCAAGGCTTCGCCGTAGGTGTATCGAAGCCAGTTCCCGTCGCGGCAGGTCTGGAGGAAGACGTCCTCGGGGTTCGCGTCGGCGACGTGGGCGAACAGCTCAAACAGCGTGCCGGCCTCCGCGGCGTGGGCCTCGGCCTCCGAGTGGCAGTCGGCCCTCGACACCTTCGGTGGAGGGGCGGCGGGTGCGCAGGTGTCGGCCTTCAGCGCGAAGCGGACGAGACCCGGGACGTGGACCCGCTCGATGTAGGAGTGCCAGTCAAGGTCGGCGATGTCGAACGGGAAAGCCGCCCGGTCGTCCGGCGTTAGCCGTCGCCACAGGGCTTGGGTGGCGTCGTCGCGATAGCGGGCGCCCTCGCGCAGGTAGGGCCGGTAGACGTCCACCAGGCGCTCGAAGTGTTCCAGGGTGCGGTCGGCCACTTTCAGGCGCTCCGCGAAGCGGGTAGACCGGGCCGCCGCCGAGAGTCGAGACAGCGCCTTCAAACGGCGACGGCGTCGGGACACCTTGGCCCGCAGGCGCGCCGGCTCGACGAAGCGTGCCTCGTCGACGGAGATCGGGCTGCCCCCGGGGGCCCGCAGGGGCGTGCGCGCGAAGCCCTCCCTGGCAAGGGACATCAACCGGCCGAGGGTGATCGGGTGACGACTCGACCCCACCTGGTAGATCCGGGGCCCCCTGTTTCCGTCCTCCGCGTGGAGCTCGGCGAGGGCGGCGATCAGCGCGTGGACCACGATGTCGACCGGAACCAATTCCAGGGGGACGCCGGCGGCACCTGGAATCTCGCGGGTCCGTCCCCGTCCGTAGGCCACCAACAGCGGATCCGAGACCCGGATCGCCTCCAGCCAGCCCGGGATCGGTCTCCAGGCCGCGCTTTCGACGATGGCCGGCCGCACGATCGTGACCGGTACCCCGCCGCGCTCCCGAGCCAGCAGCAGCTCCCCGAGGGCCTTGGTCATCGTGTAGACGTCGTGAAATCCAAAGCGCTCGGCCTGGGTGGTGCCCGCAGCGATCAGAGCCGTGTCGTCGGAGGCGACGTCGGAGCGCCCCGCGTCGAGACAGGCCTGCTCCAGCGCGTCCATGGTCCCGTCCAGGCCGATGTCGTCCGCCCCGAGCTCCGGCAGCCCCTCGTCGATCCAGCCGGTCCTCCGGCCGCTGACGAAGCAGGTGGAGACGTGCACCAGCGGCACGTCGCCGGCGTCCCGGGCCAGCGCCAAGGTCCGCAGGGCTCCGCGGGCGTTGAGCTCCAGTGCCCGGTCGAGGCGTTCGTCGAAGGTCACCGTCGCCGCGCTCGCCACCACCCGATCGACGTTCCGGCACAGGGCCCCGTAGGACTCCGGGTCGAGGCCGAATCGGTCCTGGCCGAGGTCCCCGGCCACAACGTCCACTTTGCCGTTGACCCAACTCCTCCAGGCGTCGCCGTGGAGGGCACGAAGTCGCGCCATGATCGGCGATTCGAAGACCTTACGCTCGACCCGTTCGACCGCGGCGGCTTGGTCGCCGGCCCGTACGAGGACCACCAGCTTGCCGACGTCCGGGATCGACCACAGCAGCTTCTCGATCAGGACCTTGCCGATGAAGCCGGTACCACCGGTGAGGAAAATGCGCTGTCCGCGTAGCGATCCGGAGATGTCGAGGGCGTCGGTGGTCATCTATGGCTCTCCTCTGGTGCTCGTCGGTCGGCTCGAAGGATCCGAGCGCTTGCCCGAGCGGCGCTCGCTGGAACCCGGCGGAGTTCGAGGACATCAGGGGCCCGGAGCGAGGCGGCGTTACCTGCGCAGAGTAGGTGTCTACTCGATCCACGAGAATCGGGCGACGAAGAGACCGCCGGTCTGGCTCGTTGGCCCCCTCTGCCCGGCAACGGCTAGCGGACGTCGAAGAGGAAGAGGATCACCGACAGCGAGAGGATCGAGAACGTGGTCGACAGGAAGATGGAGGTCGTGGCGATCGCCTGGCCGACGTCGTACTTCTTGGCGAAGATGTAGGTCATGACCCCGGACGGCTGGCCGGCCATGACCACAGCCACCATCGTCCATAGGGGCTCGATGTCGAACACATAGGTGGCCAGTAGATAGACCAAAGCGGGCATTACCAGCGTCTTCGCCGCCACCAGGAGCATGGACTGCCTCAGGCGCCCCGCGATCCCGTATTGGGTCAGGCTGGCACCGAGGCTGAACAGGGCGCAGGGAGTGACCGCCTGCTGCATCAGCGCGCAGATCGCGTCGACCGGAGACGCCAGCGCCAGACCGGAAAGGTTCACCATCAGGCCCAGAACGATGCCCATGAGGATGGGATTGTGGAGCAACGCTGTCATGACCTGGCGGACCCGCTGCCGCTTCGAGGTTGCCGCCGACGCGCGCTCGAATTCGAGCATCAGCGTCGTCGTTGTAAAGAAGAGCAGCCCGTGGACCGACAGCAAGATGAAGAAGGGCAGGGCCGCCTCGTCGCCGAAGGTGGTCAGGATCAGGGGCAGACCGAGGAGCACGGTGTTGCCGAAGGCGTAGCCGAAGCCGGTGATCACTTGTCCGCCGTAGGTGCGCCGGAAGGCGTACCGGGCCAGGAGGAACCCCGCGCCGTAGACCGTCGCGGCGCTGAGGTAGTAGGCGCCGAAGTATCCCCAGGGCACGGTTCCGGGGAGATCGGCCGTCGCCAGCGAGCGGAATAGCATCAGCGGTACGGCGAAGTCGAAAACGAACTTCGCCAGGCCCGACTCCGCGTCGCCGCCGAACCATCCCATCTTGGTGGCGCCGAACCCCAGTGCGACGACGCCGAAGACCGGCAGGACGATATCCAGAACGATGTCCATCGGGGGCTCCTCCTCGCCGGCCGCCGACCGCGGGACCGGGTCGTTGGACCGAGCCTGACACATTTGTCCGGGCCCCGTTCCCCGGTTCGTACCGGCCCCGCTAGGGCCGGCGACCTAGGGCTCCACCGCACCCGGAGTGCAAGTCGCACCGCGTGGAACGCCCCGCTGGTCGGCACCGGAGCAGCCGGTGAGGCTTTCGACGATCGGGGAGTCCCCCGGTAGAACGGTGGGGGTGGGGCCGCCGTGGCCGGCGAGGGGACCGATGGGGACGTCGAGGAACGTCACGCCGGCGCAGGGGAGCTCGCTCTGGCCCCCTTCATTGAACTCGGGCCATTGGACATTGTCGGTACCCGGATGGGTGACGTTGCAGCTGGTGTTCTCGAACTCGAAGACCTTCGTGTTGTCGACGATCAGGCTGCGCTCCACCGTCAGGCCGGCGCCGCCGGCGATGGCGCTGGCGAAGGAGAACTCGCCGGTGTTGCCGTTGCGGACGATGGTCAAGTGCCGGAGGGTCCCGGTGATGGAGTCGGCCACCGCCATGCCGGCGCCGAGGTTGCCGGAGGCGAGGTTGTCCGCCAGGGTGACGTTGGTCATGTCGAGGGTTTGGGATCCCGGGTTGGTGAAGACCGTCATGCCGGCGCGGCTTTGGGAGGTGTTGGCGGAGATGGTGGAGTCGACGATGGTGGTCTGGAGGCCCTGGAGGTAGAGGCCCCCGGCCTGGAGGGTACCCTCGTTGCCGTGGACGGTGCTGCGGTCGAAGGTCATCGGGCCGACGCCGTTGTTGGAGACCCGCATGAAGCCGCCGCCGCGGGCGTTGGCGGTGTTGTTGGAGAGCACCGATCCGCAGACGGACATGCTCTGGTCGTTGCCGTCGCTGTAGATGGCGCCGCCGTTGCCGCCGTTGCCTGGGTTTCCGCCGGTTCCGGTCGCGGCGTTGCCGTCGAGGACGCTGTTGACGAGATCCAGGTTGGCGAAGAGGTGACCGAGGGCGCCGCCGCTGCTGCACCGGTTGTTCTGGAAGACGCTGCCGACGATGGTGGTGGTGGTGGCGCCGAAGGAGTAGATGGCGCCGCCGGCGACGTCCTGTCCGGTGGCGGGCCCGACGTTGTTGAAGAAGCGGCAGTCGATGACGTTGAGGGTCCCAAAGCGGCCGCGGTAGATGGCGCCGCCGCCGTTGTCTGTGGTGGTGCCGGGGAGGCCGGCGGTGGAGCCGTCGCGGAAGGTCAGGTTCTGGACCGTCAGGGTCCGGGGCTGCTCGAAGGGGGGACGAAAGTCGAGGATCCGGGTGGTGCCGCCGCCGCTCAAGGTCACCGTGCCGCTGCCGTCGATGACGAGATCGGAATCGATGGCGATTTGGGAGGTGAGGGTGATGGTGTGGGGGGACGGGCCGCAGTCGAAGCGGATCGCGCCGTTGTTGGAGGCGACGGCGGCGAGGAGGGCGCCCTCGGAGCAGCTGGCGGGGCTGCCGTTGCCGACGGTGGTGGCGCCGCTGGTGTCGACGGCGGAGATGGGGGCAGTGCAGATGTCTCCAGGATCGATGGGATCGGCGCCGGTGGACGAGGACCAGCCAAGGACGGTGCCGCCCTCGAAACCGTCGGTGAAGATCTCGTCCGTCGGCGAGCCGAGGGCGGCGACGGCCCAAAGGCAGCAGAGGGTCGCAGCAAGGAGGAGGGCGACGGGTCTTGGGGTGGAGAGGGCGGGTTGGGGGTGCGAAGGGATCATGGGAGTCTCCGGGGACCTGGGCCTGGTTTGGGACATCGACGGGAGCGGAGAGGCGAGAATCTAGCATTCGAACGCGGAGACCCTCCGTTGCGGTACGATTCCGCGGCCCCGGACCTTGGGTTCCGCGGCATCGACAACCACCCGCGGGCAACCGCGACAGGGAGATGGCATGCGTTCGATCGTCCTCAGGTCCCCCCTCGGTTCCGTTCTGCTGACCCTGCTGGCCCTCGGCACCCTCGCCTGCTCCGAGTCGGCGCCGAACCCCCCGGCGGACGAGGCGGATCCCGTCCCCCTCAGGCTTTCCGCCATTCCGGACCAGAACAGCACAGAGCTGCGGGAGAAGCTCCAGCCCCTGGTGGACCACCTTCAGGCGGAGCTGGGCGTCCCGGTCGAGTACGTGCCGGCGAGGGACTACCAGGCGGCGGTGGAAGCCTTCAAGAACGGGGACGTCCAGCTCGCCTGGTTCGGCGGGCTCACCGGGGTCCAGGCCCGTGCCGCGGTGGACGGGGCCCGGGCGATCGCCCAGGGGAAGGCGGACCCTCAGTACTATTCGTATTTCATCGCCCACGGGAGCACCGGATTGGAGCGCTCAGAGGAGTTCCCGGTGCAGATCGCTGACCTCTCCTTTACGTTCGGATCTGAAAGCTCCACTTCCGGCCGCCTGATGCCGGAGTTCTTCATTCGGCAGAACACCGGCAAAGGTCCGATGGAGTTCTTTTCCAACGCCCCGGGGTTCTCCGGCAGCCACGACAGGACCGTCGAGCTGGTGGAGTCGGGGCAGTTCCAGGCCGGCGTCGTCAACTACAAGGTGTACGAGAGGCGGGTGGAGGAGGGTAAGACCGACCCGGACGTGTGCCGGATCCTCTGGAAGACACCGTTCTACGCCGACTACAACTGGACCGCCCATCCGGAGCTGGATGGGCGCTACGGCGCCGGCTTCGTCGACCGCCTTCAGCAGGCCCTCGTCGGCATCGACGACCCCGCGCTGCTTTCGGCCTTGCCTCGGGAGCGCCTGATTCCCGCCCGCAACGAAGACTTCGAGGGTATTCGGGACATCGCCGTCGAGCTTGGCATGCTGCGCTGATGGCCTCCACGGGTGGGGAAGCGGAGGGAGCCCCCGGCGGGATACGGTTCGACCTCGTCGACGTCTCCGTCCGCTTCGGCGAAGTCTCGGCGCTCGACTCCGTTGATCTGACCCTCGAACCGGGGGAGGCTGTGGCGCTGGTGGGGCCGAGCGGCGCCGGGAAGACGACCCTGATGCGGTTGCTGAACGGGACCGTCCGTCCCGACGCTGGATCGGTATGGGTGGAGGGACGAGGGCTGGCCGGGCTTTCGCCGCGGGACCTGCGGCGGCAGCGGGCGCGCATCGGGTTCGTGCATCAGGATTTCCACCTGGTACCCAACCTTCGGGTCCTCCGCAACGTCCTCTCCGGGGGGCTGGGGCGCCTCTCCCTGCCGGCTTCCCTGCGGACAATGCTGCTGCCGCCAAAGGCGAGGGTCCGCGAGGTGTTCGATCTGCTGGCGGACGTCGGCATCGAAGACAAGATCTTCGAGTACACCGGTCGGCTCTCGGGGGGGGAACGGCAGCGGGTGGCCATAGCCCGGGCTTTGTTCCAAAGGTGCCGCGCCCTGCTGGCGGACGAGCCGGTGTCGAGCGTCGATCCGGCCCGGGCCCAGGACACCCTGGAACTCCTGCTCCGGATCTGCGGTGAACAGGGCATCACCCTCTGCGCTAGCCTGCACAACCTCGAGCTGGCGCGCCGGTACTTCCCCCGGTTGATCGGCCTCCGGGGCGGACGGGTGATCTTCGATCGACCCTCCGCCGACATCCGAACCGAGGAGCTGGAGCGCCTCTACGAGCTCCGGGGCCAGAACGGTGGCGACCTCCGTGGCTCTTGAGGCCGTCCCGGGGCCCGGAGCGCCAACGCCACAGCGGTGGGAGACCGGCGGAAGACGGCGGGGATCCGCGGCTGGGTCCAGGCCCCCAGGGTCGGCGTCCCCGAGGATCCTGCTATTGCTGGGTGCCGCTGGGGTGTGGGGGGTATGGCACCTGGGGCTCCACTGGCGCCAACTCGTCCCCGGGCCCGGCGGTCTGGCGGTGGCTGGGGAGTTCTTCGGCGCGGCGCTGCGGCCCGCGTGGACCTACGAAGCGGCGGCGGTTCCTCCGGGAACCCAGCCGCTGCTGATGAAGGTGCTGGAGGCGGCGGCGGCGACCTTGACCTTCGCCGGGGCGGGTATGAGCCTGGCGCTGCTCTTGGGCACGGTGCTTGGGGTTTTGGCGTCCAGCGCCTGGTGGACGCTGGACGTCGACGGCGCCGGCAAAAGGCCTTCAGGGGTCCGGCTGGCGGTCTTCGGGGCGGCCCGCGTCGCGGCGACCTTCCTGCGCTCGATCCACGAGTTGCTATGGGCCGCGGTCTTCCTGGCGTCCTTCGGCCTCCACGATACGACGGCGGTCCTGGCCCTGGCCATCCCCTACGGCGGAACCCTGGCCAAGGTCTTTTCGGAGATCCTTGACGAGGCCCCCCGGGACTCGGCGACGGTCTTGCTGGCGGGCGGTGCGACGCCGAGGCAGGCCTTCCTCTTCGGCTTGCTACCGCGGGCGTGGCCGGATCTCTTGGCCTACGCCTTCTATCGCTTCGAGTGCGCCGTCCGGGCGACCGCGGTGCTTGGATTCTTCGGCTTTCCGACCCTCGGCTACTACCTGTCGGTGTCCTTCGAGAACCTCCACTACCGGGAGGTCTGGACCTACCTCTACGCCCTGGTGGCGCTGGTGGTGATCCTCGACGCGTGGAGCGGTGCCTATCGGCGGAGG
>JBCDIS010000230.1:0-10827 GCA_038748685.1 Acidobacteriota bacterium | reverse complement strand
CCCTGGCTAGCGCCCGGCCGACGGTGTCCCTATTCCTAAATGCGGTGTCGGCCGGTGATCCCGTCGCGGCACAGCGGCTTTCCGGTGAGGCATCCGCTCTTCATCTGCGCCTGACATGGCGGCCAGGCCCACTGCCGCCGGTCCCCCTTGATTGGTATGGCTTACTTCGGAGATTTCGTCGCATGGACATCACGCAGGTCAAGGTCTTCCCGGTCCAAGAGGAGAAGCTGAAAGCGTTCGTCTCCGTGGTGTTCGACCACTGCTTCATGGTCAACGACATCAAGGTCATCCAGGGTAAGGACGGGCTGTTCCTCAGCATGCCCAGTCGGCGCAAGAAGAACGGTGAGTTCAAGGATGTGGCGCATCCGCTGAACAACGAGACCCGCAAGCTTTTGGAGGAGCGCGTGCTCTCCGAGTACCGCCAGGTGGTCGACGACCCGACCCCGAGGCGTCCCGACCGCCCCGAAGACTTGCTGGCTCCCCCGTCCACCGGTGGCGCCGCCGGGCAGGGCATCCCCGCCGCGGCGGCGATGGGGTCTGAGCCCGCCCAGCCGCAGACCGCCCAGGCCCGGGCCCCGGAGCCTACGGGGGGAGAGCCGCAGGGGGAGAAGACCCTAGAGGAGGTGCAGGAAATGCACCTCAGCGACTCTTTCTGGCAGGTCTCCTGACCGTCGGACCGCGGTCCCTAACCACAGATCTTCCCGGAGGCGGCGGCGGGTTGGCCTTGACGCCGGCTACCCGCTGCAACGAAGATAGGGCCGCGAGAGCCAGCTAGTCGTTCCGCTCGGCTTGGGCCCTCTCCGCCCCCGGGGCGGCGGGTCGAGGCGCCCGCCTTGGGAACCCGCAGCGTCCAGCCCCGCGCACGGCTGCCGAGATCCACCAACAGCAGATAGATTCACGTTCCGAAGATACCGACGTCATGAAGCTTCGACGTCCCGAAGGAGGTCCGGCCACCGGCGCCGGGCACTCGTGACGTCGCCCCTTTCCGTGGACAGGGGCGTGGTAGCTCCCATCGGCCCGACGGCATTTCGGAATACCGCCAGTCATTGTCATCAGAACCCGGATTCGATCCATGTACGGCGAATTGATCATCTTCAGCGGTCGCGCCCATCCGGTCTTGGCGCAAGAGATCTCGAACTACCTCAACATTCCGCTGGGGCGGACAGAGCTCTACAATTTCTCCGACGGTGAGACCTTCTGCCAACTCCAGGAGAACGTCCGCGGTGCGGATACCTACCTGATCCAGCCGACCTGTGCTCCGGTGAACGAGAACCTGGTCGAGCTGCTGATCATGCTCGACGCGATCAAGCGCTCGTCTGCGAGCCGGGTGACCGCCGTATTGCCCTACTACGGCTATGCGCGTCAGGACAAGAAAGACGCCCCCCGCGTCCCGATCACCGCCAAGCTCGTGGCGGACCTCCTGTCCCAAGCCGGCGCCGATCGGATCCTGACCATGGATCTCCACGCTCCCCAGATCCAGGCCTACTTCGACAAGCCGGTGGATCACCTTTTCGCCGCCCCGGTGCTGCTTGACGCGATCCGCGACTTGAACATCCCGAACCTGGTGATCGTGTCCCCCGACGCCGGCGGCGTCGAGCGTGCCCGGGCCATCGCCAAGCGGCTCAACGCCGGCCTCGCCATCGTCGACAAGCGGCGCACCGGGGCGAACCAGGCTTCGGTGATGCACGTCATCGGCGACGTCGAAGGGCGGGCGGTGCTGATTCTGGACGACATCGTCGACACCGCCGGAACCCTGACCCACACCGTTTCCGCGCTCAAAGAGCACGGCGCCGAGCGGGTTTACGCCGCGGGTGTCCACGGTGTGCTGTCGGGCCCGGCCATCGAACGTATCGAGAACTCCGCCATCGAGCAGTTGCTGGTCACCAACACCACGCCGCTCGAAGACAAGCTCGCCCGCTGTAGCAAGCTCAAGCCCCTGTCGGTGGCGCCGCTGCTCGGCGAGGCGATCATCCGCATTCATCGCAACAGCTCGGTCAGCTCGCTATTCGTATAGCGGCTCCGAGAGCTCGCCGCTGTGGCGAGGCGTTTCCCTAGTGAGGACAAGACATGAGCGACGTGACTATCGAGGTCCAGCAGCGAGAGACCTTCGGCAAGAACGCCAATAGGCAACTTCGGGCCGCCGGCAAGATTCCGGCGGTGATCTACGGCGGCGGCGGTGACTCGACCGCGCTGCAGGTATCCCGGCGGCGTCTGGAGGAGCTACTCCGGAAGACCGCGGACGCCAACCCGATCTTCCTGCTGAAGATGGCCGGGACCGACAAGACCCGCCACGTCATGATCCGCGAGCTGGCGACGGACCCGGTGAACGGGAACATGATCCACATCGATTTCATCCGTGTGAACATGGATGAGAAGCTCCGCGTCTTCGTGGCCATCGAGCTGGACGGGACCCCCGAGGGCGTCAAGACCGACGGCGGCATGCTCGACTTCGTGAACCGCGAGGTGGAGATCGAGGCCCTGCCGAACGCCATCCCGGGGCACATCAACGTCGACGTCAGCGAGCTCCGGGTCGGTCAGCATCTTGAGGCCTCCGCCCTCGACCTCCCCGATGGCGTGGCCCTCGCCTCGGAAGAGGACATGGTCATCGTCAGCATCCAGAGCGCCCGGGTCGCCGCCGACGAGGACGTCGAGGACGAGGACGCCGACGACGAAGAGGTCGCCGAGGCCTGATCTCGGGCCGATCGACGAACCTGACGCCGCCGGCGACCCGGTCCCGGCGGCGACGAGGGGCAAGATGCCGAACGACGCAGAGGCCGCCGAGAACGAAGGCGGCTCCGACATCCGAGTGGTCCTCGGCCTCGGCAACCCGGGGGAAAAATACGTCGACACCCGACACAACGTGGGATTCAGGGTGCTCGACGAGATGGCCCGCCGCCGCGGAACGGGTCTCGACACGGATCGCTGCCGTTCCAAGGTTGCGGAGGTCGAGATCCCGGATGGCGGCGTGGCTCTGTTGGCCGCGCCCCAGACCTTCATGAACCGCAGCGGCTACGCGGCCCGCTGCCTCACCGAGCTCCACGGCATCGCCCCGGAGCAGATGCTGGTGGTCTATGACGAAGTGCACCTGCCCCTCGGTACCCTCCGCCTCCGGCCGAAGGGTAGCCCGGCAGGGCACCGCGGCATGGAGTCGGTGCTGGAGAGCCTGGGGACCGGCGGCGTTCCCAGGCTGAGGGTCGGAGTGGGCGGCGAGGACGGCCCCCCCGCGGGGGAGGACCTTGTCAGCTTCGTTCTCGACCGTTTCGCCACCGCCGAAATGCCCAGCGTCGAGCGGCTCGTCCGCCGAGCCGCCGACGCCTGCGAGGCTTGGCTGGTCGGGGGGGCGGAGCCGGCGATGCAGAAGTTCAACGGGCCCCTCCCCGACGCCGAATAGCCCCGCCGGCTCGGCGTCCCCAGAGCCCCCGAAGATTCGAAAAGACTTTCAACGACGAAAATCGATCAGCGATAGAGAGGAGAGAAGCAGTGGACAGCCAGACTTTGCTCTATGCCGTTCCGTTCTGCGGCATCCTGGCGCTCGCCTACGCCTTCGTGCGCAGCACTTGGATCAACAAGCAGGACATGGGCGACAGCACCATGAAGAAGATCGCGGGCCACATCCGCGACGGCGCCATGGCCTTTCTGGGCCGCGAATACCGGGTCCTCACCATCTTCGTGGTGGTGGTGGCCGGGGCCCTGGCCTTCGCCAATTCCGGCCGTGAAGACAGCAGCGCCCTCATCGGCGTCTCGGTGCTGGTGGGCGCCCTATGCTCGGGTCTCGCCGGCTTCTTCGGCATGCGGGTGGCCACCGCCGCCAACGTGCGTACCGCCGCCGCTGCCCGCGGCAGCCTGAACGAGGCCCTCAAGGTCGCCTTCTCCGGCGGCGCCGTGATGGGCTTCTGCGTCGTCGGCCTCGGCGTCCTCGGCCTCTCCGGCCTGCTGGTGATCTACCTGGGCATGTTCGAAGGCGCGGAGAACCTCGGCAAGGTGATGAACATCCTGACCGGGTTCAGCTTCGGCGCCAGCTCCATCGCCCTCTTCGCCCGCGTCGGCGGCGGCATCTACACCAAGGCCGCCGACGTCGGCGCCGACCTGGTGGGCAAGGTGGAGGCCGGCATCCCCGAGGATGACCCCCGGAACCCCGCTACCATCGCCGACAACGTGGGTGACAACGTCGGCGACGTCGCCGGCATGGGGGCCGACCTCTTCGAGTCCTACGTCGGTTCCATCATCGGATCCCTGGTACTCGGGGCCGCCGCCACCGCCACCGTGACCACCGAGGGCGTCCCCGCCCTGGTGCTCCTGCCGCTGCTGCTGGCGGGGGTCGGGATCCTGGTCTCCCTGGCGGGCACCGTGCTGGTGCGCACCAAGGAGGGGGGCAACCCGTCGACGGCCCTCCACACCGGCACCTGGTCCGCCGCCGGCGCCATGCTGGCCGTGACCTACCTCATCTGCACCCAGATGCTCGAGGGCGAGTTCACCCTCCAGGGTGAGACCTTCACCGGCATGGGCGTCTTCCTCGCCACCATCGCCGGACTCGCCGCCGGCGTCGCCATCGGCATGATCACCGAGTACTACACCTCCGAGGCCCGCAAGCCCGCCCAGGGCATCGCCAAGGAGTCGGAGACCGGCGCCGCCACCAACATCATCGCCGGCCTGGGCCTGGGCATGAAGTCCACTGCCTGGCCGACCGTGGTGCTGGTCATCGCGGTGCTCGTGGCCTACGACCAGGCGGGCCTCTACGGCATCGCCATCGCCGCCCTCGGCATGCTGTCCACCACCGGCATCCAGCTGGCGGTGGACGCCTACGGGCCGATCGCCGACAACGCCGGCGGAATCGCCGAGATGTCCCACCTGGGCAAGGAGGTCCGCGGCCGGACCGACAAGCTCGACGCCGTCGGCAACACCACCGCCGCCATCGGCAAGGGTTTCGCCATCGGCTCCGCGGCCCTGACGGCCCTGGCCCTGTTCGCCGCCTTCCGCACCACCGTGGGCCTCGAATCCATCGACGTCTCCAACCCGACGGTGATGGGCGGTCTGTTCATCGGCGCGATGCTGCCCTTCCTCTTCTCCGCCATGGCGATGGAAGCGGTGGGCCGCGCCGCCGGTGAGATGATCGAAGAGGTGCGCCGTCAGTTCCGCACCATCCCCGGTCTCATGGAAGGCAAGGCGGAGGCCGAGTACGCCAAGTGCGTCGACATCTCCACCGCCGCCGCCATCCGCGAGATGGTGCTCCCGGGCACCCTGGCGGTGGTCGTTCCGGTGGCCGTCGGCTTCTACGACGTGCGGGCCCTGGGTGGCCTGCTGGCGGGCGTGACCGCCGCCGGCGTCATGATGGCGATCTTCCAGTCCAACGCCGGCGGCGCCTGGGACAACGCCAAGAAGTACGTCGAAGCCGGCAACCACGGCGGCAAGGGCTCCGAGGCCCACAAGGCCGCGGTGGTGGGTGACACCGTGGGTGACCCCTTCAAGGACACCTCCGGCCCGAGCATCAACATCCTGATCAAGCTGATGTCGGTGGTGGCCCTGGTCATCGCCCCGCTGCTGACGCTCTGATCGGAAGCTCCACCGGCCCCGCCGAGGCCCGCACCTCCCCGCGCGACGCGCCGGGGGGACGGGGCACGGCGGGGCCTTGCGTTTTCGCCACGAATCCGTAGAATCCGCAGTTCTGAGCCGACGCGATTCCGCGGCGGCTACCCAACAACCCGCCTACCTCTCTGTTCCGGCCAACGCGAGCCGGGACCGAACAGGCCAAAGGGAGGTCACCGATGTCCCGAACCTATGAGTTGGGCTTCATCGTCGAGCCACGGCAGAACGACGACGAGGTCCAGGCCCTCTCTGATCGATTCCAAGGAATGATCGAAGAGAGTGGCTCCAAGGTCACCTATGTGGACAACTGGGGCAAGCGAAAGCTCGCCTATCCGATCCGCAAGTTCAACGAAGGCAAGTACGTCTTCCTCTACGTCACCTCCGAGGACGGCGCGCCGCCGTGGACGGAGATCGAGCGCCTGATGATGCAGGACGAGAAGATCCTGCGTCACCTCGTCGTGCGCACCGACCACGACCTGAAGCGCGCCATGCGCAAGGGCAAGGTCAAGCCCGAGATCCCGGGGGAAGAGAAGCCGGAATCCGAGGGGGAAGGAGAGGCCAATGGCTCGTAAGCGCGTTTTCTATCGCCGCCGCAAGGTCTGCAAGTTCACCGCCGAGGGCATCGAGTACATCGACTACAAGGACACCAAGCTCCTGCAGTCGTACATCCTCGAGCGCGCCAAGATTCTTCCCCGCCGTATTTCGGGAACGTCCTCCCGCCACCAGCGGATGCTGGCCAAGGCGATCAAGCGTGCCCGTCACCTGGCCCTGATTCCGTTCACCGCGGACTAGGAGAGCATCATGGAAGTGATCCTGCTCCAGGACCACCGGCACCTCGGCCAGCGCGGCCAGGTGGTGAAGGTCAAGCCCGGGTACGCCCGCAACTTCCTGCTGCCCACGGGGGTCGCCCTTGAGGCGAACAAGGGCAACCTCGCCTACTTCGAGCAGCAGCGCACGAAGATCGACGCCGCCCACGCCAAGGCGCGCCAGGAGGCGATGGACATCGCCGCCCAGATCGCCGAGGTCAAGGTGACCATCTCCAAGCGGGTGGGTGACCGCGAGACCCTCTATGGGTCGGTCACCTCCATGGACGTGGTGGAGGCCCTCGCCGAGAAGGGGGTCACGGTGGAGAAGCGTCAGCTGGACCTGGGGGCGCCGACCCTCAAGACCCTCGGTGCCCACAAGGTGACCATCGACCTGCACGCCGAAGTCGTCGCAGAGTTCGAGGTCGAGATCGTTCCCGCCGACTGATCCGGTCGACGTGGCGGACGATCCAGCCCGAGATGGGCAGTCGATGGACGGCTCCGGTGCCCCGCGCCGGCAGCCGTCCATCGAGCACTTCGCCGGGCCAGAGCCGACCCGCGACCTGGCGGACTGGGCATGGCTATGGACCGAGGACGTACCGTTTCCGGTCCGCTCGGGCTCTGCGGGCCTCAGGGGCCGCCTCGCCGCCGGGCTCAAGCGATTGGCCCGTCCCTTCCTGCGGGCCGCCCTCGGGGACCTGTGGGATCGCCAGCGGGTGTTCAACCTGATCCTGCTGGAGACGGCCACCAAGCAGCAGGAAGAGTACCGGGATCGGCTGCAGGTCCAACAGCAGCACCTCGAAAGGCTCGACGCCCGCACGATCCAGGGTCTCCAGGAAGCGATGCGGCACAACGACGCCCTGTTCTCCAGGGTCGATCAGAAGCTAGACCGCTACCGCCGGGAGGCCAAGGATCTCTGGCACCGGCTCGGGGCCCTGGTGGCGGCAGCTGAGATTGCCTCCGACGGCGCCGGCCCGGCGCTGGACCCGAAGGCGGCCGCCAAGGGCCTCGAGGAGCAGGCGTACCTGAGCCTCGAGCAGCGGTACCGCGGGTCCGAGGACGACATCGCCCAGCGGGTCGCCGCCTACCTGCCGCACCTGGCGGGGGGCGGTGAAGTGCTGGATCTGGGGTGCGGCCGGGGAGAGGCCCTCGAGGTCTTCGCCAAGGAGGGGCTCACGGTCCGCGGTGTCGATTCCAGCGCCGAGATGGTCCACCGCTGCCGCGAGAAAGGCCTCACCGCCGACGAGGGGGACCTCTTCGAGTACCTGTCGACGGTGGAGGAGGGGAGCCTGGGGGGCATCGTGTCGTTCCACGTCGTCGAGCACCTGCCTGCCCCCGCGGTGCCGCGGCTTTTGCGGCTGGCGTGGCGGGCCCTCCGCCCCGGCGGAGTGCTGATCTTCGAGACCCCCAGCCCCCTCGCCCTCGCCATGTCGGCGCGGGACTTCTGGATGGATCCGACCCACCTGCGGCCGGTCCATCCCGCCTGGCTCGAAGTGGCGTTCCGGGAAGCTGGCTTCGAGCCTGTCCACCGGGTAGACCTCCATCCGTTCCCGGAGGACGAGCACCTGCCGGAGATCGATCTGGAGCCGCTGCCCGCCGATCAGCGGCCGCTGGCGGACCACGTCAACCGCATGCGGGACGTGCTTGACGATCTCCTCTTCGGCGACCGCGACTTCGGCATGGTGGGCACCAAGCCCTGAGGCCGCCGGGCCAGCCTCAGAGGCCTTCCTCCCGCCGGTTTTTCTGCTGCCACACCTCCTTGACCGTGCTCCAGTCGGCGATCTGGCTCGGCATCCGTTCCCCCTCCTTCGGGAGGTAGTAGGGCTCCTGCAGGTACCAGGGGAGGGCCATGATGCGGGCCATCTCCGGGTCGAAGGCGCGTTCCGGCTGGGTGCCTTCTAGGAAGACTTCCTCGATCATGCGTTCCCCTCCGGACCCCCACAGGAGGCCGGAGCGGGCCTCGACGGGGACCGTGACGATGCCGGTGGGGACGTCGAACGTCTCACCGGGCTGGAGCCACTGGTCTTCGAGCCCCTGCTGCACGACCCCGTGCCAGATGGGGAGGGCCGCGGCGGCGCCGGTCATCCCCCGGCCGATGGACCGCTTCTTGTCGTAGCCGACCCAGGTGAGGATCGTATGCCTCGGAGTGAAGCCGACGAACCAGGCGTCGGTGTAGGCGTTGGTGGTGCCGGTCTTGCCGCCGGTTTCGATGTCGAGCTTGCCCAGGAGGCCGGCGGCGGTACCCCGCTTCGAGACTCCGGCGAGCATGCTGGTGACGACGTGGGCGATCTGTGGCTCCATCGCCTTGTGGGCCCTGGGGTGGTGCTCGAAGAGGGTGCGGTCGTTGCGTGAAACCACGGTCTCGATGGTGTAGGGCTCGACGTAGATCCCCTGGTTGACGAACGTGGCGTAGGCGGCGGCGAGCTCCAGCGGAACCATGTCGGCGGAGCCGAGGGCCAGACTCGGGTAGGGGGGCAGGTCGGAGGTCACCCCGCAGCGCCTGGCGAAGTCGATCGTCCGGTCGACCCCCACCAGGTCCATGAGCTTGACGGCCGTCACGTTGATGGAGGCCTCCAGGGCCCGGCGCAGGGTCACGATGCCGTAGTACTTGCGGGAGTGGTTGCGGGGGCTATAGGTGTTCTCGGTGGGGTTGGCCCCGGGGAAGACGGCGGGGCCGTCGTAGAGGGTGTCGGCGGCGGTGAAGCCGTGCTCCAGGGCGGCGCCGAAGACGAAGGGCTTGAACGCCGACCCCACCTGACGTTTGGCCTGGGTGGCGCGGTTGAATTCGTTGCGTTCGAAGTCCCAGCCGCCGACCATGGCCCGAACCGCCCCGGTGGCGGACTCCAGGACCAGTACCGAGCCTTCGAGCTCCGGCTCCTGTTCGAGCATCAGAACCGGCGGGGCTTCCCCGTCTCCGCCGTCCTCCTCGGCGGTGGCGAGGCGGAACCAGGCGACGTTGCCCCGCTTGAGCAGGCGATCCGGTCGGTTGCGCCCGGTCCATTCGATGCCCGCGCGGGTCAGCTCGTAGGTGGCGTCTCGGTGGCGGATCTGCGCCGTCTTGGACCCGGCGTCGAGGACGATGCCTTCGAACCACTCGTCCGGCAGCGGTGCCGTCTCGCCCCAGGACGGTAGCTGGATGGATTCGAGGTCCTCGCCGTCCAGCTGTCCCGGGGTTCCCCGCCAGCCGCGGCGATGGTCGAGCTCCAGCAGACGTTCCCGCAGTGCCCGTTCGGCGGACCGCTGGATGTCCCGGTCAAGGGTGGTACGGACCCGTAGGCCTCGGTCGTAGAGCTCGGTCTCGCCGTAGGTGGTGATGAGGTGGCGGCGGACGTCCTCGGTGAAGTAGGGGCCCACCAGGGTCTCCCGCCGCCTCTTGGTCACCAGGAGCGGCTCGGCCACGGCCTCCTCATACTCCACTTGGGAGATGTAGCCGACGTCCAGCATGCGCGCCAGGACCCAGTTGCGTCGGGTGGTCACGGCCTCGGGGCGGCGGTGGACGCTGAAATGGCTGGGGCGCTGGGGAATGCCCGCCAGGGTAGCGGCCTCCGCCAGGGTCAGCTTGTCGACGGACTTGTTGAAATAGGCCCGCGCCGCGGCCTCCATGCCGTAGTTGCCGTGGCCGAGGTTGACGAGGTTGGCGTAGAGGGTCAGCAGTTGCTGCTTGCTGTAGTTCTTTTCCAGCTCCACGGCGAGGAAAGCCTCCTCCACCTTTCGCCACCATTTCTGTTCCCGGGTCAACGAGAACAGCTCCCGGGCCAGCTGCATGGTGATGGTGGACGCCCCTTCCTTGATGTCGCCGGCCTTGAGGTTGGTCCACGCCGCCCGCGCCACGCCTTTGAGGTCGACGCCGCCGTGCTGGAAGAAGTTGGCGTCTTCCGTGGCGAGGATGGCGTTCTGGACCACGGCCGGCAGCTCGCCGTCCTCGATCATCACCCGGTTCTCCCGGGAGTACGTGCGGACCACCTGGCCGTGGCGGTCGTAGATCTCCGTGACCAGGCGCGGCACGAATTCGTCCAGCTCGGCAACCTGGGGACGGTGGATGGACGCCGCCACGCCGACGCCGGTGGCCGTCGCCAAGGCCGCCGTCACCAGCGGTGCGACGACGAACCGTACCCAGCGGCGGCGCCGTGCGCGGCGGCGGTCGTCGTCGTCCCCCGGGGGATCTTCCCGCGGCGGCCGGACCTCGAAGCCGCCGCTGCCCAGTCGGCCGGGGTCCGGTCCCGCCGGGGTGACGGACCCCGCGGGGGCGAGGGGCGCGGCGTCCAACCCGGTGGGCCGGGGGGCGGACGAAGTGGGCGAGGGTGGGGAGGGGTCGCGCGGATCGCCGGGGTGGCTTTCGTTGTCCATGCCCGGATTATACGGGCCGGCGCGGGTGGGATTGTGGCGGCCCCGTGGCGAAACCGGGCGCCGGTGGAGCCCGTCTGTGTTCCGAAGATGGATG
>JBCDIS010000229.1:0-10843 GCA_038748685.1 Acidobacteriota bacterium | reverse complement strand
TTTCCGGCCCAGCTTTCCGGCGGCCAGCAGCAGCGGGTGGCGATCGCAAGGGCCATCGCCAAGCGCCCCGACGTGCTCCTCTGCGACGAGCCCACCGGAGCCCTCGACATCTCCACCGGGGTCCTGGTGCTGGAGGCCATCGAGCGAATCAACCGTGAGCTGGGGACCACCACGGCCGTGATCACCCACAACGCCGACATCTCGAAGATGGCGGACCGGGTGGTGCAGCTGGCGGACGGCCGGATCGCCAGCATCGAGATCAACACGTCCAAACTGGGTCCGAGGGACCTGGACTGGTAGGGCATCGCCGTGCGCGCCATCCACCGGAAGCTGCTGCGGGATCTCTGGCTGATCAAGGGCCAGGTGGTGGCGATCAGCGCCGTGATCGCGGTGGGCATCGCCATGTTCATCGCGTACCTCTCGACCTTCGGATCCCTGGAGGCCACCCAGCAGGCGTACTACGACCGGTACCGCTTCGCCGACGTCTTCGCCAGCTTGAAGCGGGCCCCCAACCGGCTCGAGTCCCGCATCGCCGACCTCCCCGGCGTCGCCGCCGTCCAGACGCGGGTGGTGGCGGAGGTGACCCTCGACGTCGAGGGGATGCGGGAGCCCGTCACCGGCCGCCTGGTGTCGATTCCGGACCGCCGTACCCCCATCCTCAACGATCTGGCCCTGCAGAAAGGGCGCTGGATCGAAACAGGCCGCAGCGACGAGGTGATCGTCACCGAAGGATTCGCCCTCGCCCACGACCTCGAACCGGGGGACTCGCTGACGGCGGTGATCAACGGCAGGCGGCGGCAGCTGGACGTCGTCGGCATCGCCCTATCCCCGGAGTTCGTCTACAACATACGCCCCGGCGACCTGATGCCGGACGACGCCCGCTTCGGGGTCCTGTGGATCGAACGCCGGGCCCTGGCCACCGCCTTCGACATGGAGGGTGGCTTCAACGACGTCTCCCTGAAGCTGCTCCCCGGCACCGAGGTGGACGCTGTGATTGCGCGGCTGGACGACCTGCTGGAACCCTACGGTGGCCTGGGGGCCCTCCCCAGGGAGCTCCAGGTGTCGAATTGGTACCTCGACAACGAGCTGCGCCAGCTGCGGGGCTTCGGGTTCATGGTGCCGATGGTCTTCCTCACCGTCGCCGCGTTTCTCCTCAACGTCGTGCTGACCCGCATCGTGTCGGTGCAGAGGGAGCAGATCGCGGCCCTCAAGGCCCTCGGGTACGACAACCTGGAGGTGGGTTGGCACTACACGCTGTGGAGCCTGGGGATCGCCGTGGTCGGCGGCGGCGCGGGCCTCGGCCTCGGCCGCTGGCTCGGCGGCAACATGGTGGGCCTCTACAACGACTACTTCCGCTTCCCATTCCTCGCCTACCACCTGCCGCCGAAGGTGGTCCTGGGGGCCATCGGGATCGGCCTCGGCGCCGCCGTCGTCGGCGCGTCGACGGCGGTCCGCGGGGCCATCCGCCTGCCGCCGGCGGAGGCCATGCGCCCCGAGCCCCCCGCCAGGTACCGGCGGACCCTGATCGAACGCATCGGTCTGCAGCCGTTCCTCTCGCCCCCCACCCGGATGATCCTGCGCAACCTGGAACGCCGGCCGCTGCGGGCGCTGGCGTCGATCGTCGGCATGGCCTGCTCCGGCGGCCTGCTGATCATCGGTCTCTTCTTCCTCGATTCCATCGACGTCGTCCTCGACATGCAGTTCAACGTCGCCCAGCGGCAGGACCTCACCGTCAGCTTCGTGGAGCCGCGGAGCGCCGCGGCCCTGCACGAGATGGCGCGGCTGCCGGGGGTGATCCACACCGAGGCATCCCGCAACGTGCCGGTCCGGCTGCGGGCCGGCCACCGGTCCCGGCAGACGGCGGTGACCGGCCTCGTGGGGGACGCCCGACTGCAGCGGATCGTCAACGCCGATTACGGGGTCGAGCGGCCGCCGCCGGAGGGCATCCTGATGACCTCCAAACTGGCGGAGATCCTGGGCATCGGCCGCGGATCCGAGGTCACCCTGGAAATCCTCGAAGGGGCCAGGCCGGTGCGCCGGGCGGTGGTCACGGACCTGGTTGACGAGTACATGGGCACCGCCGTCTACATGGACATCGACGCCCTCCGTCGCCTGATGCGGGAAGGCTCAAATCTCACCGGCGCCTACCTCCAGGTGGACCCCAGCCAGGCCGACGCCCTCTACCGGCGGCTCAAGAACCTGCCGTCGGTGGCGGGGGTCGCCCTCAAGGCGGCGGCGATCCGGGAGTTCCAGCGGCAGATGGACGAGATGATGGGGGTCTTCATCTCCTTCACCATCCTGTTCGCCTCGATCATCACCGTCGGCGTGGTCTACAACGCCGCCCGCATCGCCCTTTCGGAGCGCTCCCGGGAGCTCGCCAGCCTCCGGGTCCTGGGGTTCACGCGGGCGGAGATCTCGTTCATCCTCCTCGGCGAGCTCGCCGTCCTCACCCTCGCCGCCGTGCCCCTGGGGCTGGCCTTGGGGTACGGCTTCGCCGCGTTCATGGTGTCGGCCTTCGACACCGAGCTCTACCGTTTCCCACTGGTGGTCTCCGGTCGCACCTTCAGCGTTTCGGCGCTGATCGTGGTGCTGGCGGCCACCCTCTCCGGCCTGCTGGTCCGCCGACGGCTGGACCACCTCGACCTCGTCGAGGTGCTGAAAACCAGGGAGTGACCCCGTGAACCCTTCCGCCAATGCGTCCGCCTCCGGCAACGCCCAGGCCAAGGAGCGCCGCCGTCGGCGCATCCGAGCCCTCTCCGTCGTCGCCGGTATCCTGCTGGTCCTATTTCTGATCTTCGTCATCGGCCGCCCAAAGGCGGTGCCGGCGGACTTCGGCGAGGCCGTCCGCGGTCCGATGCGGGTGACCCTCGACGAAGAGGGGGAAACCCGCGTCCGCGACCGCTACCGGGTGTCGGCGCCGCTGGCGGGGCGGGTCCTGCGCATCGAGCTGGAGCCGGGGGACGCGGTGGTCGCCGGCGAGACGGTGCTCGCCACGTTCCAGCCTTCGGAACCGGGCCTGCTGGACGCCCGCTCCCTGGCGGAGGCGGAGGGACGGGTGCGGGCCGCCGAATCGTCCCTCGGGCTCGCCCGGGCGGAGCGGGACCGGGCCGAGGCCCAGCTCCGATTCGCCGAGGCGGAGCTCGACCGTCAGCGGACGCTGGCGGAGGAGGAGATCGTCTCCCGGGAACGCCTGGACTCCGCCGAGCTGGCAGCCGACACCCAGAGGGAAGCGAAGCGGGCCGCCGACTTCGCCGTGCGCACCGCCCGCCACGACCTCGAGGTGGCGAAGGCCAGGCTGGTCCAGGGCCGCCGCGGGGCGGGGGGCGCCGCCGAGACGACGGAGCCGATCACCATCACCTCTCCGGTGGACGGCGTGGTCCTGCGTCGCCTGCGGGAGAGCGAGACCGTGGTTCCCGCCGGCGAAGCGCTGCTGGAGGTGGCGGACCCCGCCCGCCTGGAGATCGTCTCCGATTTCCTGTCCACCGACGCCGTCCGCATCGAGCCGGGTCTCGAGGTCTTGATCGAGCAGTGGGGGGGTGACCGCTCCCTGCACGGAGAGGTGCGGCGGGTGGAGCCGTCGGGATTCACCAAGGTCTCCGCCCTCGGCGTCGAGGAGCAACGGGTCAACGTGATCATCGACTTCGATGACCCGCGGGACGCCTGGTCCCGCCTAGGGGACGGCTTCCGGGTGGAGGTGCGGGTGGTGGTTTGGCAGGAGGACGAGGTCCTAAAGATACCCACCAGCGCCCTGTTCCGAGATACAGAAGGGGCATGGGCGGTCTACCGGGTCGAAGGCGGCGTCGCCAGCATCACCTCCGTCGAGGTGGGCCGGCGCAACGGCCTGGAGGCCCAGGTGCTGTCGGGCCTCGGGGAAGGGGATCGGGTGGTCGTCCATCCTTCGGACGACGTCGTCGACGGTAGCCCCGTCGCGGCTCGGTAGCTCGCGCGAGCCCGGTAGCCCGTCGCGACCCGATAGGCGCCGCCGCGGTCAGGCGCTGTAGTCGAGGCCGCGGTTTCGGTGCCAGGCGGCTGGGTCGTGGAAGTAGTCGTCCACGGACCGGCGCAGCATCTCGTCCACCAGGCCCGACGCGCCTCCCACGGAGAAGGCGGTGGCGCGATCGGTGACCGCGTGGAGGGTCACACCCTGCTCCGCCAGGAGCTTCGCGCCCCCCTGCTGGCGATCGAAGAGCACGAGGGCGTCCGTCACCAGCCCCCCCGCCGCCTTCACGCCGTCGAGGAAGCCCACCTTGCTGCCGCCGTCGGTGATCAGATCCTCCACCAGTAGGACCCTCGACCCCGGAGCCAGGTGCCCTTCCACCTGCGACGCGATGCCGTAACCCTTCGGCTTCTTGCGGATGTAGAGCACCGGCAGCCCGAGGGCCGGGGCCAGCTGGCAGGCGTAGGGGATGCCGGCGGTCTCACCGCCGGCCACGGCGTCGAAGGACGCCCCCTGGCGCTCCAGGAGCATGGCCGCCGCCGTCGCGAAAAGGCGCATGAAGGACGGATCGGAGATGACCGTCCGGCAGTTGACGTAGATCGGGCTGTAGTTCCCCGACGCGAGGCGGAAGGGTTCTTCGGCGTTGACCCGGACCGCCCCCCGCTCCCACAGGTACAGGGCCACCGCCTGCCGCAGGCGGGACAGGATCGGGCCGGTCAGCTCGCTGGACGGTCGATGCTCGGAGGCTTCTTGGACGTTCATGGCTCCCTCTCCTAGGCCCGTCGGTCTCCGAGCGCCCGCGGTGCGCCCCTGCGTCCCCGCCGGGCGGGGTGCGCTCCGAGGGCCGTGGGGTGCGGTTCCGGCGGAGGTTTCTCGCGTTCTACCACAGCGGGATGCCCTAGGCCATCGCTCGCTGACCTAGGCGCCCCCCAACCACCATCCGCCGTTGGCGTCCTTGATGACGCCCTATGCTGTCGTGCTATAGTCGCGACGGCTTTTGATCCTTATTCTGTGCCGGTCCCCTGGAGGCATCGCCGTTTAATGAGCCCTTCCCGCCCAGCTCCGCCCAGGAGCACCGCCCCGAATACCGTCGGACCCGCAGACGGCACCCCGTCTGCTGCGGGCCCCTCCCCCGAAGAACACCTGGCCGAGCTTCGGCTCCGGGTCCGCGAGGCCATCGCCGCTGGACAGCTCGACGACGCCCTGGAGCTGTGCGGACAGGCGATCGAGTCGGCACAGGACCTCGGCGACCTCGAAGCCCTCGATCAGGCCCGGTGCAACCGCGCCGGCATCCTGATCGCCCGCGGCGACGGTGAGCCCTCGATCCGCCAAATGCGGCAGATCCTGATGCGCAGCACCAGCGCCGCCAACAAGTGCCAGGCGGCCTACAACATCTCCAAGCACCACGACTCCCGGCGGGAGACCGAGCGCGCCACCTTCTACGCGCGGCTCGCCATCGACCACGCCGACCGAGCCGAGCTTCCCGAGCTGATCGCGCCGAGCCACAACAACCTGGCCAACATATTGATGTTGGACAGCCACTTCGAGCAGGCCTGCGGCCACTACCGCCGAGCCCTCGGCGCCGCCGGGGCAGGCCACGACGCGGTGGAGCGGGCCATCGTCCTCGCCAACCTCGGCTACTGCCAGACGGTGCTCGGCAACCTGGGGAACGGCTTCGACTGCCTCACCCGCAGCCTGCGCATGCTCCGCCGGCTCGGCGCCGCCTCCTGGCGTCACCTCCCCCATTTGGGCCTCTCCTACGCGTACCTCGAAATCGCCCGCTACCGCCGCGCCACCGAGCACGCCGAGCGGGCACTGGAGCTGGCGGAAGCCGCCGGCGACGGCGAGGAGCACGTCAAGAACGCCCTCTACCTCCTCGGCGAGGCGGCCAAGCTCGGTGGCCAGTCCATCCGCGCCTACGAGCACTTCTCCGAGCTGCAGCGACGGTTCTATCCCAACGAGCCCTTCGTGGTCGACGTCCTGATGGCCGCCGACATCCGCAAATTGATCAACCTGATGGCATCGTCATGACCATGCTTCGTCGATTCCGGCTTCGGCCGCTGTTTCTCCTCGTCTCCTCCATCGCCCTGCTGGCTAGCTCCGGCTCCGCCGCCTTCGCCCAGGGCAAAGACCGCGCTTTGACCAACAACGGCGACCTCCTCACCGTGCGGGACGGCCGTTTCGGCGAGCTGTTCCCAGGGGCCCCTGGGGTTCCGCCGAACCTCTCGGTCCTGGCCCTCGACGTCGACCGCGACGGCGAGGTGGAGCGCCTGCTGGTGCCCGGCACCGACACCTGGCGTCCCGAGCACGGAGCCCGCGTCACCTACGACGCCGCCGGCGGTACGGCGATCCTGCTCTGGTCCACCTACACCGCCACCGGCACCTCGAGCCTGCACTTCACCTCCTTCTCCGACGATGGTTTCACCGCCATCGAGACGGTCCAGGCAGGCGATGTCCCCCTCTTCTTCGAGACGCCGCCCCACATCCTGGTCACTGAGGACTCCTTCCGCCTCGAATTGGCCCCCGAGGAGGTGGTCGAGGCGAGCCGCAAAATCTTCCACCTGGTCTGGCGGGAGGCCGACGGCGGGGTCCACTACCTGCCGCTCGTCTTCGTCGAAGGCCACTTCGTGGGCTGGAGCGAAAGCCTCAACCTGAGCGCCGCTCTCCAGCAGGCGCACCAGGGACAGGCCCCCGTGGCGCTGGCCCCGGCCCTGCGGTCGACCCTCGCGGTACAGACCACCGCCGACGGCCGCGGCCTCCTGGTGACCTTCGCCGAGGGCGCCTTCGGCCGGATCGCCACCCTGCGGATCGACGTCCGTCCGATGGAGCTGAGCCTGCTGGGGGACCAGGTCCGCGATCTGATCTTCCAGCTCGCCGATCTCTACGACCCCGAGGACCTCGAGGCCATGGCCAGCGGACTGCGGGGGCACATCATCATCATCGGCTCCACCATGAGCCTCAACCCGGCGGTGGTCCACTACCTGGCGGATCAGCTCTCGTCCTGGCTCCTCGCCAACGGCGGTGGATACGGCTACGGCGGTCTCGAAAACCTGGGTAACGACGCCCAGGCGCAGACCCTGACCCTCGGCGGCGCGGTCTACGCGTCGACGGTGGCGGACCCGGCGGACCCGGATCAGCAGGTGCTCGACCTCGACCTCGGAGCCTTCCTCGACGGCGACGGGAACCACGAACAGCTGGCCCAGCTCCTCGACCTCTCGATCCGAGCCGACTACCCCGCCCCGGCGGTTCCCGGCACCGAGACCGCTACGGTCTTCCCGTCCCAGAACGGCCGCGGCCTGCTGGTGGCCTGGGACCATGGCGACGCCGGCCTCGGCTACGTGGAGAACGACGGCGGCGGCTGGGGCCTGCCCCTCTCCCTCTCCCTGGGCCCGGACCTAGATACCGAAGGCGCCCACGAGCTGCTGCGGCGCAAAGCCCGCTAACGCACGTGACGCCGGGGTCATCCGGCTCACCAGGGACTCCCCTAAGCTGCCCGCCGTCCTCGGCGGGCAGCGTCGTTTCGTGTCCAAAACCGCGGGCAATTGGGCTAGAGTTCCCCAATGAGCAACAAGACCGTGTGCATCACCGGCGGCGCCGGCTTCATCGGCTCCCACCTCGCGGACGCCTTCCTATCCGAGGGCCACCGGGTCCTCGTCCTCGACGATCTTTCCGGCGGCAAGCGGGACAACGTCCCCAGCGGCGCCGAGCTCCACGTCCACGACATCCGCAGCCCCGAGGCCGCCGATCTCGTGGCCGGCGGGGGCATCGATGTCCTGGTCCACCACGCCGCCCAGATGGACGTCCGGCGGTCGGTGGCCGATCCGGTCTTCGACGGCGACGTCAACGTCCTGGGGTCGCTGAACCTCCTCGAAGCGGCCCGGAAGGGGAGCGTCTCCCAGGTGCTCTTCGCGTCCACCGGCGGCGCCATTTACGGCGAGCAGGACGTGTTCCCGGCGGACGAGGATCATCCCCAGCGGCCGGTTTCCCCCTACGGCATCAGCAAGCTCGCGGTGGAGCGCTACCTCTACTACTACCACCACGCCTACGGCCTCGACGCGGTGTGCCTACGCTACGCCAATGTCTACGGCGAGCGGCAGAACCCCCACGGTGAGGCCGGCGTCGTGGCGATCTTCCTGCAAAGGCTCCTCGACGGTACCCCGCCGACGATCAACGGCGACGGCCTGCAGACCCGCGACTATGTCCACGTCTCCGACGTCGTCGCCGCCAACCTCGCCGCCGTCGGCCGAGGGGGCTTCCACATCCTCAACGTCGGCACCGGGGTGGAGACCTCCGTGGTGGAGCTCTACGGCGCCCTCGCCGCCGCCGTGGGGGTCGACGGCGAACCCGCCTTCGGCCCCGGGAAGCCGGGCGAGCAGCGGCGGTCCGTGATCGACCCCTCGCGGGTACAGGGGGCCCTCGGCGTCGCCCCCCCGAAAGCCCTGCCGGAGGGCGTCGAGCTCACCGCCCGCTGGTTCCAGGAACGCCGCACCTCGGCCTGAGAGCACTGTCCCCCGGCCGCTGTGGGCGATCCGCAGAAGCTGTGGAACAAGCTGTGGAAAACCGGTGGACTGGTCCTAGGAATCGGCGAGTTTCCGGGATTTACTCCAAATCGCACATTTTCCTGTGCAAATCGACCTAAGCCTAATGCTTACAGCATTTGCGGGAAAATCGGCGTACTGGCCCGCAAAAGGGGCGACCGGGGGGCTTTCGGGCCTGTACTCACCCTCCCCGGAAGCCACGCGTATTAGCCCCTGGGGCCCATCCTAACGGGCCCTTGATGCGGAAAACCCTGTGGAAAAGACCCCCGGATTCGGCAGGTCTCCACGTCGTGTCAGAGCACCCCCGAATCGGCCCAAGAATCGCCAAGAATCTCCGTAAACCACTGAATAAAAAAGGCTTGCCGAATCTCACTCGGAAATTCCAGGGTTTCGGGGCCGGGCCTGGAGACGGAGTTTTCCACAGGCATCTCGGGATCGGGCTATGTGAAGATCCCGTAAACGCTTTGACCATCGACATTTAGACCCTTTCCTCGACCCCAGCGGCCCGCCGCCGCCCCCGGGAGGACGTCCTCCGTCCAGGGTCCTCTAAGGCGGCGGGAACCCGTCGCAAAAGAATTCCACAGGCAGAGCACAGGCATCCCCTGCGGAGCTCCCCCTCCCACGGCCGCCGGGTCCTGAGTGACGGTCCCGTGGGGGAACAGCGTCAATCGACGATGCCGGCGTCCACCAGGGCCCCTCGGAAGGCCCGCCAGGCCCGCCCGCGGTGCCCCAGGGTGTCCTTCAGCTCGGGTTCGAGCTCCGCATAGGTCCGGGTGTGGCCCTCCGGAACGAAGACCGGATCCCAGCCGAAACCGGCGCCCCCTCGGGGCTCCGCCACCAGGTGACCGCGGGTCTCCCCCCGGGCCGACACCAACCTCCCGCCGTCGCAGTAGGCCAGGGCACAGACCGCCATTGCCCCCGGATCCCCCAGGGCGAGGGCCGTGTGTGCAAGCCCCTCAGGTCCTACGGCGCCGAGCATCCATTTCACCAGGGGACCTGGAAAGCCGTTCATGGAATCGAGATAAAAGGCGGTCTCCTCGACCACCACCGGGCGCTCCAGCCTCGACCAGGCTTCCTTCGCCTTGGCGTCGAGCACGACCTGGAGGTCGAGGCTCTGGAGCTCCGGCAGGTCGACGGGCTCGGTGTCCGGCCGGAAGCCGAGGATCCGCTCCGCTTCCTTCGCCTTGTTGGCGTTGCCGGTGACCAGAACGAAGGCGGATCGGAGGGCGTCCCCGTCCGGTGCCGTCATAGGACCTTGTGGGCCGCGATCTTGCGGGAGAGGCCCTTGAGCTGGAAGTCGCCGAGGGGCGAGGTGGGGATCCGTCCCCCCAACTGCTGGAAGGTCAGCTCACCGAGGACGATATCCCCCGGGGACGCCACCTTCTCCTCCAGCCGGGCGGCGACGTTCACGGTGTTGCCGAGCACCGTGTAGTCGACACGCCGGTTGGACCCGATATCCCCCACCACCACCGGACCGGTGTTGATGGCGACGCGGGTACTGACGGGATCCAGCCCTTCGGATTGACGCTCGGCGTTCCAGCCCTGAAGCTCCTCTCGGATCTTGGCGGCGGCGGCGACGGCTCGGTAGGCGTGGTCTTCCTGCTGCATGGGGGCGCCGAAGAAGGCCATGACGCAGTCGCCGATGAATTTGTCGAGGGTGCCACCGTAGGCGAAGATCGCCTCCACCGCATAGGTGAAGTAGCGTTCCATGAG
Organism: Acidobacteriota bacterium; assembly: GCA_038748685.1. Taxonomy (GTDB): domain Bacteria; phylum Acidobacteriota; class Thermoanaerobaculia; order Multivoradales; family J023; genus JAUIJL01. The sequence goes on along the minus strand of JBCDIS010000229.1, from coordinate 655 downwards.
CTCCGCCACTTCTTCCGGCTGGGAGGTCTCCGAGTAGGCGGTGAAGCCGACGATGTCGGCGAAGAGCACCGAGACCTCCGCCTTCTTGAGCTTCTGGAGCCCGCCCTCGGGGGACGCCCCCTCCGGCACCTTGCCCTCTTGCATGACCTCTTCGATCACCGCCGGGGAGTGGTAGCGGGCGAGACGGTTCCGAAGCTGCCGCTGGAACTCCGCCTCCCGCGCGTTGCGGTTGCGCTCGATGGCCACGGCGCAGTAGTTGGCGAGGGTGGCCAGGAGGTCGACGTCGGGCTCGGTGAAGGTCCCCGTATGGTGAGGTGAGTCGAGCTGGATCACGCCGATGATCTTCTCGCCGGACCAAAGGGGTGCACACATGGCGGCGCGGATCTGGTGAATGCGGACGGATTCGGTGCCCGCCAGGCGCTGGTCCGACAGGGCGTCGTAGGTGAGCAGGGCCACCCGCTCCCGCATGACCGCTTCCAGCATCGTGGTGGAGATCGGAACTTCCCCCGACGGCCGCAGCTCGACCCGATGGTTGAGCCGCATGAGCTCGCAGACCAGCTCGCCGCTCTCGAGATCCCGGAGGAGGAGGAATCCGCGGTCGACGGGGAAGACCTCGAAGGCGATCTCCATCACATGACGAAGGATTTCGTCGTCG